>NZ_RCIH01000005.1 GCF_003675855.1 Halostella salina | reverse complement strand
GGGGCAGGGCTCGGGAGATCGAAGATCTCCCGGTGGGTCGCGCGGCGCTCGCCGCAGTGGCTCGCGCCGCGCTCCCGGCCGCGGAGTAGGTTATCGCTCCGTCGCCGCCGTCAGTCGATCGCCGCGACGCAGTCCTCAAGGTCCGACTCCGTCGTCCAGCGATGGAGGCGGCCGGCGTCGTCCAGCATCTCGAAGATGGGCGTCTGCATTCCGCTGTAGGGGTCGTCGGGGTCGGCGTCCGTGTCGAGGTCGTCAGCGTCGATTCCGTCGTACTCGCGCTTGCAGACGTGGGTCTTCCGGAAGTACGCCTCGTCGGCGACGAACAGCCCCTGCTCGACGAGGAAGCCGCTGCGGTCGTGCTCGGCGACGCCGACGACCGTGTCGACGTAGTCCGCGAGGATCCGGAACTTGAGGTAGGTGTTCGTCCACTCCCTGCGCACGTCGACCATCAGGAAGGCGTAGGCGTCCCGGCGGCGGTTCAGACGGTCCTTGACCAGCTGGAGCCGCCGGATCTCGGGGTCGCCGTAGCTCCCGAGGACGAAGTACGTGCTGTCATGGCGGAAAACCGGCGACAGTTCAGCCACCGAGCCCTTGAGTCGCTCGTACTCCTCCGGCGTCAGGGACCCCTCGTGGAGGTGGTCGGCCGCGCGGTCGGCGACTTCGCCGGGCGTCGGCGGCGCGTCGCCGTCGGGTGGGTCGGGGCGGTCCGACCGGTCGGGTCGGTCCGGTCGCTCCGAGCCGTCCGGCGGATCGGCGGCGTCGGCACGGTCCGGCGGATCAGGCCGGTCCGGTGGATCGTCGCTCATGGGTCGTCCACTCGAACGACCGGTAAATAATCCCCCGGTTCGCGGCGAAAGTAAAGCGGTCAGGTGACCGGGTCGGTCACCGATCCGGCAGCCGATGTGGTTACTGATCTGGAGACCGATCCGGTAACCGGATCGGTTACCACATTGGTTTAGACCAATGTGGTTTGCACCACAACGGTTAAACACGAGGCGGAACGATACGTAGATATGAGCCGACCCGACGCGGCAGCCGGCGGGGTCGACCGGGAGCGCGAGCGCCTGAACGTCGTCACGCAGGAGACGCGCTTCGCTCTCCTGCAGGACGTGCTCGGCCATCCCGAGGGGCTGCCGACCCTGCGGGAACTCGACTACGTCAACCCGAGCAAGAGCGACTCGACCATCCGCGGGCACCTGTCGGCGCTGCAGGAGGTCGGCGTCGTCGAGCGCGTCGAACTCCCGCCCGAGCGCCGGAGCCGGGACCGGCCCCACGTGTTCTACGGGCTCACCGACGACGGCCGCGAGTTCCTCGACCGCCACGGCCTGCTCCGGGCCGAGGAGACGCTGGAAGCAACGTACGCCGCCGTCGAGAAGACCGACGAGATAGCGCGCTACGAGGCGGCACCGCGCCCGGAACGGTGACGGACGGACGGCCGTAACCCGGTCGACGATCCGCGGCCACGAAAGGTAAGTGGCCCCCGTCCGTAGCGAGTGTCGATGAGGACGGTCGCCGCGCCGTCGGTCCCGGCGCGGGCCCCCACGGAGGGAACGACATGACGGCGGACGAGCCGACGGCCCCGGAGATACTCGACCGGGTCGCGGACGCATTCTTCGCGCTCGACAACGCGTGGCGGTTCACCTACCTCAACGACCGCGCCCGCGAGCTGCTGGACCGCGACGGCGAGGGCCTGCAGGGCCGGGTGATCTGGGACGTGTTCCCGGAGACGGCCGACACGCCGTTCCCGAACCAGTTCCACCACGCGATGGACGAGGGCGAGGACGTGGCGTTCGAGACGTTCTACAACCCCATCGGGACGTGGTTCGAGGTGCGCGCGTACCCCTCCGAGACGGGGCTGTCGGTGTACCTCCGGGACGTGTCCGAGCGCAAGCGCCGGGAGGCCGAGGCCGACCAGCACGCCGCCATCGTCGAGGCGGTCCACGACGGCGTCGTCACGATAAACGCCGACGACGAGATCGCGTACGTCAACCGCGCCGTCGAGGCGACGTTCGGCGTCCCGCAGGACCGCCTCGTGGGGACGCCGGTCGCCGCGCTCCACCGCGTCGCGACTATCGACGAGGAAAGCACCGCGGCGCTGGTCGACGCGATGGCCGCCCTCCGCGAGGGGACCGACGGGGAGCGCCGCGTCGAGGCGACGTTCGAGATGGCCGACGAGTCGACCCACGTCGGCGAGATGCGCCTGGTCCGGATCCCGGGCACCGACGGCGACGGCGTCGCCGGCGTGATCCGCGACGTGACCGACCGGCGGGAGTTCGAGCGCGTCGTCACGTCGCTCCACGGCGTCACCCGCCAGCTGTACGAGACGGACTCGCCGGAGGAGGTCTGTGCCGTGACCGTCCACACGGCGTCGGAACTGCTCGACATGCCCGTCAGCGGCGTGTGGCTGCTGGACGAGCAGGAGGGCAGCCTCGACCCCGTGGCGGCGACTGCGGGGGCACACGAACTGATCGGCGGGCTGCCGAAGTTCGGCCGCAACGAGGGGCTCGTCTGGAACGCGTACCACGAGGGCGAGTCCGCGCTGTACGACGACGTGCGGGAGGCGGCCGACACGTACAACCCCGACACGCCGATCCGGAGCGAGATCATCGCGCCGATCGGCTCCCACGGCGTCCTGATGACGGGCGCGCGGACCGTCGGCGCGTTCGACGAGCGGGACCGCGAGCTGACGGAGATCCTCGCGGCCCAGGCCGAGCTCGAACTCGACCGGGCGGAGCGCGAGCGCCTGCTCTCCGAGCGTGAGTCGGCCATCTCCCGGCAGAGCGAGCGCCTCGGTGCACTGCAGGAACTGCTCGAAGGCGACGTGGCGGCTCGGCTCGATGAGACGCTTGGTGCGCTCGACGACGCCGACGTAGACGCCGACCGCGCGGGCGAACTCCGGGAGACGCTCGCCGTCGCGGACCGCCTCGTCGACGACGCCGCGGAGCTGTCGACGGCCCGGTCGTCGCTCGGGCCGCGAACGCAGGAACGCGTCGCGGACGTGGTCGAGGAAGCGGGCGAGAACGTCATCGACGACGACACGGTGCCCGTGTCGGGGCTGTCGCTGACCGTCGACGACGACGCGACGCTCCGGGCGGACCGCGAGCGGCTCGTCCGACTGTTCGAGGGGCTGTTCCGCTGGTCGCCGGACGGCGAGCGCGCCGAGGCCCGGATCGGCCTGCTCGCGGAGGCGACGGCCCGTTCGGTGGCGGACGGCGGCTACAGCGACGGCTTCTTCGTGGACCGCGTGGACGTGCCGGCGGCGGAGAACCGGGAGCGGATCACGGACCCGGACGCCGGGCCGGTCGGCCCGGCGATCGCCCGGGAGATCGCCCGCGCCCACGGCTGGGAGTTCTCGACGGCGACGACGCCGGCCGGGACGCTCCGGTTCGAGGTGTCGGCGGTCACGACGCTGGACCCGGATTTCAGGTAGGCTCCTCCTGCGTGATGTCGCGGCAGGCCTGCTCGTAGTCGTCGGACCCCGATAGCTGGGCGACCGTGTCGTCGACCCGTTCGCGGAGCACTGCGAGGCGGTCCTCCAGACGGGCGTACTCCTCGCTGGCCCGGAGTTCGGCCTCGGGTTTCTGTGATTCGAGCAGCGCGCGCTTGGAGGCGAGCGCGAAGAACTCCTGGATCTGAGCGTCGTACGTCGACCGGAGGAGCAACTGGTCGACGGTGTCGATGAGGTCGTCCGGCGAGACTGGCTTGACGAGGTAGTCGTCGAAGCCCATGCCGATGATGTCGAAGTCCGGTTCGACCGCCGTCACCATCGCCACCCGGCAGTCAAGGTCACGGTCGCGGATCGCGTCGAGCACACGGTCGCCGGAGAGGCCGGGCATCAGGCGGTCCAGCAGGACGGCGTTGACGTCCGCATCGATCGCGTCCAGCGCCTCCGGCCCGTCGTAGGCGGTCCTGACGGTGCAGTGGTCGGCCAGCCACGAGGAGTACAGATCCGCCAGGTCGGGCTCGTCCTCGACGACGAGCACGACGGGGTCGTCGGTCACGGCGACACCACTCCCCAGTCCCGGCACATTATCTCAAGGATATCGACCGGCGTATTTGAAAATGACGGCTGTCCGCCGGGTACGTCCTGCTGTCGGCCCCGAGATCAGCCCATCGCGTCGGTGACGACCGACCGCAGGGCGGCGATGTCGTCGGCGTCGTACGTCAGTTCGCGGTCGCCGACCGAGACCGACAGCGCGCCGTCGTCGGTCGCCCTCCCGACCGCGTGGACGGGGGCGCTCCCGTCGAACGCCGCGCGGACGGCGTCGGGGTCGGTCGTCTGGACGACGGCGCGGCCGGGGCGCTCGTGGAACAGCGCGGCCGTCGGGTCGGCGTCCTCGGGCAGCGTCACGTCCAGTCCGGCCTCGCCGGAGACCATCTCGGCCAGCGCGACCGCGAGGCCGCCGTGGGAGACGTCGTGAACCGCGAGCGTCGCGTCGTGGTCCGCCACGTCGGCAAGCGCCGCGACGAAGCCGGCGGGGTCGTCGGGCAGGGCCGAGAACCCGTCGCTTCCGCCGAACCGCGCGAGGTACTCGGAGCCGCCGAGCGCCACGTCCTCGCCGTCGAGCGCCGGGTCACCGACGACGAGCAGGTCGCCCTCGGGCGCGGCCGCGGCGGGCGGCGCGTCGTACCCGTCCTTCGTGCCGGTCATCGCGAGCGTCGGCGTCGGCGGGATCGGTCCCGAGGGCGAGTCGTTGTACAGCGAGACGTTGCCGCCGACGACCGGCACGTCGAGCGCCGCGCACATGTCCGCGAGCCCGTCGACGATCCCCTTGAAGCCGCCGTACACGTCGGGCTTCTCGGGGTTGCCGCCGTTGAGGCAGTCGACCGCGGCCAGGGGCGTCGCGCCCTTCGCGGCGAGGTTCGTGGCGTTCTCCAGCGCGACGGCGCGGGCCCCGTCGTACGGCGCGGCGTCGGTCCAGTTCGGGTCCGCACCGGCCGAGATGGCGAGGCCGGTGTCTGCCTCCCTGACGGCCAGTACCGCGGCGTCGTCGCCCGGCGGCACGCTCGTCCGGACGCCGACCTCGTGGTCGTACTGGCGGTACACCCAGCGCTTCGAGGCGGTGTTCGGGTTGCCGACGACGGCCTCGAACGCCTCGCCGAGGTCGGTCTCGGGCAGGTCGGTCTCGGGCTGGCTCGGTGCCTCGCTCGGCAGGTCGTTCATCGGCGCGCCGTCGCCGAGGAACTCGGCGGGGGCGTCGACGACGGTCTCGCGGCCTCGCGGCTCGTCGTCCTCGCCGCTCGGCTCGTCCGAGGCGCGTCGCGCCTCGCTGTCTTCGAAGGTGCAGACGTAGTTCCCGTCGGTCACCTCGCCGATGACCGAGCAGCCGAGGTCGAACCGCTCGGCGATCTCCCGGACGCGGTCGACGTTGTCGGGGGCGACCTCGTAGCACATCCGCTCCTGGGACTCGGCGAGCAGGATCTCCATGGCGTTCATGTTCGGCTCGCGCTGGTGGACGCGGTCGAGTTCGATCTCGGCCCCGAGACCGCCCTTGGCGACGAGTTCGCTGGAGGCTCCGCCGAGGCCGGCCGCACCGAGGTCGCGGGCCGACTCGACCAGCCCCTCGTCGACGAGCGCTTCGTTGGCCTCGATGAGCAGCTTCTCGGTGTACGGGTCGCCGACCTGAACGGCGGGGCGGTCCTCCGTCTCGGCGTCCTCCGAGAGGTCCTCGCTGGCGAAGGACGCGCCGCCGAGGCCGTCCCGGCCGGTCGCGTTGCCGACGAGGACGAGCTTGTTCCCCGGCTCCTGTGCCTCGGCGGTGACGAGGCGCTCGGGGTCGTCGATCAGGCCGACGCAGGCGACGTTGACCAGCGGGTTGCCCTCGTAGTCGTCGTGGAAGGCGACGCTCCCGGCGACGGTCGGGACGCCGATGGAGTTGCCGTAGTCGCCGATCCCCTCCACGACGCCGTCGAACAGGTAGCGGGAGTGTTCGCGGTCGAAGTCCCCGAAGTACAGCGAGTCGGCCAGCGCGATGGGGTAGGCCCCCATCGACAGCGTGTCGCGGACGATGCCGCCGACGCCCGTCGCCGCGCCGTCGTACGGGTCGACGTAGGAGGGGTGGTTGTGGCTCTCGACGCCCATGGTGATGTAGGTGGAGTCATCGAGGGCAACGACAGCGGCGTCGTCGCCGGGACCGATCACGACCTGCTCGCCAGAACTGTCGAACGCCGACAGCAGGGGGCGGGACGACCGGTAGGCGCAGTGTTCGCTCCAGAGGTTCTCGAACAGCGCGGCCTCCGCGGGCGTCGGCTCGCGGCCGAGTTCGGCGACGACGAGTTCGCGGTCTCGATCGGAGAGGCTCATTCACTTCTCTGTACAGACACGCCTGATTAATGCCTTTCCATGTGCAGGCATATGCACACTTCCGGGCGGGCGGACTCGTGCGGACGGGGTTCGGGAACGACGGTGCAAGCATGAACGGCCGGCGTCGCAGTCGTCCGTGCTGCGTATCACCCGTACTTTCGCACGGTCGGTGAACGTCCGGCGGCGAGGGGGCCACTGAGTCGACTCGGGAGAGACAGGCAGGATAGGTGGCAAGCAACGGACAGGCCCGACCCGAGTCGGGAACGCAAAGCTCACCGTCCGGGCGCGGGATCGAAGCCGAAAATCGGTGACCGCTCGGGGCCGGGGAGGCCTACTAGAGGAGGTCCCAGAGGAGAAGCCCACCTCCGGCGACTACGATCACTCCTGCCAGGCCGGTGACGAGCGGTGATTCGAGGAACGCTCCCTGTTCGCCGACCGCGTTGGCGGCGAGCGTGGTCAGACTCTCTAGGCCGACGCCGACGAGTATCAACAACAGTGCCAGTCTGTACCGTTCCATGGATCGAGTGTCCGTCTTGGGGTAGTTCATTTCGCGGGGTTTGAGCGGGTTTCGGTCCGTTTTGTTACGACAGTATTAGGGAGGATGCGGTTCGTCGGCTGACGAGTCAGGCGCAGTCGACGGGGTAGAGATACAGCGACGGGGTACAGATCGTACAGGGCTGGACGACACAGAGCCGGAGCTTCCCCACGTCGCAGTCGTCGAAGTACTTGTTCACGGCCTCGAAGAGCGTACAGCCACCGCCGAGGATGCCCGTGAGTGCGACCGTGCCGATCGCGGTCGAGGACGGTTCGGGGACGAGCATCAGCACGGACGCCCCGACGGCAGCGAGCCCCTGCAGGATCTTACAGCCGTAGCCGTCGCCGTTGAACGTGTACGTAGCGCTGCAGTTACGGGTGACCTGTGTGCTGACCGCCGACTGGGTCAACTGCTCCCGGTCGAGTTCGGTCATCACGTCCGCGCCGTCGCTGCGGAGCGTGAAGCGGTCGGCGACGTAGACCGTCCCGTCGACATACGCCTTCGCCGTGACGGCACTGTCGTCGAACACACGCAGGTCGAGATAGCCCTCGGTCGTGTCTTCGCTCGACTGGAAGGGCGCCTTGAGCGAGACGTGTTCCGAGACGAAGTCCGCGTTGACCCGGGTGCCGGTCAGGCGGGTCCGGTCGGCGTGGAGGCCCTCCTCCCGAAGGAACTCCTTCAGCGCTCGCGTGGTCTCGGTCCGCTGGGCCTGCCCGAAGTACGCGTTCGTCTCCTTCGCACTCAGGGTCTCGGTGTGTACGTCGACGGTCTGATCCGTCGTGCCGTCGTCGTCGCTGGCGGCACCGAGTCCGGCGAATCCGGTGGCACCGATACCGGCACCGATCGATTTGAGGACGTTTCTCCTGTTTTTAGATGAGTTTTCTTCCATTGCAAGTTATAGCTAGAGCATATAAATAAAAAAGTTTTGAGGAATAGCTAATAATATAACTGACTCTAAAGGAATCGGATACGTCGTTCGTGGTCGGTGTGATGGGGCCGGTACCGTATCGATCTGCCGCGTTCCGGATCGCAACGAAACGGCGAAGCGGCCGACGATGCGGATATCCCCAAAACGGGACGGACTACGACCGACTCCGTACCGAGGCGCTTTTGCCACGGGCCTGCGAAGCCCGACCCGTGCTGTCGGCCGAACTCCACTGCCACTCGTCGCTGTCGTACGACGGCCGGGACCCGGTCGAACTCCTGCTGAAGCAGGCGGACGCGGTGGGACTCGACGCGCTCGCGGTCACCGACCACGACGAGATCGACGCGAGCCTGGAGGCCGCCGAGCGCGCCGCGGAGTACGGGCTGGTCGGCATCCCCGGGATGGAGGTGTCGACCGCCGCTGGGCACGTTCTCGCGCTCGGCGTCGAGGAGCGCGTGCCCGAGGGGCTGCCGTACGACGAGTCGCTGGACCGCATCCGCGATCTGGGCGGCATCGCCGTCGTTCCGCACCCGTTCCAGGAGTCCCGCCACGGCGTCCTCGCCAACATCTCGAAGGACGCGCTGGCCGAGGCCGACGCGATAGAGGTGTACAACTCGCGGCTGCTCACCGGCCGGGCGAACCGGCAGGCCGAGCGGTTCGCCCGGGAGCGCGGAATCCCGATGACCGCCGGGAGCGACGCCCACATCAGCGAGATGGTCGGGCAGGCGGTCACGCGCATCGGCGCGGAGGAGCGCAGCGTCGACGCGATACTGGACGCGATCCGCGAGGGCCGGACCACGGTCGAGGGCAAGCGGACGCCCTGGCACATCAGCTTCCGGCAGGCCGCCGGGGGGGCGACGCGCCGCGTCAAGAACGGGCTGTTCTCGCTGCTGCGATGACGCTGCGGGGCGCGACCGCCGAGACGGTCCGCCGCGCGCTAGACGAGGACGACCCACTTCCCGGCACCCGCGGGTTCGCGGGCGCGGTCGACGGCCGCCTCGTCCGCGACGTGCTGGGCCGGCAACCGCTGTTTTTCGACGGCGACGACTGGGCGTTCGCGCCGGGCGAACTGGCCGATCCGGAGCCGTTCCCGGCGGGCCACGCCGGGCAGGTGGACGACCCGACCGCCGCGGAGCGCGTCTGGAGCCTGCCGGACCCGGATCCCGTCACCGACGAGCGCGAGGCCGTCGTCTCGCTCCGAGAGGCGCTCACTGGGGCGCTCGACGAGGTGGCCGCCGCGGACGGGGGGACAGAGGCTGCCACCGCCGTCGCGTTCTCCGGCGGCGTCGACTCCGCGGTCGTCGCCAGCCGCCTCGACGCACCGCTGTACGTCGCGGGGTTCCCGGAGAGTCACGACGTCGCGGCCGCCCGCGACGCCGCCGACGCGATGGGGCGGGACCTGCGCGTCGTCGAACTAACTCCGGACGACCTGGAGCGTGCGGTCCCCGAAGTCGCCCGCGCCGCCGGGCGGACGAACGCGATGGACGTGAGCATCGCGCTCCCGCTCTATCTCGTCGCCGAGCGGGCGGCCGCCGACGGCTACGGCCGCCTCGCGGTCGGCCAGGGCGCGGACGAACTGTTCGGCGGCTACGCCAAGGTCGCCCGCGCGCCGGAGGACCCGCGTGTCGAGGCCGACACGGTTCGCGGCGCGCGCCGGGAACTGCTCGGCACGCTCCCCGACCAGCTAGAGCGGGACGTGCTGGCGCTCCGGGCGGCCGGTGTCGAGCCGGTCGCGCCGATGCTCGACGACCGCGTCGTGCGGGCCGCGCTCGCGCTGCCGGGCGACGCGCTCGTCGACGACCGCGGCGAGCGAAAGCGCGCGCTCCGTCTCGCAGCCCGGGCGTTCGTCCCCGACCGCGTCGCGTTCCGCGAGAAGAAGGCGGTCCAGTACGGCAGCCTCGTCTCGCGGGAACTCGACCGCCTCGCCCGGCAGGCCGGGTTCAAGCGCCGGACCGACGACCACGTCTCGAAGTACGTCGCCTCGCGGGTCGAGTGAACGGAGGCGGCGACCGCGGATCCGCTTATACCCTCTCGCGTGCTAGAGCGCTCGAATGCGACGGTGGATCACGGTGGCGGCGGCGCTGGCGCTGATCGCGCTGGTGGCCGCGGGCGGGCTCTCGCTGTTCGCGCCGCTGACGGCCGACGACGTGGCGCCGACACACGACCCGGCCCCGGAACTCGTCTCGCCGAACGGCACCGAGAGCGGCTTCTACCCCTATCTCAACTCCCGGCCGCGGTTCACCCAGCGGAGCCCGATAAACCTCGTCGTCGTCGGCAACACCTCGGAGGTCATGCGGATCATGCAGGAGGAGACGGCGACGCAGTGGAACGAGACCGAGGCGGACGAGGAGGACCTTGGCGGCCGCCCGATAGTCGAGGGCGACAACGAGACGCTCCGGAACGGCACCGTCGTCAACGAATCTGTCGCGGCGAACGGGACGATAGTCGGCAACGCCTCCGGGGAGAACGCCACGCCGCGAGCGGGCAACGCGACCGCGGCCAACGACACCAACGCCTCGGCGAACCGCTCGTTCCTGGAGGAGATCAGCCCGACCACCGCGTGGGACCGCACCACCGGCGCGACGCGGTGGGCGTACCTCGACCCCGGCGGCGACGGCGAGGGACGCTGGGTCACCGAGACGACGCAGTTCCACACCGGCGACTACTACGGCTCGCGGATCCACGTCCGCATGTACGAGAGTCCGAACGAGAGCGAGGACTGGGTCGTCATGCAGGCCCACAAGGAGCATTTCGACTGGTTCACGCTGCGCCACCGCGTCGACAGCTCCGAGCAGGCCCAGTCGTACGTCGAACAGGAGTTCATGGGGCAGCCGTTCGTCACCGAGGACGGCGTCTACCGGATCTACCTCGACAACGGCGGCCCCTCCGACTCCGACGGCTGGGCGACGGTGATCGAACTCGCCTACCTTCTCCCGGTCATGCTCGGCCTCGGGCAGTCCGGGATCGGCTCGACCGTCCGGTCGCGACTGACCGACGACGTGCTGGAGGAGTTCGACGCGGTCCGGGCGCGGACGACGCTCCGGCACGGCATCCTCGGGGCCGTGATCGTTGCCCTCCTGCTGGGCGTACGCTTCGGCGGGGTGTATCTGGAGAACAACGCGCCGATGCTGTCGATGCACGCCATCGCCGCGCTGCTGTACCCCGTGATCGGCCTCGGCATCCCGGTCGCGACGTACCTGCTCGCGTCCGGGCTGGACCGCCAGTTCGACGCCGCCGTGACGGCGTCGGTCGCGCTCTCGGTCGCCATCTGGCTGGACTACGGCTACCTCGGCATCGCGACGCTCCCCGTCGACGTGGTGCTCCAGCGCGTCGTCGTCATCCTCGCACTGGGTCTGATCGCCGGCGGGGCGGCACACGAGGGGACCGAGAAGACGCGCTGGAACCGAATGTTACTCGGCGGGGCCGGCCTGTGGGTGTTCGTGCTCGTCGGGACGCTGCTCGGCTACCTGTAGGACAGTCAGCGCCGCACCCGCCAGCGGACGACCAGCCCCACGACAGCGACGGTCGCGAGCGTGACGAGACCACTTATCAGCGATCCCGCGGCGCTCGCGCCGCCGGCCGCCGCCGTGACGGTTCCGGCTCCGCCCGCCACGGCCGCGCTGCCGACGACGGTGCCGACGCCGACACAGCAGAGGCTCGCAAGCCCCGCAACGCCGAGGTAGGCCGACAGGGGGCGGCCGTCGTCGTCGGACTGCGACGCGTCGACACCACTGCCTTCGTCTTCGGTCATCGGTTCGCTGGTCGTTCGCGCTGGGTCGGCATATCGCTTCGGCCGTCGTGCGAGCCGGCCGTCCGCCCGCCAGCCGCGGGAGTCAGTTCCCCGCCCCGTCGACGGCGGCGATCGCCCGCTGGCCGATCTCGGCCACGTCGGGGTCGAGTTCGTCGTTGTTCCGCAGGTCCGCCGGCGTGAACCACTCCCACGCCGATGCGTCCTCCTCGCCGTCCGCGGGCGAGAGGTCCCGGGAGTCCGCCTCGGCGTAGAACACGTGGTCGATGTGCTGGTGGCCGACCTCGCCGCCGTGGAAATTCACGTCCGCGAGCAGCATGTGCTCGGGCTGGGGGAGCGACTCGACGGTCGGCGAGCCGATGTCGTCGGTCTCCGTCCGGAGCGACACGGCCAGCCCCGTCTCCTCCCGGACCTCACGCACGGCGGCCTCGTGGGGGACCTCGCCGCGGTCGACGTGGCCGCCCGGCGGGAGCCACTTGCCGATGCGGTCGTGCTCGTGGAGGACGGTCGCGCCGCTCTCGACGACGTACGTCGTCGCGGTGAAATGTCGGGTCGTCTCCATACGCCCCGATGCGACGGGGTGGACTTGAGGGCGTCGTTACGCGGGCTGGTCGCCGCTACGCCGGCGCGGCGTCGCTCGCGTCGAGGATCTCGTGGTAGCGGTTGCGGATGGTCACCTCGCTCACGTCCGCGACCTCGCCCACGGAGGACTGGGTGACCTGGTCGTCGGTGAGCAGCGAGGCGGCGTAGACGGCGGCGGCCGCGAGGCCGACCGGCGACTTGCCGCTGTGGACGCCTTCCTCCTTGGCGTTGCGCAGGAGTTCGCGAGCGCGGCGCTCGACGCGGTCGTTCAGGTCGAGGTCGCTGGCAAACCGGGGGACGTAGCTCTCGGGATCGGCGGGCTGGACTTCGAGGCCGAGTTCCCGGACGACGTAGCGGTACGTCCGGGCGATCTCGGTCTTGCCGACGCGGCTGACGGCCGCGATCTCGTCGAGGCTTCGCGGCGTGCCGGCCTGGCGGGCGGCGGCGTACAGCGACGCCGTGGAGACGCCTTCGATGGAGCGGCCCGGCAGGAGGTCCTCGTCCAGCGCGCGTCGGTAGATGACGCTCGCCGTCTCGCGGACGTTCTCGGGGAGGCCGAGCGCCGACGCCATCCGGTCGATCTCGCCGAGCGCCTGCTTCAGGTTGCGCTCCTTCGCGTCGCGGGTGCGAAACCGCTCGTTCCAGGTGCGCAGGCGCTGCATCTTCTCGCGCTTGCGGGCCGACAGCGCCCGGCCGCTGGCGTCCTTGTCCTGCCAGCCGATGTTGGTCGAGAGGCCCTCGTCGTGCATCATCTTCGTGGTGGGCGCGCCGACGCGGGACTTCTCGTCTTTCTCCTTGGCGTCGAACGCGCGCCACTCCGGACCGTGGTCTATCTCGTCCTCCTCGACGACGAGGCCACAGTCCGAACACACCGTCTCGCCCTGGGCGGCGTCGGCTTCGAGGTCGCCGCCACACTCCGGACAGGCGAGGTCGGTCGCCTCGTCGGCCGTCGTCTCGGACTCGTCGCGCGTCCGTCGCTCCGCGTGGTCGCTGGTTCTGGTATCAGTCATGGTGTGGGGTCGGGGACGGGGCACCCGAAGAACGCCTGTGTGCGATATTTTGTTGGGTCTATTCGGACTTAAAGTTGAGGGCAGCGGAAAGGGCTGGATCCCTGAAATCGGGAGCTTCATCGGTTGTGTGCCGCTTTCGTCAGTCCGCACCCGTCCGCCGCTTCGCCCGTATCGAAACCCTTACTCCCGGGAAGGGAGTCCCCTCCCGTATGAGCGACTCGCCCGTCGACCCCGAGGAGGTGCGCCACGTCGCGGACCTCGCGCGGGTCGACCTGGCCGACGAGGACGTCGACCGGTTCGCCGAGCAGTTCGCGGACATCCTCGGCTACTTCGAGACGCTGGACGAGGTGCCCGAGGTCGACCGGGACGCCGACCTCGTCAACGTGATGCGTGAGGACGAAGTCCGCGAGAGCCTCTCGCAGTCCGAGGCCCTCGCCAACGCGGCGGAGACCGACGACGGTTACTTCGAGGGGCCGAACGTCTCATGAGCCTGAACGCCTTCGTCACCGAGGAACGGATCGAGGGGGCCGAGGACGGCCCGCTCGCCGGGCGGACGGTCGCGGTCAAGGACAACATCTCCACCGAAGGCGTCCGCACGACCTGCGGCTCGGAGATGCTCGCCGACTACGTCCCGCCGTACGACGCGACGGTCGTCGAGCGCCTGAAAGACGCCGGCGCGACCATCGTCGGCAAGGCGAACATGGACGAGTTCGGGATGGGGTCGACCACCGAAACGTCGGCGTTCGGTCCCGTCGAGAACCCCGCGGCGGAGGGCCACGTCCCCGGCGGCTCCTCCGGCGGGAGCGCGGCGGCCGTCGCGGCCGGCGAGGCCGACCTCGCGCTCGGCTCCGACACCGGCGGCTCGGTGCGGAACCCGGCGGCGTTCTGCGGCGTGGTGGGGATCAAACCCACCTACGGGCTCGTCTCGCGGTACGGGCTGGTCGCCTACGCGAACAGTCTGGAGCAGATCGGGCCGTTCGGCGAGACCGTCGCGGACGCCGCCGAACTGCTCGACGTCATCGCCGGCCCGGACCCGAACGACGCGACGACGCAGTACGGCGACGAGGCGGGCGACCACCCCGCCAACGCGGCCGACTACGCCGACGCGGCGGACGGCGACGTGGACGGCATGGAGATAGCCGTCCCGACGAACCTCGTCGAGGGGGCCGACGAGGGCGTCGTCGAGACGTTCTACGCGGCGCTCGACGACCTCGAAGCGCGGGGCGCGTCGTACCACGAGGTCGAACTCCCCTCCGTCGAGCACGCCGTCGAGGCGTACTACGTCATCGCCATGTCCGAAGCGTCCTCGAACCTCGCCCGGTTCGACGGCGTCCGCTACGGCCACCGCGCCGAGAGCGACGGGAACTGGAACGAGGCGTTCGCGAAGACCCGCGAGGAGGGGTTCGGCGAGGAGGTCACGCGCCGGATCCTGCTCGGGACGTACGCGCTCTCGGCCGGCTACCACGACAAGTACTACAAGAAAGCGCAGGACGCCCGCGCCTGGGTCAAGCAGGACTTCGACGAGGCGCTCGCCGGGGCCGACGTACTCGCCAGCCCGACGATGCCGACCCCGCCGTTCGAGCGCGGCGAGAGCCTCGACGACCCGCTACAGATGTACCTCGCGGACGCCAACACGGTCCCGGTCAATCTCGCGGACCTGCCCGCCATCTCCGTGCCGGCGGGCGAGACCGACGGCCTGCCGGTCGGTCTCCAGTTCATCGGTCCCGCGTTCGGCGAGGAGACGATCATCCGCGCCGGCAGCGCGCTGGCCTGAGCGGTTCCGACCCCCTTACTCTCCTGCGGTCGTGCGCTCGGTTTCGACGACCGTGCCGCTACGGTCCAGCGTGACCGAGAGCGTCTCGCCGTCTTGCTCCGCGTCCACGCGCACTCTGAATGGGTCCTCGGACACCACCGTCTCGGAGCCGGGCGTGCAGAAGTCGAGCGTCCAGAACGGCGTGGCTCGAACGTCGACACCGTGGTCGTAGTGGAACGCGACCACCGCGGCGTGGCTGACGAGGAACAGGCCGACCGGGATCCCGTGGTGGAAGCCACACCGGTCGCACTCGCCGTGGTAGTAGTGGTGGTCCGGGCCGACGCCACCGTACTCGATCCGGCCCTCGACCGGGCCGCTGCACTCCGAGCAGATCCCCTTCCGGGTCAGTTCGCCCCAGCGGTTTTCGAGGAACCCGACCAGTTCCGGCACCTCGTCGTCGGGGTGCGATTCGAGGAGGCTCGGCGGCACCGAGAGGCCGGCCTCGTGGTCGCCGTCGCCGCAGGTCAGCCACAGCACGCCGTCCGCGTACTGCAATCGCGCCGGGTTGTCACAGTAGAGGCAGGTGCCCGGCGCGTCGACCGGTCCCCACGTCCAGTCCGGGTCGAGGACGCCCGAGGCGATGGTCGAGACCACTTCCATCCCGACCCGGGAGAGGCGATAGCCGTCCGCCGCGTCCACGGCGAGGCCGTCGAGGCGGTCGAGGTGGTAGTTGAAGTTCCCGTTGTCGCGGACGCCGGCCGCCGACTGGAGATCGCTGTACTCGACCCACGGATCCGCCGGGTCCTCGCGGTACGCGTCCGCCAGCGCCCGGAGGATGGCTCGCCGCGTCTCGTTGCTCGCCAGGTCGAACACCTCGGTCGGATCCGACTCCCCGGCCATCGTCCGGTGGTACGGCCCCCTCGCCGTAAACGTTCGTGTCGGCGTGGTTAGAGTAATTCGTTGCTCCGAACGACTATCGGGCAGTCGACGCAACTCCGAAACGTACGATGACCACCTCTGGCGACACCGACGACACCGGGCGCATGACCGAGCGACAGCGCGACGAACTGCTCGGCCGAGTGCACCGGACGAGCGGGACGCTGGGCGGCTCGATCCCCGAGACGGTCCGGGTCGACGGCGAGTCGGTTCCGGTCCGCGAGTTCTACTTCGAGGTGTCGGACCGGGAGGAACTAACGGGAGAGGCCCGCGAGCGTGTCGAGGACGTGCTCACACACCTTCGCCGGGAACGGGCCGAGCTCGTCCGCCGGATCCGGAACCGCGAGGTCGACTACGCGACCGCGGAGTCGCTGGTGCCGGATATCCGGGAGCTGGACAGAGCGATAAACGCCTTCGAGTCCGTCGAGGACCCGAGCTACGGGGAGCAGGTGCGGCGGGAGAAAATCGAGTCCGCCCGCGAACTGGTCGAGATGATGCGGGAGTTCGGCAAGCTGTAGTCGGTGCGCACGCGTCCCTGCGCCGCTACAGGAACGCCTCGATCCGGTCCATCGCTTCCTTGAGGTCCTTCGTCCCCGTCGCGTAGGAGACGCGCAGGTGCCCCTCGCCGCCCTCGCCGAAGGCGTCGCCCGGGACGACCGCGACGCCCTGCGCTTCCAGCAGGTCCTCGGCGAACGCCTCGGCGTCGCCGCCGGGGGCCTTCGGGAACACGTAGAACGCGCCCTTCGCCTCGAAGCAGTCGATCCCCATCTCGTCGAACCGCGAGAGGACGAGCTTCCGGCGGCGGTCGTACGTGGCGACCATCTCGTCGACGGCGTCGTCGCAGGAGTGCAGCGCCTCCAGCGCGGCGTGCTGGGCGGTCGTCGGGGCCGACAGCATCGAGTACTGGTGGACCCGGTTCATCGCCGCGATCCCCTCCGGCGGCGCGAGCGCGTAGCCCAGTCGGAGGCCGGTCATCGCGTACGCCTTCGAGAAGCCGTTGAACACGACGGTGCGCTCGCGCATCCCCGGCAGCGTGGCGATCGAGGTGTGGTCGTGGCCGTAGGTGAGGTCGGCGTAGATCTCATCTGCGAGCACCGTCAGGTCGTGCTCCCGGACGAACTCGGCGACCGGCTCCAGTTCGGACTCGGTCATCACCGCGCCGGTCGGGTTGTTCGGGTAACAGAAGATCAGCGCCTCGGCGTCGGCCGCACCGCTCTCCGCGAGTTGCTCGTAGGTGAGCTTGAACTCGTCGGCCTCGCGGGTCGGCACCGGCAGGGGGTCGCCGTCGGCGAAGATCACGCCCGGGGCGTAGGAGATGTACGACGGCTCGGGGACGGCGACGGCGTCGCCGGGGTCGACCAGCGCCCGCATCGCCACGTCGACGCCCTCGCTGACGCCAGTCGTGACGAGGATCTCGTCGTCGGGGTCGTACTGCAGGTCGTAGCGCTCGGCGACGTGCTCGGCGATGGCTCCTCGGAGGTCGGCCATCCCGCGGTTCGCCGTGTAGGAGGTCCGGCCGCGCTCCAGCGAGTCGATCGCGGCGTCACGTGCGGCCCACGGCGCGGAGAAGTCCGGCTCGCCGACGCCCAGCGAGATCACGTCATCCTGCTCCTCGGCGAGCTCGAAGAACTTGCGGATCCCCGACGGCGGGACGCGCTGGACGCGCTCCGAGGGGTTCATGGGGAGATCGACAGCCGGTCGTCGCCGTGGCCGTCCTCGAACTCGATGCCGCGGTCCTTGTACGTCTCCATCACGTAGTGGGTGACCGTCTGGGTGATCTCCGGCGTCGGGGCCACCTTCTCGCTGATGAAGTTCGACACCTCCTGCAGGGAGTCGCCCTCCACTTCGAGGTGGAAGTCGTAGTCGCCGCTGACGAGCTGGAGCGTCGTCACCTCGGGGAAGCGACCGAGCCGGTCGGCGATGTCGTCGTACCCCGTCTCGCGGTCGAGCGTGACGTTCAACTCGACCTCGGCGCGGATGTGTTCCTCTTTCACGCGGTGCCAGTCGACGACGGCCTGGTAGCCGCGGATGATCCCCTCGTCTTCCAGCGTCTCGATGGTCGAGACGACCTCCGCCTCGGAGAGGTCGGTCATCCGCGCCAGGTCCTCCGTCGAGTACCGGGCGTTCTCCAGCAGGAGGTCGAGCAGTTCGCGCTTGGCGGTCATGTGTAGGGGAGTCGGTGGGGGCGGCAAAAGGGTTTCCCGTCCGTGCAAACCTCTCACGGGGGCTTGCTCGTTCGGTTTCGAAAGCCTATCCAGCCTCCGTACGCGACGGAGGACATGAACTACATCGGCTGGGCGGTGGTCGCCCTCTTCGCGTACACGATGGTCGCACCGTTGATGAAGGTCGCCACGGAGTCGATCCCGAGCGACGTGGCGACGCTGTTCTCGAACCTGATCCTCGTCGGCGTCGCGCTCCTGCTTGCCCTCCGGACCGACGGGTCGATAGCGCAGTACGCGACCCATCCGAAAGCGCCGTACATGTACGGTGCCGGGCTCTGTCTCGCGATCGGGATCCTCTCGTACTACCGGGCGCTGTCGATGGGACCGGTGAGCGTCGTGACGCCGGTGTTCGGCCTGTTTCTGGTGACGAGTTCGCTGCTCGGGATCGTCTTTCTGGACGAGGCGCTCACGAGCCGGAAGCTCCTTGGCGTCGGCTTCGCCCTGCTCGCGGTGTACTTCACCACGGTCGAGTGAGGGCTCGGCGACGACGCCCGCTTCGGCCGCCGCCCTGCGGAGGCAACCGATAAGCCGCCGCGGCCGCAACGACCCCGTATGGTGATGATGGAGTCCGACTCGGAACTGGCACGGGGCGACGAGGCACCGGCGTTCGACCTGCCCGGCGTCGACGGCGATCGACACTCGCTCGACGACTTCGCCGGATACGAGGCCCTGCTGGTCGTGTTTACCTGCAACCACTGTCCGTACGCCCAGGCGAAGTTCGACCTGTTGAACGAACTGGCCGACGAGTACGACGAGGTCGCCGTCGTCGGGATCAACCCCAACGACGCCGACGAGTATCCGGAGGACTCCTTCGAGACGATGCGGGAGTTCGTCGACGACGGCCGGATCGACTACGACGCCTACCTCCGCGACGAGTCCCAGGAAGTCGCCGCGGCCTACGGCGCTGTCTGCACGCCGGATCCGTTCCTGTTCCGAAATGACGGTGACAGCTTCCGACTGGCCTACCACGGCCGCCTGGACGACGCACCGAACCCGGACGACGAGCCGACGCGGTACCAGATCCGCGAGGCGATAGACGCCGTGCTGGCGGGCGAGGCAGTCGACATCGAGGAACAGCCGTCGCGTGGCTGTTCGATCAAGTGGACGGAGGAGTAATCGGCCGGTCCCGGACCCGCCCGGGCCACGCTCAGAACCCGCGTCGGTACTGGACCGGCATGTCGACGCGGTCCAGCGCGTCGAGTTCCTCGGCGGCGTGGAGCGTGAAGTACGGGTCACGCAGGTGTTCCCGACCGACGATAGCCAGGTCGGCGCGGCCGTTGCGGACGACGGCGTCGGCCTGCTCGGCGGCCGTGATCCCGCCGACTGCACCGACTGCCGCGTCGGTCGCCTCGCCGACGCGCTCGGCGTACGGCACCTGGTAGTTCGGTCCGCCGTCGGGCACCTGCTGGTCGGGGTGGATCCCGCCCGCGCTCACGTCGATCAGGTCCGCGCCGTCGTCGGCGAGCAGGCCCGCGAGGTGGGCGGTGTCGTCGACGGTCCACGATTCGCGGTCCGGGAGCCAGTCCGTCGCGGAGAGGCGGACGAACACGGACTTTTCGTCGGGCCACACGTCGCGGACGCGCCGGGTCACCTCGCGGACCAGCCGCGCCCGGTCCGCGAAGCTCCCGCCGTAGTCGTCCTCGCGGCGGTTCGTCACCGGCGAGAGGAACTGGTGGAGCAGGTAGCCGTGCGCGGCGTGGACCTCCGCCACCTCGAAGCCGGCCGTCAGCGCGCGCTCCGCGCCTGCCTCGAAGGCGTCGATCACGTCTTCGATGTCGTCCTGGTCCATCCGGCGCGTCGCGGGCGGGTCGTCGTCCTCGTAGGGGTACGGAGCGTCGCTCGGGGCGACCGTCTCCCATCCGCCGTCGTCGGGGCCGAGCGGATGGCTGCCCTCCCACGCCCGGGTCTTGCTCCCCTTCCGGCCGGCGTGGGCGAGCTGGATCGCCGGGACTGCGCCGTGTTCGCTGACGAACTCGGCGGTGGGGGCCAGCGCGTCGCCGTGCTCGTCGCTCCAGATCCCGAGGTCGTTCGGCGAGATTCGGCCGCGCGCCTCGACGGCGGTGGCCTCGGCCATCACGACGCCCGCACCGCCGACCGCGCGGCTGCCGAGGTGGACGCGGTGCCAGTCGGTCGCCAGGCCGTCATCGTCACACGAGTACTGGCACATGGGCGACACCATCACGCGGTTTCGGATCTCGGTCCCGCGCAGCGACAGCGGCGTAAAGAGGTCGTCGGTCATCCCACGACGGTAGGTGGCTCGCACGAAAAACCGGCACGGACCGGGACGGGTTTGCCGGGAGCGCTGAACCCGCCGCTGACGGGTCGCAGGCATAGAATTATGGGTCGAGCGATTGACGATCACTAGTGGCATGAAGAAGTTAATCAACGATCCGGAAGATATCGTCGACGAGATGCTCGACGGCATGGTGGCGGCGCACCCGGACAGGGTACGGCGGCTCGACGACACGAACGTGCTGGTGCGCGAGGACGCGCCGGTCGACGGGAAGGTCGGCGTCGTCAGCGGCGGCGGGAGCGGCCACGAACCGACCCACGCGGGCTATCTCGGTCCCGGGATGCTCGACGGGGCGGCGGCCGGCGAGGTGTTCACGTCGCCGACAGCCGACGAACTCGGCGAGATGATCACGGCCGCGGACGGCGGCGAGGGCGTGCTCTGCGTCGTGAAGAACTACGAGGGCGACGTGATGAACTTCGACACGGCCGCGGAGATGGCCGCGATGGAGGGCGATACCGAGGTCGAGCAGGTCGTCGTCAACGACGACGTGGCGGTCGAGGACTCGACGTACACCTCCGGGCGGCGCGGCGTCTGCGGCACCATCCTCGTCCACAAGGTCGCCGGCGCGATGGCCGACCGCGGCGGCGACATCGACGAGGTCAAGCGCGTCGCCGAGAAGGCCATCGACCGCGTCGGCACGATGGGGACGGCGCTGACCTCCTGCGTGACGCCGGAGAAGGGCGAGCCCACCTTCGATCTGGGCGACGACGAGATCGAACTCGGCATCGGCATCCACGGTGAGCCGGGCGTCGAGCGCACCGAGCAGATGCCCGCCGACGAGGTGGCCGAGGAGCTGACCGGCGCGGTGCTGGACGACCTTGATCCCGAGGGCGAGGTCGTCACCATCGTCAACGGGATGGGCGGGACGCCGCTGATGGAGCTGTACGTGGTCAACCGTCGCGTGCAGGCACTCGTCGACGACGCCGGGCTGGAGACGTGGGACGCCTGGGTGGGCGACTACATGACCTCGCTGGACATGGCGGGCTGCTCGGTGACGGTGATGGACGTCGACGACGAGCTGAAGGACCTGCTCTCGCACGAGGCTGACACGATCGCGCTGAAGCGGTAGCCGGGGTGGGCGGGCGCTCGGCGCGCTCCGTGCAGCTGCCGGACGTGCCGCCCTCAGCCGTCGAGTTCCGGCCGCTCGATCCGGCCCTCGATTTCGGGGGCGATCCCTTCCTCGCGGGCGTACTCGACGATGGCATCTCTGGCGACGCCGTGCCGTGCGACCACGTCCGGCTCGCCGAACGCGGCGCTGACGTGGTCCGTCTCGACCAGGTAGTCCGCCACCGCGAGCGTGTACTCCGCGCCGGGGTCGACCGGCTCGCCGCCGACCGTCGCCTCGCGCAGCTCGCCGGCGGCGTCGTCCCAGACGATGCTCGCGCCGCTGACGTGGCTGCAGAAGCGGGCGGGAAAGTCGTCGTGATGATAGCCGACCGGTAGCTCCGCCAGCGCTTCGCGCAGGCGGTCGCCCGGCAGCGAGACGACGGCGAGTTCGTCGTCGTACGGCGCGAGGCCCTGGAGGTCCGCGACGGTCACGTCGCCGGCCAGCGGGTCGCCCGACCGGAGCGCGCCGGTCGGGCTGATCGCAGCGTCGGCGTCGGCCCGCCAGCGGATCGCGTCGGCGACGAGGTTGCCCGCCCGGCTCTCGGCGACGGTGGCGGCTTCCTCCGTCAGCGGGACCGGGTCGTCGACTGTCGCGACGACTTCGTTCAGGCCGTGTTCGGCGAGGCGCTCGCGAAGCGCCGCAGCGACCGCCTCGTCGCGGTGGTCCCCGTCGACCTCGTGGATCGTCACGTCGCGGGTCGGGGCGAGTTCCACCTCGGAGAAGTACCGCCCGGCGCGGCCGGGCCGGACGACAAACGTGTCCGCGACGGTCTCGACGTGGACGTCGTGGACGTGGCCGCCGAGCACCACGTCCACGTCCGTCTCGCGGGCGATCCGGTCGTCGCGCTTCCCGCAGTGGGAGGCGACGACGACGAACTCCGCGCCGCGGTCGCGGAGCGCCGCCGCCTCCTCGCGCAACGCGGGGACGGGGTCGGCGAACGTGACGCCCTCTGCTGCCGGGTTGATCCCGGCCGTCTCGGGGTGGGCGACGCCGACGATGCCGACGCGGTGGCCCGCGGTTTCGACCAGCCGGCTCGGCTCGGTCACGTCGGCGGCGAACCGCCCGCCGTCGACGAACGCGTTGGCACAGAGGTACGGCTGCGGGGCCTCGGCGGCGAGTTCGCGTGCCGTCTCCGGCCCGAAGTCGAAGTCGTGGTTGCCGAACGTGTCGGCGTCCGGGGCGAGCGCATGGAAGAACGGCATCGCGGCGCGGCCCGCCGTCGCCAGCGGGAGCGCGCCGGGCGCGGTGTTGTCGCCGGTGCCGACGATGAGCGCGTCGTCGTCGTGTCGGGCCTCGATAGCGCCGGCGAGGCGGGCACAGCGGTCGGGGTCGTCGAGGGCGGTCTCCAGGTCGGAGTAGTGGAGGAGGCGGAGAGACATGTCAACGAGGTAGCGGCGGCGCGCAATCAACGCTTCGCCTCGACGGCAAAGCGTTTTCACCGCGCCCGCCGTTGGTACGCCACGACATGACAACATCGTCGGACGCGGAGGCGGCCGTCGCCGCCGTCGAGCACGTCGCCGACCGGATCGAGGCCGAGAAGTCGCACCTGACCGACCTCGACTCGGCCATCGGCGACGCCGACCACGGCGCGAACCTGCACCGCGGGTTTCAGGCCGCCGTCGAGAAGGTTCAGGGACTGGACGACCCGGACGTGCAGGAGGTGGTCAAGACGGTCGGAGTCACCCTCGTCTCGGAGGTCGGCGGCGCGGCGGGGCCGCTGTACGGCGGGTCGATCATGTCCGCAAGCACGGAGTTCGCGGACGGTCTCGACGCCGAGACGAGCGTCGCGTTCGCCGAGGCGTACCTCGAAAAGCTCCAGGACCGCGGCGACGCGCGCGTCGGCGACAAGACGATGGTCGACGCGGTCACGCCGGCGGTCCACACGTACAAGAAGTCGGTCGAGCAGGACGACCTGCCGCCGGTCGCGGCGCTGGCGAAGGCGGTCGACGCCGCCCGCCGCGGGGTCGAGTTCACCGTCCCCCTCCGGGCGTCGAAGGGGCGGGCGTCGTATCTCGGCTGGCGCTCCGTCGGTCATCAGGACCCGGGCGCGACGAGCACGCTCATGATACTGGAGGAACTGCTCGCCGCCGCCGAGGAGCGAACCGACGCCGACACCGAAGTCGACGCCGCATCGCCGACGATCCCCGACGAGGACCCCGAAGCGGCGGAGGAGGCCGACTGATGGTCGGGCTACTCGTCGTCTCCCACAGCGCCGACGCGGCGCAGGGGATCCGCGACATCGCGGCGGAGATGGGCGGCGCGGACGCCGAGATCGTGCCGGTGGGTGGCGACCCCGACGGCGGTATCGGCACCAGCGTCCCGGCGATTCAGGAGGCGCTGGACGGGATGAACAGCGACGAGGTGGTGATCCTCGTCGACCTCGGGAGCGCGGTGATGAACGCCGAGATGGCCGTCGAGACGGCCGAGAAGGAGGTCGTTATCGCCGACGCGCCGGTGCTCGAAGGCACACTCAACGCGGCCGTCGAGGCGGCGAACCCGAAGGGGACGCTCGAATCGGTCCGTGACTCCGCCGAGGAAGCCCGCGACGTGTCGAAACTGTAACCGGCTACGAGAGTTCCCCTTCCTCGCTCGTCAACACGGCTTCCAGCGCGTCCAGCGCCGCCTCGGCGTCGTCGCCCTCCGCGACCAGGCGAACGTCCTCGCCCGACGCGACGCCGAGCCCCGTAACGGCGAGCATGCTCCCGGCGTTCACGGGGTCGCCGTCCCCGGCGACGGGCGCTATCGTGACCTCGGCGTCGTACTGGTTCGCGGTCTGGACGAACTTCGAGGCGGGGCGCGCGTGCAGGCCGGCCTCGGGAACCACGGTGACGACTCGTTCCATCGGTTTCCGTTGGCGGGCGACGACCCTCACTCTTTCGTCGCCGTGGCACCGGCCGTTGTGACCTGTACGCGGACGTTTTAGTCCCGTCCCGTGGTAGCATTCGACATGCTCGCTGCCAGACTTCACGAGTACACCGACGACATGAACGAGGCGCTGACAGTCGAGGAGATCGACCGGCCCGAAGCCACACGGTCCGACCACGTCGTCGTCGAGGTAGAGGGGGCGGGGTGGTGCCAGACCGACAACCACATCGTCGAGGGGATGTGGGAGCGGTACGCCCCGGTCGACCTCCCGCAGACGCTCGGCCACGAGAACGCCGGGACGGTCGTCGAGACGGGGAGCGAAGTTACCACCGTCTCCGAGGGCGATCAGGTCATCTGCCACCCGCTGATGACCTGCGGTACCTGCCGGCGCTGTCGGCTGGGCGACGACATGCACTGCGAGAACGCCCAGTTCCCCGGGCTGACGACCGACGGCGGGTTCGCGGAGTACCTGCTCACGTCCGAGCGCGCGGCGATCAAGCTGGACACGCTGGACCCGGTCGAGATCGCGCCCCACGCCGACGCGGGGATTACGGCGTACCACGCGGCGAAGAAGGCGGCCGACGAACTCGTCCCGGGGAGCTACGCCGTCGTGATCGGGATCGGCGGTCTCGGCCACATCGGCCTGCAGGCGCTGGACGCGATGAGCGCCGCGGAGACCGTCGCCGTCGACGTGAAGGACGCCGCGCTCGACCTGGCCGAGGACTGCGGCGCGGACCACACGGTGAACTCCGCGGACGAGGACGTGGCCGAGGCTATCGAGGGGATCACCGACGGCGACGGGGCGCTCCAGGTGCTCGACTTCGTCGGGGCGGACTCAACGACCGCGCTGGCCCCGGACCTGCTCGCCGGGCGCGGCGACCACCACGTCGTCGGCTACGGCGGCCACGTCCACGAGCCGTCCCAGACGCTCGTCGACGGCGAGTTCTCGTACCGCGGGACGCTGGTCGGGACGTACACCGAACTGCAGGAACTCGTCGCGCTGGTCGAGCAGGGCGAGATGGACCTCCACACCAGCGAGTACGACTTAGAGCAGATCAACACGGTCGCCGAGAAGCTGGAACACGGCGAGATCGAGGGCCGCGCGGTGATTAAGCCCTGACGACGAGGGCAGAATCCCGTCCGAGGGACGACTCGTAAACCGCATTCGGGTGTATAGAATAGCGCCGGGACCGTGCCGAACCGGCACGACGGGCGCGGTCAGCCGACGAGTTCCGGCGTCCGTCGTCGCAGCGTCAGGTGGTCCCCGCCGTGGACCGTGACCTCGTAGCCGTGATACGGAAACGTGACTTCGCCGCCGAACCCGGGCTGCTGTTCGCTTTCCTGCCGGAACAGGGCGTCGAGCGCGTCCGGGTCCACGGCGTCGTACAGCGGCGGCAGCACGTCGTCCGACCCCGTCGCGGCGCTGGGGAGCGGTTCGTCGCCGGAGGCCGTCGCCACCGCGGTTAGCACCGCCTCGCTGGGCGGCTCGTCGCGGGACAGTTCGTAGCGGTGGTCGGGGTCGGAGCGCTGGTCGTGATCCGAGATCATCGGTGGGGATACACCGTACAGCGAGTTCAGACTCGCCCCTGCATAGGCAACTGTTTTAAGACCCGTCCGTGGGGTCCCCGGCGCGGAGCGTGCTACCGACGAGATTTCGATACCCCCGTCGAAGGCGGGCGGCGAGCGCCTGTCGGCTGATCCCCAGTTTCGCCGCGAGCCGTTCCTGGTTGACCTTGCGGGGGTTCTCGTAGTACCCCTCCTCGAACGCCAGCACCAGCGCCTCCCGCTGGTCCGGGGTGAGCCCGTAGTCGCGGCCTGTCCCCGCCTTCGTCACCTCGCCGAGGCGAGTAAGCGTCACGGGGATGTCGTGGTCCTCGCAGTGCTGCTGGAACGCCGACAGTTGCCCGCTGGTGTCGGCCCGAAGCTCGAACGCCCACCCGGCGCTCGACCCGGAGGCGGAGAGGACGGTGACGCCCGTCGCGCCGATAGCGCCCATGATCCCGACGTGGTCCGGCTGCCACTCGGCGCGAAACAGCGCTCTCGCGCCCATGTCCGACAGCAGTTCCGCCGTCCGGAGCTCCGGCAGGTCCGCGAGGGTCGTGCGGAGTTCCGCCATGTCGCCGCCCTCGTCCATGACCCAGAAGAACGGCATCACCGTGTCGTCGGTCGGGACGACCCGGTCCAGTTCCAGGGTGGCATCGGGCCTGTTCTTGAAGATCCGACCCAGCGGGAACTCGTCGGCCGGAAGGGTGTACTCTGTTATCGTGGTCATCGTTGTGGCGCGTCGGCTCGCCCGCAGTTCGCCGGTGGCGCTATCCGTCGACCTGATAGCCCCTGTCGCGGAGCAGTTGGGGAACGCGGTCGGCGTGGTCGCCCTGCAGTTCTATCGACTCCGCTTTCACCGTCCCGCCCGCGCCGAGCGCGGACTTCAGGTCCGAGGCGAGGGCGTCCACGTCCGCCCCGCCCTCGAACCCCTCGATCACCGTGACGGGCTTGCCGTAGCGGCGCGACTCGGTTCGAACGCGTAGCCGCTGGCTGGCGCGGTCGAGGTCGGCGGTCGGGTCGTCCGGCACGCCGAGGTCGTCGAACGGATCGTCGTCGGTCACCGTCCGGCTGTCCCACGCGAGCGGGCAAGAGGGTTCGCACCGGTCGGACCGGTGACGTAAACTCTCGATTACTGGTCTCGGGGGTCGTACGTCAACGCGCCCTCGAAGTCGGGCACGTCCTTCCCCGCGGCGTGGGCGTTGACCTTCGCGGCCGCGGGCGACTCGCGGATCCCGGTGTCGTCGTATCCCGCTTCCTCGAACGTCCGCAGAAGGCTCGGGGTGCTGGAGAGGTGGAACGTCTGGTGGTAGGGTTCGGCGAGGTGGAACGATTCGAGCGGTTCGATCCGCGTCTCGACCGCGCCGTCCGGCCAGTCGCTCTCGGCGATATGGCTCTCGACGGTGGCGCGCTCCGCCTCGGACTCGTGGAAGACGACGGTCTGATACTGACGCTTGCGGGCCTGGCTCCGCGGGTCGTGGTTCGCGAACGCCACGGCGACGAGGTCGGCGTAGTCGAGTTTTGCAGGGTCGTAGTCGACCTGTACCGCCTCGGAGTGGTCGCCTATCGCGTGGTACGTGGGGTCGGGCTTCGACCCGCCGGCGTAGCCGACGCGCGTTCGGACGACGCCGTCCAGCGCGCCGAACGTCGCGTCCGGCCCCCAGAAGCAGCCGAGCGCGAACGTGGCCGTCTCCGTGTCGGCGGGCTCGGGGGCCGACTCGTCGTAGTCCGCGACGAGTTCGGGGTACAGCGTCACTGCTCGGCCGCGACCCGGTCGCCGAACTTCTCGCGGACCTTCTTGACCTTCGGTTCGGCGTAGAAGCTACAGTAGCGGTCGTTGGGGTTCTTCTCGTAATAGTCCTGGTGCCGTTCCTCCGCCTCGTAGAACGTCTCCAGCGGTTCGATCTCGGTGACGATCTCGTCGTCGTACGCGCCTTCCTCGGAGAGTTCGACGAGGAAGCGCTCGACCTGCTCGCGCTGCTCGTCGTCGTGGTAGAGAACGATGGAGCGGTACTGCGTGCCCACGTCCGGTCCCTGCCGATTCAGTTGCGTCGGGTCGTGGACGGTGAAAAACACCTGCAGCAGGTCGGGGTAGGCGATGACCTCGGGGTCGTACGCGACCTGAACGACCTCCGCGTGGCCGGTGTCGCCGCTGCACACCTGCTTGTACGTCGGGTTCTCGACGGAGCCGCCGGCGTAGCCGGAGGTGACCGCTTCGACGCCGTCGAGTTCCTTGAACGCCGCCTCGGTACACCAGAAACAGCCGCCGCCGAAGGTGGCACGTTCGGTAGGCATGACCTACGGGCGCTACGGGTTCGACGGGTATCCATCTGCCGGTGGCCTCGGCGGCGGTCCGGCCTGTGGACCGGCCAGGTCGGCATGTGGCCGACCCGGCAGGTGCGTTACTCCTCGCCGGCGACGGCCGCGAGCGGCGACGAGCCGGCGACGATCGCCGCGCCGGCCAGGATCGCCGCCGCGAGCGTGACGAAGTCACCGCTCGGATCGTAGCCGGCGAAGTTCGCCCCCGCGCCGACGATGAACACGGTGATGTAGAAGCTGATGATCGCGAACACGAGCATCACGAGCGCCGCGACGATACTGCTTGCTAACGTCCCCAGCGAGTCGAAGAATCCCATTCGTATCTACCTCTCTATCCATGAAGACGTACAACGATAAAATAGGTACCGATGGAAACCGCTACCGTTTCACATAGTCGGCCACGACGGAACTGGATGGGCGAGACCGCCGTGGCCGCTGTCCCCGGAACCGTTTAGTGGCCGCCGGCGCACGTTCAGGCAGTGACCCGTCGCGCCGGCTACCTGTCGCTCGCGCTCGCCGTCGCCGCCGGGCTTGGCGCGGCGGCCGTCCAGTCCGCCGCCGTCGAGTGGCCGAGCGTCGGTGCGATGTCGGCGGCCGCGCTGGCGGTGCGACTGCTGACGGCCGCCGCGGTGGCGCTCGGCGCGTACGGTATCTACCTGTTCGTGATCGCGGCGGTGGAGCGCCACACGACCAGCAAGCGTCGCTTCCACGACCTCCGAAGCGTCCTCCGGCTCGCCTTCGGCGCGGCGGCGCTCGTCGGCGTGTTCGGCGCGGTCACCGAGCAGTGGCTCGGCGTGCTGTTCTCGCTGGGCGTCGTGGGCTTTGCAGTGACGTTCGCCCTCCAGCAGCCGCTGTTCTCCCTGCTCGGCTGGGTGTACATTCTCGTCAAGCGGCCGTACGGGATCGGCGACCGCGTCCGGATCGACGACGCGAAGGGCGACGTGATCGACGTGGACTTCCTCGTGACGACGCTGTGGGAAATCAACGGTGACCTCGTCACCACGAACCAGCCCTCCGGCCGGATCGTCACCGTCCCGAACAGCGTCGTGCTCTCCGCGGCGGTGTTCAACTACTCCTGGGAGGAGTTCCCCTACGTCTGGAACGAACTCGCGGTGCAGGTCGCCTACGAGACGGATCTGGAGTTCGCCCGCGCCGAGATGGTCGCGGCCGCCGACGACTTCATCGGCGACGAGATGGCTCGGAACGTCGCGCGCTACCGCGAGGTGCTGGCCGAGACCGCCGTCGAACTGGAGGTCAAGGACCGGCCCGCGGTCAACGTCAAACAGGAGGAGTCGTGGGTCGAGTTGCGCTTGCGCTATCTGGTCCACCCGCGGCGCGGCCAGCGCGTCCGGAACGAACTGTACGAACGGATCCTGCAGCGGTTCAACGACCACCCCGACCGCGTGAAGTTCCCGGTCAGCCGGAACCGGTGACGCCGCCGGAACGGTGCTTCCGGGAACCAAACGGTTACGACGGCGAACGTCCGACGCTGACGCATGGAGATACTGCCGGAGAAACCCGCGCGGTTCGTCCGCGCCGCGGCCCCGGAGCCGGACGAGGTACAGGCGGAGATGGCCGAGTACGCCGACGAGCACGGCTTTCCGACCGTCGGCCACGAGGTCGGCGCGACGCTGCGCCTGCTCGCGCGCATGGTCGACGCCCGGCGGATCTTCGAGTTCGGCTCGGGCTACGGCTACTCGGCGTACTGGTTCGCCGGCGCGCTCCCGGACGACGGTGAGATCGTCCTCACAGAACACGACGCGGACGAACTCGACATGGCCCGCGAGTACATGGCCCGCGGCGGGTTCGACGACCTCGCATCCTACGAGGGCGGCGACGCGCTGGACGCGATAGAACGCTACGACGGCCCGTTCGACGTGGTGCTGATCGACCACCAGAAACACCGCTACCGCGAGGCGTTCGAGGCAGTCCGGGAGAAGGTCCCGCCGGGCGGCGTCGTCGTCGCGGACAACGCGATGGCCGCCGGGATCATCGAGACCGAGAAACTGCTGGCGATCCTGGAGGGCGAGGAGCCCGAGGACCCCAACGAACACACGCTCGGGATCGCGGCGTACCTCGAAACCGTCCGCGACGACGACGCGTTCGAGACGGTCGTCCTCCCGCTCGGCGAGGGGATCGCGGTGAGCTACAGGGTGAAGTAGACGCCCTTGCCTGCGGTCACTCGGCCTCGCTTTCGAACCCGTCCTCGCGGCTCACTCCGTTTACCGCTCTGTATCCGAGGCCTCGTTCCCGTCGGTCACTCGGCCTCGCCTTCCTCGAACGCGAACGTTCCGTCACGCTGGACGACCTGCACCCACCTTTTGTCTCGCTCGCTCCGCTCGCTCGCAAAAGCTGGAGCAAAAAGAGGTTGTTTCAGCTCTCGAACCCGTCCTCAAACACGAACGTTCCGTCACGCTGGACGACTTCACCGTCGACCTCGATCCGCGAATCCTCGCTCATGTCGACGATCATGTCCTCGTGGACGGCGCTTTCGTTCGCTTCGCGGTCCTCACCGACGGTCTCGGGGTAGGCACGGCCGATAGCCATGTGGACGGTGTCGCCCATCTTCTCGTCGAACAGCATGTTGTAGGTGAACTGGTCGATGTCGCGGTTCATCCCGATGCCGAGTTCGCCGAGGCGGCGCGCGCCGTCGTCGGTGTCGAGCAGGCTGGTCAGCACCTCTTCGTTCTTCTCGGCGCTGTGGTCGACGACCTCGCCGTCCTCGAACCGCAGGGACGCCCCCTCGACCTCGCGGCCCTGAACCATCAGCGGCTTGTCGAAGAGGACTTCGCCCTCGACGGAATCCGGCACCGGCGCAGTGAACACCTCGCCGGCGGGCATGTTCACGTCGGCCCAGTCGTTCTCGGCGATCATCCCGTCGATGCTCATGGTCACGTCGGTGGTGTCGCCGGAGACGATCCGCACCTCGCTCCCGTCGTTCAGGATCTCGACCATGTTGGCCTGGAAGTCGCGCTGAGCCTCCCAGTCCTTGTTGACGGCGCTGTAGACGAAGTCCTCGTACGCCGCGGTGCTCATCTCGGCCTTCTGCGCGTTGGCGGGGGCGGGGTACTGCGTGAGCACCCAGTCGTTCTCCATGAACGTCTCCATCACGTCCTCGTTCGCCTTTTTCCGGGCGGCGGTCTTGGCGGGGTCGACGTCGCTCATCTCGAACGTGTTGCGCGACGCGCGGACCTGAATGATCGCGTCGGCCGTCTCGGCGACCGCCATGCGGAACTCGCTCTCCTCGAAGTCGTCGGCGTCAGCGGCCCGGAGGTACGCCCGCGCTGCGCGACTGCTGCTACCGCTGTGGTGCGGTGTCGCGCCTTTCTCACCGAGCAGTTCGTGCAGCGCGACGACCAGGTCGTCGGCGACGTGCGGGGCCATGATAGCCACCTCGTCGCCCTGGGAAACGTCGATACAGTGTTCGACCAGCACTTCGGCGTGTTCGCGGACACGGGGATCCATGCACCGGAGTAGTGGCAAAACCGTGATATTCGTTTCGAAACACGATGTCGTTCGCCCATGTGGGCAGTCGGACGGTCGCCGCCGTGGCCGTCGCTGGTCGACGGCCAAAATGAGAAAATCACCGGTGCTCCCCGCACCGCAGTCGCGGACCCCGGTCCCCCGGACCCGGCCGCGTTACTCCTCTTTGATCTCCTGGAGCTGGTCCAGCAGTTCGTCGCTGTCGGCGTCCTCGACCTCGACCTCCCCCTGGTGGTCGTGTTCGTGGACGTTGACGCTCTCACCGTCGTCGTCGTCGACGGTCTGTTCCTGTTGTTCGGACTCGTCGTAGCTACCAAAACCCATAGTAGTGGCTTGTCGGCCGGGGCAGTAAAACCCCCCGGCTCGGATCGCCGGCGTGATCCGTTGGCACGGACCGACGGCGATCCGCCGACAATCCCTCGCACCGTGTCGGCAGTTTGAGGGGCTATTTTACCCGTCGAGTCCCTTGATCGGCCATGGAACTACTGGACGAGACCCTCGTGCCGGAGCGCGCCCGGGACGTGAAACAGGAGGCACGCGAGTTCGCCGCCGAGCACATCGAGCCAAACGCCGAGGAGTACTTCCGGAGCGGCGAGTACCCCTGGGAGATCCTGGAAGCCGGGCAGGACGCCGGCCTCATCGCACAGGACATCGGCGAGGAGTACGGCGGGCGCGGGCTGGAACTGGTCGAGATCCTCGCCATCGCCGAGGAGTTCTTCCGTGCGGACGCCGGCATCGCGCTGACGCTCCAGCTCGCGAGCTTCGGCGCGGAGATCATCGAGGAGTACGGGAGCGAGAAACAGAAGGAGGAGTACCTCCGTCCCGTCGCGGAGTGCGAGCAGATCACCGGGCTCGCCGTCTCCGAACCCGAGACGGGCAGCGACCTCGCCGGGATGCAGACCCGCGCCGAGAAAGAGGGCGACGAGTACGTCCTGAACGGCGAGAAGTACTGGGTCGGCAACGCCGTCGAGGGCGACTGGCTCACCGTGTACGCCCGGACCGGCGACGACGAGTCGAACCGCTACGGCAACCACTCGATGTTCATCGTGCCGACCGACACCGACGGCTACGACGCCGAGCACATCCCCGAGAAGATGGGGATGCGCGCCTCGAAGCAGGGCCACATCGTGTTCGACGACTGCCGGATCCCCGAGGAGAACCTCGTCGGCCACGAGGGCGCGGGCTTCTACATGCTCGCCGACTTCTTCAACCACGGCCGCGTGGTCGTGTCCGGCCACGGGATCGGCCTCGCCGCGGCGGCCATCGAGGAGGCCTGGGAGTTCACCCACGGCCGGCAGGCGTTCGGCCGCGACGTGAGCGAGTTCCAGGCCGTCCAGCACGGGCTGGCCGACATGCGCACCGAGTTCGAGGCCGCCCGGTCGCTGGCCTACCGCGCCGCCGAGAAGGTCGCCACGGACGACGACGCCGGCCTCTGGGCGGCGATGGCCAAGACGAAAGCGACCGAGACCGCGGTCGACTGCGCCGAGCAGGGAATGCAGTTCCACGGCGGCCGCTCGGTCCTGGCAGACCGCCGGATCGCCCGCGTCTACCGCGACGTTCGCATCCCCGTCATCTACGAGGGCGCAAACGAGATCCAGCGAAACCTGATCTACCGGCAGTCCTGACGCAGTCGGTTATCCGGATGGGTCCGCCCCGTCGGAGCGCGTTCACGACTGCGGATCTCACAACTGGGCGTTCTCGAACTGGAGCGTCACGACGGTCCCGTCGTCACAGCCGATGTCGAGGTCGCCGTCGTAGCGGTTGGTGATCCAGTCCACGAGCCACAGGCCAAGCCCACCGCTGTGGTGCAGTTGGGAGATCCGGCGCTCGCCGAGGAGTATCGCTTGCTCGTCGGGCGGGATCCCGGGGCCGTCGTCGGCGACCCGGAGCGTCGTCGTTTCCGCCTCGCGTTCGACGACGAGGTCGATCCGCGGCCGGTCCCCGGCGTGTTCGACGACGTTGTCGATCAGTTCCTCAACCGCACGCTCGACCTCGGGGCCGGCCCGGACGGGTGCCGACGACGGTGCCGTCAGGTGGAACTCCGCGTCGGTCCCAGCGAGTCGGTACGCCCCGACGACCCGGCGGGCGAGTTCCGACAGGTCGACCGGATCGTGGTCGGTTTCGACCGCGGGCGTCAGCAGGTCCTCGGTCATCCTGGCTTTCTCGCTCAGTGCCCCGAGTTCCTCGGCCGCGGCGCGTATCTCCGCGGCGCTGCGGCGGGTCCCCTCGTCGTCCGTCTCGTCCTCGATCAGCGTCGCGCGCCCGAGGATCACGGTCAGCGAGTTCCGGAGGTTGTGCCGGAGCACCCGGTTGAGCACGAGCAACATCGTCTCGCGCTCGGCCAGCGTGTTCGAGAGCCGGCCGAACGCCGAGTCGAGCTGTTCCCACTCCGCGCTGCCAGAGAGGTCGACGGTCCGGTCGTACTCCCGGCGTTCGAGCGCGCCGACGCCGTCGAGGAGCTTCTCGACCTGCCGGATGTCCTTCCGATACAGCCACGCGACGAAGGCAAACAGCAGGAAAAACGCCACTCCGGTCGGCAGGAACTGCCCGTAGAGGAGCCGCCGCACGTCGCTGAGCACGGTCGCCCGGTCGCGGCCGACGGAGACGTTCCAGCCCGTCGTCTCCATCGTCGTGTGTCCGACGACGAATTCGCCGGACATCCGGCTGCTCCGGTACAGCGTCCGGTCGTCGGCGGCGACGACGACGGAGGTCTCCTCGTCGGCGACCGGCAGCGACGCGAAGAACGAGGCGTTCGACAGGTGGATCGCGGCGTTCAGCGTCCCGACGACGCTGCCGTTCTCCCTGATCGGAACGCTCAACACGACGATCTCGTTCCCGGTTGCGGCCTGGAAGGGGGCGCTGACGTACTGCTCGCCGGCGAGCGCACGGCGGACGTACCCTCGGTCACTGAAGTCGCTCCCGACGACACGGTTCCGTGCGTCGCTGTCGACGCCGCCGATGGCGACGAGCGCCCCCGTCCCGTTGACGACCGAGACGCCGTCGAAGTCGGTCTGTGCGACGAGGGCATCGGTTCGGTCGGTCTGTGCCGGCGAGCCGTGGCGGGCTATCGCCGGGTGTTCGGCCGCCGTTGCGAGCGTCTGCTGGCCCATCTCGATGCGCTCGTCGAGTTGCGTCGCGGTCACGGCCGCGTCGGCCTCGGCGTCGGCCTGGGCGCGGTCGATCACCCGCTCGCGGTGGGACTGAAACTCGAGCGCAAGTATCCCGGTGAGCAGCAGGGAGAGGACGAAAAACACCAGGAGAAACTTCGTTCGAAGGCGCATCGCTGAGTAATGTGACAATGTTACTAACACACACAGGGAGCATATAACTGGCGATCGTCGAACCGCCAGCCGACGGCGATCGCGGAGCGACGCCAAACGTTTTATTGACGGGGATTCGAAACGTTCGAGTATCCGTCGTCACCGTCCCGGAGTCGCAACAGGACGGCGGTGGCACGACCCGCCGGAACTGAAACTCATGCAAGACCCAAACCGCGTCCTCTGTGTGTGTAACGATGCGGAGCGACGCGAGCGCCTGGCGGCATCGCTGGAAGGGGTGTCCTCGCAGCTGACGGTGCTGACAGCCGCGGGCTTCGACGCCGCGGTCGACTACGTGACCGAGGGCGGTGCCGACACCGTCGACCTCGTCGTCACCGACGACGAGACGGTCACCGACTCGCCCGCGATCCTGGAGGCGATCCGGGACCATCATCCGGAGCTCCCGCTGTTGATCCTCTCGGAGTACAGTATCGACGGGGAACGGGGCACGACGATCGCCGAGGTCATCGGGTTCGACGGACCGATAGACGACGCCGGCGACGGGCTCACGAAACACGTCGCGGACCTGCTCGGGATCGACCGGCTGGTCGCCGCGGTCGAGGGGGAGCGAACGCCCGACGAGGTCGTGCTGTCGGTGAAACGCGAACTCGTCGACGCGTCGTCGCCGATCGACATCGAGCGGGCGGTGTGCGAGCAACTGACCGCCGACGGCCGGTTCGCCTTCGTCTGGATCGGGGAGTACGACGAGGGGGAGCGACAGGTCGTTCCCTGGGTGACCGGGAGCGCGGTCGAGGGGTGGCCGGTGTCCAGAACGTTCCCCGTCGACTCGTCGGGGACGGACACGCTCGTCGAGTGCGTCCTCCGGTCACAGGAGACGGCGACCGTTCCGGACGTGACCGAACACCCGGAAGCGGTGCCGTGGGCGGACGTCGCCGCGGACCACGGCTGTACGGCGACCGTTCTGGCCCCGCTTTCGGTCGACGACGAGCGGTACGGGGTCCTCGGCGCGTACGCGGACGAAGTCACGGACGAGGAGCAGGCCGCCGTAACCGAGATCGCGGGCGGCGTCTCGAACGTCCTCCGGTCGATGGCACTCGAAGGCCGGATCGAACAGCAGGACCGGGCGCTACACCGGTACGAGCGACTCGTCGAGACCGTCGGCGACGGGATGTACGCGCTCGACGAGGACGGCCACTTCATGACCGTCAACAACGGGCTGGTGGAGATGACGGCGTACAGCCGGGAGGGGCTGCTCGGCGAGCACATCTCCATCATCATGAACGACGACGACGTGGCGACCGGCCGGGGCCGGATCCGGGAGTTGCTGTCCGAGGACGGACCCGACACCGCCGCCATGGAGATGGCCGTCCACACGAAGGACGGTCGGACGATCCCCTGCGAGAACCAGATCGCCATCCTGGTCGACGACGACGGCCGCTTTACCGGCACCGTCGGGGTGCTCCGCGACATCACCGAACGGAAGCGCCGGGAACGGGAACTCCGCCGGCAGAACGAGCGGCTGGAGGCGTTCGCCGAGATCGTGAGCCACGACCTCCGGAACCCCCTCTCGGTGGCACAGGGGTACGTCGACCTGGCGCGGGAGGAGGGCGACACCGACCAGTTAGACAGCGTCGACGACGCTCTGGACCGGATGGAGGACATCATCGCCGACGTGCTCGCGCTGGCGCGACACGGGCAGACGGTCACCGAGCCGGAGCCGGTCGACCTCCGGGAGACCGTCGAGACGGCGTGGGGCAACGTCAGCACCGCGGACGCGAACCTTACAGTCGGCGAACTGGGGACGGTCGCCGCGGACCGGTCGCGGCTGTTGCGCCTGCTGGAGAACCTGTTCCGCAACTCGGTGGACCACGGCGGGCGCGACGTGAGCGTCACCGTCGCCCCGATCCGGGACGGGGGCGGGGCGTCGGCAGTCGGGTTCTACGTCGCCGACGACGGCCGAGGGATGCCCGAACACGTCCGCGAACACGCCTTCGACTCCGAGTTCACAACCTCGGACGAGGGGCTGGGGCTCGGCCTGTGGGTGGTCCGGGAGGTAGCGAGCGCCCACGGCTGGACGGTGACGGCGACGGAAAGCGAGAGCGGCGGGGCGCGGTTCGAGTTCGAGGGTGTGGACGAACCGGATGTCTGAGAACCGTCAGGACGGGAACCCGGAAACGCGATGGCGACGCTCGGTAGCCCGGTGTCGACTATCCCGATGAAGGCGGGGCCGGCGGCCTCACTCGTCGGGCAGGTCCTGGAACGCGCCGACGAAGTCGTCGTGGTCCGATAGCTCGGCCGTCGTCTCGTCGACCTCGCTCTCGAGTTCCTCGGCGCGCTCGCACAGCTCCTGATACTCCTCGCTGTCGGCGAGTTCACGCTCGGATTTCTCGGACTCCAGCAGGGCCTTCTTCGAACTCAGCGCGTAGTACCGCTGTGTCACCTCCGCGTACTCCGACCGGGTGACCATCCGGTCCGCGATGTCGAGGAGGTCGTCCTTCGAGACGGGTTTGACGAGGTAGTCGTCGAACCCCATCTCGATGATGTCGAAGTCGGGGTCGACCGCCGTCACCATGATCACGCGGCAGTCGTAGCCCTGCTCTCGGATGCGTTCGAGCACTTCGTCGCCGGACAACCCCGGCATGCGTCGGTCGAGCAACACGACTTCGACCGAGTCAGCCATCTTGTCGAGCGCCGTCTCACCGTCGTATGCCGTATCGACGGACCACTCGCTGCCGAGCCACGCGGCGAACAGGTCTGCGAGTCTCGATTCGTCGTCGACGACGAGTACTTCTGGTGGGTCATCGGACATGTTCAGTCGGGACCCGTTTGGGTCGGTTATTTCAGCAATTGGGGCAGGAGGTGATAAACCCCGTGGCCCGGAACCCCGGTCCTCGGGTCAGTGCCGGTATCGGTGAGGGGACCTCCCCCGGTTCGGGACATCGCGCGTCGTGTGCCAGTCTCACTGGGACACTCGGCCGTACCGGCGCTTCAGGTGGTCGACGATCCGGTCGACGACCGGCGGGTCGTACGTCCAGAAGCCGTAGAACTCGCGGTCGCCGCGCTCCTCGGCCAGCAGAGCGCATTTCCGGTCGTCCGAGCCGGCACCGTCGAACACGACGAACCACGACCGCTCTATCTCGGGGTCGTCCTCCGCGTGGACCGTGACGCCGGTCAGTTCCGGCGGGTCCTCGTCCGGGGTCGCGTACACGTGCACGTCGAGCGGGCGCTCGGCGAGGTCGCGGTACACGTCCGACTGCCCGTCGAGCGTCGAGACGTACTGGAAGCCGGCGTAGAGGCGGCCGTCGCCGACGCGCCACGCGCGGTCCTCGATCTCCCGGGAGGCGGCGACCATCCGCCGGATGCTGTACGACGTAAACGTCGTCTCCCGGAGGTGACGGAGCACGTCGGCGTGGGCGGCGGCGTCGACGCCGAGGTCGCCGTCGTTCGACGGCAGGTCGTCCATCAGCTCCCGCAGCGCGTCGGTCGAGGTGGCGGTCAGGAACGTCTCATCGCGGTAGAGGACGGCGAAGCCGGCAGGGCGGCCGGTGTCGGTCTCCTCGGTTCGGATCTCGACGTTCCGGTCCGCGAAGTACGAGCGGAGGTCGCTCTCGACGGCGCTATCCGGAGCCGGGTTGAACACCGTCAGCGTCTTTCGCTGAGACTCCACGTCGGCGATCACGTCCCGCAGGCTCATTCGGGCGTGGGTATCACCCCGACCGGTAAGAAACTGACGCGGGTGTGCGGTCACCGGTCGTCGAGGTCGGCCAGCGCCCAGCGGACGACGCGGGCCTCGACGAGGTCCCGCTCTTCGGCCTCGTCGGGCGAGGCGAGGGTGGCCTCGCTTCGCTCGCGGAACTCCCGTTCGAGGGGGCGCTGGTCCGGTTCGTCCCGCGTCTCGTTGAGCAGCGCCTCGAAGTCCTCGCGGAGGTCGAAGGAGGCCCGGGCGACGTTGCACCGGGGCAGTGGGCTCATCCCCGTCTCCAGCACGAGGTCCCGGACCGTCTCCCAGTCGTCCTCGCAGAAGTAGAGCGACACCTCGCCGACGATGTCGCGCCAGGCGATGGGGTCGGAGTGTTTCAGCAACTGGACGGCGCGCGGGAAGATGTCGATCCGGGTGTGGATATCGGGGTCGTCACAGAGACAGCACGGCCGTTCCGTCTTCCCGGTGTACATGGCCGGGCGTAGGGACCGCGGCGGCAAAACGCCGTCGCGGCGCGCCGCGGTCGGCGACGCGATCCGCGTCAGAACCCGCCCCAGCGCAGGTACACCATCGCCGCGATGACGGCCAGCTGGAGCGCGCCCTGCACGCCGGAGAGCTTCGCGTTGCGCATCCCGATCCGGCTGATGACGTTCGGGTCCGGGTCGGCCGAGGTCATCTCGCGGTACATCCGCACCTCGCCCGGCATGAGCACGCCGAAGCCCAACACGGACAGCAGCGCCACGATGCCGAGCGAGACGACGATCACGGGCCGCGTCATCGCGAAGTCGGGGAGCGTCAGCGCGAGCCAGGCCGCGCTCCCGACGGCGACGACCCCGAACGCCGCCTGCCAGCGCCGGTCGCGGAACGCGCCGAACTGCCGGCCGATCAGGAGGACGGCGGGGACGAGGCTCGCGGCCGTGAACAGCGCCAGCCACGGGTCGGCGTGCGGGAAGTACCCGAGCCGCTCGGCCAGCGTGATCCCGCCCGCGATGGTCACCAGCGCGAGCGCCGGCATCAGAAACGTCATCTTCGGCGTGAACCGCTCGAAGACGCTCGCCCGTTCCTCGACGGAGAGCCCGCCGAGCACGGGGCCGAGCACGAGCGCCATGAACAGGTCCGTGCCAGTCCAGAGCACGCCCGCCATGACGTGAGCGTAGGTGTGTATCTGTACCGGTGCGGGCGCGAGGACCGCGTACGCAAGCACCGCCAGGGGTACCGCGACCGCACCGACGGCGAACGCCGGGTTCGCCCGCGTCCCCATCCCGCGAACCGTGCCGCGTATCGTGGATCGTGACGTCGCCATGCCGGGATGAATGCGACGGCCTCGGGAAAAACATTGGTGAAGCGAACGGTTTCGCCGGCCGTCACGCCCGCGCCGTCGACACGATGTAGATGCCACCAGCCATCACCGCGCCGCCGATGACGTAGCCCGCCCCCAGCGACTCGCCGAGCAGGAGCGCGCCGAGCGCGGCTCCGACGACCGGCTGTGCGAAGAAGAAGACTGCGACCGATCCGGCGTCGGCGTGCGCCAGCCCGCTGTACCAGAGGTACCACGCGGCCGCGGTGCTGAACAGTCCGAGGTAGAGCACCGCGGCGACGACGGCGGGTGTGAGCGGGACTGCGGCGAGCGACGCGCCGGTCGTCGCCGCCTCGACGGGCACCAGCACCGCGATCAGCGGGACGGAGAGCGCCGTCGAGTACGTCGCCGCCTCCAGCGCCGAGTAGGTCCGCACGAGGCGCTTGCCCGCGACGGTGTAGGCCGCCCAGCCGAGGCTGGCGAGCAGGAGCAGTGAGACGCCGGCGAGGCTCCCCTCCGCGAGCGCCGTCAGGTCGTACTGCCCGGCGAGGACGACCACGGTGCCCGCCGCGGCCAGCGCCATCCCGCCGACCTTCCGTCCGGTGAGGCGCTCGCCGTGGAACGCGACGCCCAGCCCGAGGGTAAACACCGGCGTCAGCACGGTCAGCAGCGACCCCTGACTCGCGTTCGTCAGGTCCGTCCCGACGAACTGGGTGACCAGCGTCACCGCCACCCAGAGGCCGAGGTGGGCGAAATCGAGCCAGTCCCGCCGGGAGAACGACCGCGCCGGCTTCGTCGCGCGCACCACGACAAGCAGCGCGACCGCTGCCAGCGCGACCCGGAGAAAGGCGAGCGTCACGGGCGGGACGCGGGCGAAGCCCCACTTGCTGACGACGTACATCCCGCCCCACAGCGCGGCCGCGGCGGCCGGCGCGACGCCCCAGTAGCGTGTGTCGGTCACTGCCGGAAGTCCGCAAGCGGCGGGGAAAAAGGTGGAGAAAGCGGTGCGGTTCGCGGCGTCGCTACTTGCCCTCGAACTCCGGCTCCTCGTCGCCCATGAAGGCGGTGAGGCCCTCCATCAGGTCGTCCGTGGAGGCGAGCTGGCCGAACGCCTGGTTCTCGACCTCCAGCCCGGCCGTGGTATCGTCGCGGCCCGCGAGCATCGCGCGCTTCGTGTAGCGCTGGGCGATCGGCGGTCCTGCGGCCATGTCAGCGGCGAGTTCGTAGGCGGCGTCTTCGAGTTCGTCGTTCGGGACGACCTCGTTGATGAAGCCGTAGTCGGCCATCGTCTCGGGGTCGAAGCGGTCCGCGGTGAAGATGATCTCCTTGGCGCGGCCCTCGCCGACGATCTCCGGGAGGCGCTGGGTGCCGCCCCAGCCGGGGATCAGGCCGAGGTTGTGCTCGGGCTGGCCGAGCTCGGAGCGCTCGCTGGCGACGCGCATGTCCGCACAGGTCGCCAGTTCCATGCCGCCGCCGAGACAGTAGCCGTCGATGCCGGCGATCACGGGCATGTCACAGGACTCCAGCCGGCCGAACGTCTGCTGGCCCGCGCGGGAGAGCTCGGTCACCTTCACCGGGTCCGCGCCGGAGCCGGCCATGCTCTGAACGTCCGCACCTGCGGAGAACGCCTTCTCGCCAGCGCCGGTCAGGAGGATCGCGCGGGCGTCGTCGTCGGCCGCCAGCTCGTCGATGGCGTCGTCGAGGTCGGCAATCAGGTCGTCGCTGATCGTGTTCATCCGGTGGGGGCGGTCGAGCGTGATGTGCCCGACCATGTCGTCGGTGACCTCCACGTCCAGCGTCTCGAAGTCGTACGCGTCGCCCCCCTCGTCGTCGCCGCCGTGGAACCCGCCCTCGTCGGCGGCCTCGCGGAGGTAGTCGGCGGGCTCGTAGCGCGCCGCGCCGGTCTCCTCGTGGGCCGTCTCCAGTTCGTCGAGGAGGTCGGCGAGCCCGGCGTCGTCGGCCATCTTCGCTGGCCCCTCGGGGAAGCCAGCGCCGAGCATCACGGCCTCGTCGATCGCGGCGGGGTCGGCCACGTCGTCGCCGACGAGGTGGGCCACCTCGTTCGCCATCACGGCGAGCAGGCGGTGCTCCACGTCCTCGCGGCCGGCGTCGGTCGGCACCTCCGCGCCGTCGCCGTCCTCGTAGTCGTAGAACCCCTTTCCGGTTTTCTTGCCGAGTTCGTCGTTCTCGACCTTCTCGGCCAGCAGCGGCGCGGGCTCGTAGGCGTCGCCCAGCACCTCGTGCATGTACTCCAGCACGTGGTAGCTCACGTCGTTGCCGACCTGGTCGCCCAGTTCGAAGCTCCCCATCGGCAGGCCGATCTCGTACTTCGTCGTGCTGTCTATCTCCTCGATGGTCGCCTCGCCCTCGTCGACGAGCCAGCACGCCTCGTTCATCAGCGGGACGAGGATCCGGTTGACGACGAAGCCGGGGCTGTCCTTGCGGACGCGGACCGGCGTCTTGCCGAAGTCCTCCGCGAGGTCCTCGGTGAGGTCGAGCGTCTCGTCGGCGGTGTTCGCGCCGGAGATGACCTCGACCAGCTGCATCCGCACCGGCGGGTTGAAGAAGTGCATCCCGCAGAACCGCTCCTCCCGGTCGGTGACCTCGGCCAGATCCGTGATCGAGAGGCTCGACGTGTTCGTTGCGAACACGGCGTGGTCGGGGGCGTGTTCCTCGACCTCCTCGTACACGTCGCGCTTGATCTCCATCTTCTCGGGAACCGCCTCGATGACGAAATCGACGTCACCGACGGCCTCCTCGACGTCGACCAGCGGCGTGATGCGGTCGAGCGCGGCGTCGGCCTCGCCCTCGCCGATCTGCTCTTTCTCCTCTAGCTTGTTGACGCTCCACTCGATCTGCTCGTACCCGTTCTGGACGAACTCCTCTTTGATGTCCCGCAGGTTCACCTCGTACCCCGCGAGGGCAGCCACTTCCGCGATGCCGTGGCCCATGTTCCCCGCGCCGAGAACTGCGATGCGGTTGATATCGTCGATCTCCATACGCTATCTCTCACCTGCGAGTGGTTTCAACGTTTCCCTCGTCGCCGTTACAAACTCGATTCAAGTTTACTTCGGGTTACAAAGGTCTTTATTATTGAGTATGGAATTGGATCGCATGGACTTCTCACTGTCCGACGAACAACAGGCGATCCGCGACGAGGTGCGCCGCTTCGCGGAGAACGAGGTCGAACCGGTCGCGAAGGAGTACGACCAAGAGGAGAAGTTCCCTCACGAAGTCGTCGAGAAGGCGGCCGAGATGGGCCTGACCGGCGCGAACATCCCCATCGAGTACGGCGGCGCGGGCTACTCGCCGCTCGAAACGGCGATCATCGTCGAGGAGCTGTTCGCGGTCGACCCCGGTATCGGGCTTTCCATCACCAGCGCGTCGTTCGGCGGCGACGCCATCATGGAGTACGGCACGGAGGAGCAGAAGGAGCGCTTCCTCGAACCCGTCGCCCGCGGCGACGCCATCATGGGCGCGGCGATCAGCGAACCCGACGTGGGCAGCGACGTGTCCTCCGTTTCCACGCGCGCCGAGAAGGACGGCGACGAGTGGGTGATCAACGGCAACAAGATGTGGATCACCAACGGCAGCGTCGGCGACTACTACGTCGTGCTCTGCAAGACCGACCCCGACGCCGCCGACCGCTACTCCGGCTTCTCCCAGATCGTCGTCGAATCGGACCGCGACGGGTTCGAGGCCGACAAGATCACCGGCAAGCTCGGCATCCGCGCCAGCGACACCGCCGAACTCATCTTCGACGACGTGCGCGTGCCCGAGGAGAACCTCGTCGGCACCCGCGGTGCGGGCTTCCTCCAGCTGATGCAGTTCTTCGACGAGACGCGCACGATGGTCGCCGCGCAGGGCGTCGGCATCGCCAAGGGTGCCTGCGAGCGCGCGCTGGAGTACGCCCAGGAGCGCGAGCAGTTCGGCCAGTCCATCTCGGAGTTCCAGGCGATCCAGCACAAGCTCGCCGAGATGCACACCAAGACCGAGGCCGCGCGGATGCTCACGTACAAGTCCGCCTGGAGCGTCGAGAACGAGGACGAACAGCTGACCGCGCTCGCCTCGATGGCCAAGGAGTACGCCTCCGACGTGGCCGTCGACGTGGCCGACGAGGCCGTGCAGGTCCACGGCGGTTCGGGCTACGTCAACGACTTCGACGTGGAGCGCCTCTACCGCGACGCGAAGATCACCCAGATCTACGAGGGCACCACCGAGATCCAGAAGAACATCATCGCGCGGGAGCTGCTCGGTAAGGGGTACTAAACGAACTTTTTTTCGTCGGGTGCCCTCGCTGGCCGGTGACGCGCTGTGGACGACGCTGTCCAGCGGTTCACCGGAACAATCTGAATGAATGAGGTCCTCATCGTACTCTCCCACGACCCGGCTCTGGTCAGTTGGACGGACCGTACGGGCAGGGACCTCAGCGGGACAAACGACGCGCGCAGTCACGGTTCCCGCAATATAGCGATTCGGTCGCGTTCGACCGTGCGCCACATCGCGGTCATATCAAAGTAGTGGTCGTCTGCGTGTTCGAGGACCGTCCGGGATAGCTCGCCCTTGACGACTCCAGTCGTCACCGAGCCCCGCTCGCCAACCACGGCTTGGACTGCCCCGATCGCCGTTTCGCTCTCCGCGATGAGTTGTTCGTTGAGACGAGGCGATACAGCCACCCCTTCAATTATAAATGCCACTCGTCCGAAGAGCAGGACTGTGCTGTCAGTTGATTCCAGCCGACCATTTCTGCCTCCGATAGAATGATGCGATTGCTCCGCCGGTACCTAGTCGTCGTCTTCCGGTTTCTGCCGTTCACCCTGGCGTTTCTCCGTGACAGGCGGCGGTTCATTCTGTTCGGATCACGCAGACAAGTTGCCGACAAGACACACCGGCAGCGAGCCGAACGGATCCGGGACGCGATGCTCGAACTTGGACCGGCATTCATCAAAGTCGGTCAGGTACTCTCGACGCGCCCGGACATCGTCCCCCCGATCTACGCCGACGTTTTTGGAACGCTTCAGAATGAAGTTCCCGAAGATGCGGGGGGAGACCCGAAGCAGGTCCTTGCCGACGAGCTTGGCGACGAACTCGACCAGTCGACACTCGAACCGATCGCCGGTGGATCACTCGCGTACGTGTATACTGCCGACTATCGCGACGAGCGAATCGCACTGAAGGTTCGACGTCCTGGACTGAAACCCGTGATCGAGCGTGATCTTCGGGTCATTCAGGGACTGATTCCACTGGTTAGCCTCTTCGCCAGCGAACGCCAGCAGTATTCGATCGAGAATGCCGCGGACGACTTCGAGGACATCATCCTGGATGAGTTGGATTTCGACCGAGAAGGGGCGATCATGGCTGACATCAGGGAGAACTTCGCTGACGACGGCCGAGTCGTCGTCCCTGAGGTCTATGAACATCTGTCCTCGGAGCGCGTGCTCGCGATGGAGTATCAGACCGGCCGGAAAATAACCGACGACGGCGCGTTCGATGACGTCGACGTGACGCCACACGAGATGGCGACACGGATCATCAAGGTGTATCTGGAGATGGGCCTCGTCGACGGGGTCTTCCACGCTGACCCCCATCCAGGTAACCTCGCTGTCACAGATGACGGCTGTCTACTACTTTTCGACTTTGGTATGAGTGAACGCATTTCAGCCAGCGTTCAGGAGGATATCATTGCGCTCTATCGAGCGCTCGTCCGTCGCGACGTGGACGACTTGGTCGATGCACTCATCGCGCTCGACGTCCTCGAACCACACGTCAATCGTGCCGAGGTCGGCCGGGTTCTTGAACTCGTCATCGATAATCTCGAAGGCCGATCGGAGGTCACCTAGCGGATGATCATCACGGAGTTGACAACGGTGCTCCGTGATTTCCCGTTTCGTATTCCGCCGGACGTGATGCTACTCATCCGGGTCGGAACCGTCGGTGAGGGCGTCTGTCGACAGCTTGACCCCGAGTTCGACTTCCTCGCAGTCGTGCGCTCGTTCCTCGTCGAGCAGGGACTCATCGAGAGCGAACTCGACGCGATCATTGAGGAAACGTGGGGGGATGTGCGCCGGTCGCTTCCCGCTTTGGCACGTGTCCCCTCCCGATTGGATCGTGCGTTATATCGACTCGAACGTGGCGAATTGGTCGTCCGCACGGAGCCGGTTGACGGACAGAGGATGGGTGATCACGATCTCGGATATGCGGTGCTCTCCGGAGCGCTCGTCGTGGCAGCAGCGATTCTGACGTTCCACGACCGACCGTACGAGCTCCCTGCAATCGCCGTCGCAGCCGGCTTTCTCCTCGTGTACCTCGTTCGGCGTCGGGTATCATAACGTCCACTGCGATGTGGAAAGACCGACGGGAGAGATCAGGCGTACACGGTGAGTCCTCAGTGTATAGCCAAAACCACGAGTAGGGCGTCTTCGGCGTTAAGTTCGAAGACCCACCCCACGACCAATTCAGTATCGAACGACGTGAGCTGAGTGGTCACGTGAATCGGCTCAGGGACCCTGGCCGCGACTACGACGCCAGAGCGAGGTCACATCTCCCGAATCGCCGCGGCGATCGCTTTCAGGTCGGCCTTGCGGAATGCACCGCCATTATCGGGGTCCGCGCCGACTGCCCGGCGGGTCGCCGCTCGCATCTCGGACTTGGGCGGCGTCGGCTCGGTGGCGAGGTCGCAGTCAAGCGCCTCACAGATCGCGGCCAGCGCCTCCTTCGTGAAGCCGGTCGATTCGATTCGCTCGTACCGTCCCACTGACTCCCGGATCTCGTTGCGGAGGTCGTCGACTGTCGGCGACATGGCCGGAGTCTCGGACCGGGGCCTCCTAACGCTTCGCCCGGCGGAACACATATGCGCGCCGACTCGTAACTCCGCGGCGTGAACGAGGCACACGAGTATTTGGCCGAGGACGACGTACTGGGGCCGCTGGTCGACGAGGTCGGGGCGCTCCAGTTGGACCCGGCCGAGGACCTCTACCGGCGGATCGTCGTCTCGATCCTGCGCCAGCAGGTGTCGATGGCGTCGGCCGCGGCGACGCGGGAACGGCTGTTCGACGCCGTCGAGCCGACGCCCGAGGAGATGCTGGAAGCCGACGAGGAAGTCCTCCGGGACGCCGGCCTCTCCCGGCAGAAGGCCACCTACGTTCGGAACGTCGCGGAGGCGTTCATCGAGGAGGGGTACGACCGCGAGTATTTCGCAGATCTTGACGACGACGCCGTCGTCGAGGAGTTGACGAGCATCAAGGGCGTGGGCGACTGGACCGCCAACATGCAACTGATGTTCGCGCTGGGCCGCGAGGACGTGTTCCCGGTCGGCGACCTGGGGATCCGGAAGGGGATGAAGACGCTCTACGACGAGGAGATGAGCCGCGCGGAGATGGTTGAGGCAGCTGAGCGCTGGCGGCCCTACCGCTCCTACGCGTCGCTGTATCTGTGGCGTGCGACCGAGGACATCGCGGACGGCGTCGCGGAGGTCGTCGCCGAGGACTGAGAGCTACTCCTCGGCGTCGACGCGCCGGCGGACGTCGACCTGATAGTCCTTGAGGATGTCCCGCCCGAGCAGCATGTCGTAGGACATGTGGCTGCGGTCCTCGATGCTCGCCGTGACTGTATGGCGCGTACCGCCGATGCCGACGACGATGTCGACGACGGGGCGGGTCCGGCTGCTCTTGGAACTGCCCGAGCGAACTTTGGTGAGGCTCTTGATCGGCCCGGCACCGATCTCCGCGGCGATTCGCGTGTCGATGCTGGTCCGGGTCGCGCCGGTGTCGGACTTGGCGACGACGGAGGCCGACCCGCTGGTGCCGGAGACGACGACCTCCTCCGTGTAGCCGATGACGAGGGGTTCGTCGGGGTTCGTCCGCGGGACCGACGGCTTGCAGTCCGGCACGGAGTCGTCGAGCGTGCGCGAAAGTTCGACGACGCGCTCGTCGTCGACCGTGCCGCCGGCCGTCTCGATCGCGAGCTTCGCGATGTGGGGCGCGGGGCTGATCCCGGTGGCCTCGAACATCCCCTTGAACCCCGCCGTCGGGTTCACTTCGAGGACGTACCAGCCGCCCTCGCCCTCCACGAGGTCGACGCCGGCGTAGTCCAGCCCGATCACGTCGGCGCTTTGCAGCGCGATGTCGACGACTTCGTCGGGGAGCCCCTCCGAGGCGTCCTCCACGTCGCCGCCGAGCGCGACGTTGGTTCGCCAGTCGTTGTCCGGGGCGTAGCGGTTCATCGCGCCGATCACCTCGTCGCCGACGACGTACACGCGGAGGTCGCGGTGGCGCTCGCCGTCGCGCTCGATCAGGCTCTGGAGGAACGCCTGCCGGTTACCGACGCGGGGGTTCACGTCCTCCTCCGGCCCGATCTTCCAGGTGCCGCCGCCGTGGGTGCCGATTGCGGTCTTGTAGACGGCCTCGTCGCCGAACTTGAACCGGTCGCGGTTCAGTCGCGCGTTGCTGAGCGCGAGCAGGGCGTCGGGCACCTGCACGCCGGCCTCGACGAGTTTCGTCGCGGCGGCGAACTTGTGCATCGCCGTCAGCACGGCCCGGGGTTCGTTGAGCATCGGCCGGAGGTGCTGGAACGTGGTCGCCAGCCCGAGGTCCTCGGAGGGCTGGTCCGTGTTCGACAGCAGGAGTCGGTTGGCGATGACGTCGACCTCCGGTTCGACCGTCGCATGGCCGTCTTCGATCTCAACGGCGGTGTTTTCCTTCCGGAGCCACTCCGGGCGGTGACCGAGGTCCTGTACGGCGTTGAGTATCGCTTTCGTCTCCTTGCTGTTGTGCAAACTGAGAACGCCGACGCCGACGCTCCCTCCGGATCCGGACATACCGGTTCCTCGACTGCCAGACCCTAAAACGGTTCCATATAGTCAGCATCCCGACGTGGCAGGCTTTTACGTGGGGGCTTCGACTGGAGTGACATGAGCGACAGCGAAGCCGAGCCGTTCACGTACAACGGGGGGAGCGTGGCTCCGGGGGAGTCCGCCAACATTCGGTACGGCGTCAGCGAGACGTATCTGGGCGACGCCGTCCGGATCCCCGTCACCATCGTCAACGGCGAGCGCCCGGGGCCGACGATGTTTCTCAGCGCGGCGGTCCACGGCGACGAACTCAACGGCGTCGAGGTGGTCCGGGAGGTCGCAAACGAGTGGGACCACTCCGACCTCCGTGGGACGCTCGTCTGTCTCCCCGTGCTGAACGTGCCGGGCTTTCTGGCCCAGCAGCGCTACCTCCCGATCTACGACCGGGACCTGAACCGCTCGTTCCCCGGGTCGGAGACGAGCACGAGTTCGAAACGGATCGCCTACCGCATCTTCGAGAACTTCCTCGAGCCCTGCGACATCGGCATCGACTTCCACACCTCGACGCGGGGCCGGACGAACATGCTCCACGTCCGCGCCGACATGGACGACGACGCGGTCAACCGCCTCGCGCACGCGTTCGGGTCGAACGTCATCATCTCCAGCGAGGGGCCGTCGGGGACGCTTCGCCGGGAGACCAGCGAGGCGGGGACGCCGACGATCACCATCGAGATGGGGAAGGCGAACGAGTTCCAGCGCGGGTTCATCGACCGCGCGCTCTCCGGCGTCGAGAGCGTCATGGCGGAGTACGGCATGCGCCCCGACGCCGCGGTCCGCTGGCCCGGCTGGCGGACGGTCGTCAGCGGCTCCGACGAGAAGACGTGGCTCCGCGCCGACACCGGCGGCATGGTGGAGATGCACCGCATGCGCGGCTCGCTGGTCCGCGAGGGCGAGACGATCTGCACCATCACGAACCCCTTCGGCACCACGACCAACGAGGTCGTCGCGCCGTTTACCGGCCTGCTCGTCGGCATCCTCCAGAACCCGCTCGTCTTTCCGGGGAATCCGATCTGTCACCTCGCGAAACTCGGCGCGGAGACCCAGCGTGCGCTGGAGCGCGAACAGCGGAGCCGCGGCGGATGACGCCGACCCGGACCGAACCGCGCCGAACGTGTGCGGTGTGGGGCCGTTCCGGAACCGGCACGACCGGCGGAAGGTAGTAACTTCTATACCACCAGGGTCCAAGCCTCAGAGTAGAGCATGAGTCAGTCTTACAACCGCGGAGCCGTCGAGGACTTCGGTCGGTGGCGGGAGTTCTCGGCCGGGATGTGGGCCTGGATCTTCCACAAGTTTACCGGCTGGGTGCTCGTGGGGTATCTGTTCACCCACATTGCAGTTCTCAGTTCCTCGATGCAGGGGGCGGAGGCGTACAACACCACGCTACAGGGGCTCGAGAGCCTCTTCGTCGTTCGCATTCTGGAGATCGGGCTGCTGGCGGTGGCGGTGTTCCACATCCTGAACGGGATCCGCCTCCTGATGGTCGACCTGGGCGTCGGCCTGGAGGCACAGGACAAGAGCTTCTACGCGTCGATGGTCCTGACCGGCCTCATCGTCGTCGCCAGCGTCCCGACCTTCCTGTCGGAGGTGGGCGTCTGATGGCCGAACGCTACTCGTCGTTCGACCCCGCAAGCACGCGATGGCTGCTCCAGCGCGTGACGGCGGCGTTTCTCGTGGTGGTGCTCGCCTTCCACTTCTTCCTGCTCCACTTCGTCCACCACGCCTACGAGATCGAGTTCGCCGGGACGCAGGCGCGGATGCAGAACGTCGGCTACTTCGCGACGATGGTCGCGTTCCTCGTCACCGGCACCTTCCACGGCGTCAACGGGGTGTACAACGCGCTGATCAACCAGGGGCTGGACGGCACGCAGAAGACGGTCGTGAAGTCGGTGCTGGTCGTCGCCAGCCTCGCCCTGATCGCACAGGGCATCAGAGTCGCCATCACGATGGCGGGATTCTAACATGAGCACGCAAGTTCCGGAGACCGAGACGGACGCCGAGACCGAGACCGAGAGCAAGCCACACCAGGAGCGCCGGCTGGCCGAGAAGGAGGCCCGCCGCGAGGCGGCCGACCGCGAGCGCGCCGCCCGCGAGGAACTGGCGGCCGCCGAGTCGACGGTCCACCTGAAGGTGTTCCGCTACGACCCCGAAGTCGAGGGGAAGCAGGAGCCGCGGTTCGACGACTTCCACGTCCCGTTCGAGAAGGGGATGACGGTGCTGGACGCGCTGATGTTCGCGCGGGACCACTACGACTCGTCGCTCACCTTCCGGCACTCCTGCCGACAGGCGATCTGCGGCAGCGACGCGATGTTCGTCAACGGCTCCCAGCGGCTCTGCTGCAAGACCCAGCTGGGCGAGCTGCAGGAGCCGGTCCGCGTCGAACCGCTCCCGCACCAGGACGTGGTGAAGGACCTGGTCGTCGACATGCAGCATTTCTACGACCAGATGGAGTCCGTCGAGCCGTACTTCCAGAGCGAGGACCTGCCCGAGGGCGAACTGGAGGAGCAGCGGCAGAGCCGGGAGAACCGCGAGAAGATCAAGATGTCGACGCGCTGCATCTGGTGTGGCGCGTGCATGTCCTCCTGCAACATCGCCGCCGGGGACAACGAGTACCTCGGCCCCGCGGCGATCAACAAGGCCTACCGGTTCTACATGGACGAGCGCGAGGAGGAGGACCTGGAGGAACACCGCATGCGCATCCTCGAACAGGAACACGGCGTCTGGCGCTGTCAGACGCAGTTCTCCTGTACCGAGGTGTGTCCGAAGGACATCCCGCTGACCGAGCACATCCAGGAACTCAAGCGCGAGGCCGTCAAGAGCAACCTCAAGTTCTGGTGAGCGTCACAGACAACTAACTCCGACACTAACCACACACTATGCACGAACACGACGTGATCGTGGTCGGCGGCGGCGGTGCGGGCCTCCGGGCCGCGATCGCAGCGAGCGAGGAAGGAGCGGACACGGCGATCGTCTCGAAACTCCACCCGGTGCGAAGCCACACCGGGGCGGCCGAGGGCGGCATCAACGCCGCGCTCCGGGAGGGGGACTCCTGGGAGATGCACGCCTACGACACGATGAAGGGGTCGGACTACCTCGGCGACGCGCCGGCCATCGAGACGCTGGCCAAGGACGCGCCCGAGGAGGTCATCAACCTCGAACACTGGGGAATGCCGTTCTCCCGCGAGGACGACGGCCGCGTCTCCCAGCGCCCGTTCGGCGGTCTCTCATTCCCGCGGACGACCTACGCCGGCGCGGAAACCGGCCACCATCTGCTGCACACGATGTACCAGCAGGCGGTCAAACACGGCATTCAGGTGTACGACGAGTGGTTCGTCTCCGAACTCGCCGTCACCGACCACGAGGACCCCTCCGACCGGCAGTGCCACGGCGTCGTCGCCTACGACGTGAAGACCGGCGAGGTCGAGGGCTTCAAGGCGAACAGGGGAGTCATCCTCGCAACCGGCGGCCCCGGCCAGGTGTTCGAGCACACCACGAACGCCGTGGCCAACACCGGCGACGGCTACGCGATGGCCTACCGCGCCGGCGTCCCGCTGGAGGACATGGAGTTCGTCCAGTTCCACCCGACGACGCTCCCGTCGACCGGCGTCCTCATCAGCGAGGGCGTCCGCGGCGAGGGGGGCATCCTCTACAACGCCGAGGGCGAGCGGTTCATGTTCGAACACGGCTACGCAAACAACGAGGGCGAACTCGCCTCCCGCGACGTGGTCTCGCGGGCCGAACTCACCGAGGTCAACGAGGGCCGCGGGATCGACGACGAGTACGTCCACCTCGACATGCGCCACCTCGGCGAGGAGCGCATCCTCGACCGACTGGAGAACATCCTCCACCTCGCCGAGGACTTCGAGGGCGTCGACGGCCTCGTCGAGCCGATGCCGGTCAAGCCCGGCCAGCACTACGAGATGGGCGGCATCGAGACCGACGAGAACGGCGAGACCTGCATCGAGGGGCTGTACGCCGCCGGCGAGTGCGCCTGCGTCTCCGTCCACGGCTCGAACCGCCTGGGCGGCAACGCCCTGCCCGAACTCATCGTGTTCGGCAAGCGCGCCGGCCACCACGCCGCCGGCAAGGACATGAAGGAAGCGGAGATCACGACGGGCTACAGCGAGGACGCCGAACCCGGCGAGGTCGACACGCCAGTCGAACCCGGCGCGGTGCCGACGACGAGCGACGACGTGGCCGCCGACGGGAGCGGCGGCGCGCTCGCCGACCCGACGGCCGTCGTCGAGGAGGCCGTCGAGACGGAGCAGGAGCGCGTCGAGCGCCTGCTCGAAAAGGACGAGGGGCTTCAGCACGCCGCCATCCGCGAGGACCTGCAGGACTCGATGACACAGAACGTCAACGTGTTCCGCAACGAGGACGGCCTGAAGCAGGCCCTGCGGGACATCCGCGAGGCCCGCGAGCGCTACCAGGACGTGTACGTCGACGACCCCTCGCGGACGTTCAACACGGACCTCATCCACACCATCGAGACGCGGAACCTCATCGACCTCGCCGAGGCCATCACGCTCGGCGCGCTGGCCCGCGACGAGTTCCGCGGGGCGCACTGGCGACAGGAGTACCAGGAGCGCCGCGACGACGAGTGGCTCAAGCACACCCTGCTGCGCTGGAACGACGGGGACCCCGAACTGTTCTACAAGCCCGTCATCCTCGAAGGCGAGAACAAGACGTACGAGCCGAAAGTCCGGAGCTACTGACGGCCGGACGGTCGGCGGCGTCGGGCACGACCCAGGCGTCACCTCTTTGTTCGCCCGCGTCGTAGCGCCGTCGAGGAAGGGTGGCTCAGTGGTAGAGCGCGCCGCGTCGGCGGATCCTGCCCGTCGTCGCGGATTTCAAAGGCTTCGCGTGGTTCAAATCCCGCCCCTTCCACTCCACGATATGCTTCTGGGAGGCGCTCCGTCGCCGAGCCGTTGCTGCAGCCGGTCGGGGAACGAGTCGAACAACGGAACCCTCATGATCGGTTACCGGAATCGACGGCCATCGAACGCGCTCCGCCGTCGACAGCCGCGAACCCGGGAGAGACGACGCCAGCCCGCCGGTTGGTTCGTGCCGACTGCACCGCTACCGCAGATTGTTCGACGATCGTCGTAGCGTAGTTTTAATATCGTCGAAAAGATTGAACGTGGTACGATGGCTACACGCGTCCGCGAACACGACGAACCGCTGCCGGGCGACCTCGATTCGCCCCGCGCAAAGCTGGTGTACCTGTATCTCACGACGCGCGGCGAGGCGAGCATCGAACGGCTCCGCGACGAACTGGGACTGGAGAAGATCACGCTGTTCAGCATCCTCGACACGCTTTCCAGTCGCGGGCTCGTCAGGAAGGAGTCCGGCGCGTACCGACCCGCGTAGCGCAGGGTCCACAGGCGGAGGGCCTGATCAGTCCGCGAGCGCCCCGTCCGACGCCGCGCCGCTACTTGGCTCCTGTACCCAGAGGTCGCCGAACAGTTCGTCCTGCTGCAGGTGGACCTGCCCGCGGTTCGAGAGGAACAGCAGCGCCAGGAACGTCTTCACACGGGAGCCGCCCGCCGACTGGATCTCGGCGTACAGCACTTCGTCGCGGCCCGCCTCGTACTGCTCGGTCAGGGTCGCGCGAACGTCCTCTATCACCGTCTCGATGTCCTCCTCGTGGGTGTTGCTCGTGACGTCGTCCTGGGTCGGCTCATCGTCGACGCGCATGTCGTCGCCCGAGCGGTAGTCGAGCGTCTGCGTGCCGCGCTGGAAGCCCGCCGGCGAGTCGCTGGTGTCGTACTCCCGGGACTCCTTCCACCAGGACTCGCGCTCGGCCTCGCGGAGTTCCCGGACGAGTTCGTCGAGCGTCTCGGGCGTCCCGCGGGCGTGTTTGCGGTCCAGCCGGCGCTCCATCTCGCGCTCTAACCCCTCGACAGGGTCGTGGTCCGGCGGCGGAGTCTCGCCGCCGTCGAGCGGTTCCTCCCACGGCTCCGGCTCCTCGTCCTCCGGCTCGTCCTCGGCGAGCAAGTCGTCGCCTTTCATCCGCAGGAGGACGCTCGCGTAGAACAGCGCGCGCCCGGACGTTCGCAGATCGACCTCGTCGAGCCGGTCGAGGAACTTGTCCGTCACCGCGACGATGTCGATGTCCCATGGGTCGATCTCCCCGTCCTTGGCGAGCTGGACGAGCAGTTCGACCGGCTCGACCTCGTCCTCGTCATCGTCGGCCGCCCCGTCCGGGACGAGGTCGTCGACCGCTCCCGGGTCGTCGCCGTTCTCGTCGGGCGCCGTAGCGTTCCCGTCGTCAGGGACGGCGTCACCGTCAGCATCGTTCGACCCGGGCGGCTCACGGTCTTCGTGGCCGGCGATGTCCAGCGGGACCTCGCCGTCGGACTCCGTCCCGGCCTCGTCGTCCCGCTCCAGTTCGAGGCCGGCGTCGTCAGTCATCCGCTGGCACCCCCTCGCTCAGGTCGATGCCCGTCACGGCGCTGATGTTGTCGTTCTGCATCGTCACGCCGATGGCGCGCTCGGAGCGGTCCAGCATCGCCGAGCGGTGCGACACGACGATGAACTGCGCCTCGCCCGCGAGTTCGTCGACCATCTCGCCGACGCGTTCGGCGTTGGCGGCGTCGAGGAACGCGTCGACCTCGTCCAGCGCGTAGAACGGCGCGGGGTTGTGGCGCTGGATGGCGAAGATGAACGCGAGCGCGGTCAGCGACTTCTCGCCGCCGGACATCGCGTCGAGCCGCTGGATCGGCTTGTCGGCCGGCTGGGCCTTCATCGTCAGCCCGCCGTCGAACGGGTCGTCCTCGTTCTCCAGGTGGAGCGTCCCCGTCCCGGAGGAGAGCCGGGCGAAGATGTCCTCGAACTGCTCGTTGATGTCCTCGAACGCGTCCATGAACGTCGCCTTCTTCTGGGCCTCGTAGGAGTCGATGCGCTCGCGGATGCCGTCCCGCTCCTCGACCAGCGTCGCCCGGCCATCCTTCAGTTCGTCGAGGTCCTCCTCCACGTCGTCGTACTCCTCGATGGCGAGCATGTTGACCGGCTCCAGCTTCTCCATCTCGGTTTCGAGCCGGGCGATGTTCGCCTCGACCTCGTCGTGGTCGGGCACCGCCTCGGGGTCGTACTCGTCGACTTCCGCCTCTAGCTCCTCGATCTCCCACTCCAGCTGCTCCGCGCGCTCCCGGAGGTCCGACAGCGTCGTCTCGACGCCGTCGACCTTCTCCTTCTGCTCGTCGCGGGCCTCGCGGGCCTCGCGGAGGTCGGCTTTCAGCTCCTCGCGGTCCTCCTTCAGCTCCGCGAGTTCCGCTTCGAGCTCCGCGACGGCGTCGCGCTTCTCGTCGAGTTCGGCCTCCTTCTCCTCGATCTCGCCCTCGTACTCCTCGATCGCGGCCTCCTTCTCGGCCTTGCGGTTCTGCGCTTCCTCGATCGTCTCGTGGAGCTCCTCGATCGACTCCTCGGCGTACTGCTTCTCGAGCTGGTACTCGTTGAGGTCGGCGTCTAAGTCCCCGAGCTTCTCCTCCAGTTCGTCGATTTCGGCCTCCAGGTCCTCGATCTCCGCGGTGAGTTCGGGGATCCGGGAGTCGGCGAGTTCGGATTCGAGGTCGGCGATCTCGTCCTCGGCCTCGGCGATCTCGCCCTCCAGCTCCTCGATCTCACCCTCGATCTCGGCCATCCGGTCGTCGACCGCCTCGCGCTCCTCGCGCAGGTCGACGAGTTCGTCCTCCAGGTCCGCGATCTCGTCCTCGACGCGCTCGTACTCGTCCTCGGTCGACTCGATCTCCGACTCGATCGACCGCACCTGGTCGGCGGCGTCGGTCTGCCGGTCGCGGGCGTCGTCGAGGCGCTCCTCTACATCCCAGAGGTCGTCGCGGAGCGAGTCGCGCTCGTCCTGCAGGTCGGTGATCGCCTCGGCGACGCGCTCCAGCTGTCCCTTCCCGGTCTTCGTGAAGGAGTAGCGCGAACCGCTCTTGGATCCGCCGGTCATCGCGCCGCTCTTCTCGACGAGTTCGCCCGAGAGGGTCACGAGGCGGTAGTCGCCCATGTACTCGCGAGCCGTCTCGATGTCCTCGACGACGAGCGTGTCGCCGAGCACGTAGGAGAAGATCCCCGCGTACTCGTCGGCGAAGTCGACCAGGTTGTACGCGAAACCGACGACGCCGGGGTCGTCCGGGGCCGACGGGAGCGAACGGGAGTGCATTTCCGTGATTGGGAGGAAGGTTGCACGCCCTGCATTCCGGCTCTTGAGGTACTCGATGCAGTCCTGGCCGACACCGTCGTCGTCGACGACCACGTTTGCCAGCCGTCCGCCGGCCGCCGTCTCGCACGCCGTCGCGTAGCGCTCGTCGACGCCGCCCAGCTGACCGACGGTGCCGTGGACGCCGTCCCGGTCGGCGTTGAGTATCGTCGACACCGCCCGGCCGTAGGAGGCGTCGCCGCTCTCGTCGGCCTTGGCCTCCAGTTCGGCGTACTCCTGCTGCTTGGCCTGGAGGCGGTCCTCCACGTCGTCGATGTCGTCCTGGAGCTCGCGTTTCTCCTGCTTGAGGTCGTCGACGACGTCGGCGATGCTCTCCTCGTTCTTGCGGGCCTTGGCGAGTTCGTCCTCCAGATCCTCCAGTTCGGCCTGTAGCTCGGGGAGCCGGTCGCGCGCCGCGTCGATCTCGTCTTCGGTCTCGCTGATCGCGTTCGAGCGCCGGCGAGCCTCGTCGAGCAGCCGGTCCTGCTCGCGCTGGCGGTCGTTCTTCTCGGTCTTGAGTTCCTCAAGCGCCTCCTTCCGGTCCTGCAGTTCGGCCTTCACTTCGTCGTACTCGGTGTCAATGGCGTCGATCTCGGCCTGGAGCGTTTCGATCTCGGACTCGCGCTCCTGGATGTCGGCCTTGACCGACGATTTCTCCAGTTTCGTCTCGCGGATGTCGGACTCAAGGTCCTCGACCTGCTCCTGCTTCCGGTCGACCTCGACGAACGCCTCGCGCCGCTCGTTCTCGGCGTCCTCAACGGCCTCCTCGGCCGTCTCGATCCGGTCTTCGAGGCGGGAGATCTCGCCTTTGATCTCCTCCATCTCGCCTTTGATCCGGAGCTGCTCGTCCTCGCCCTTGCGCTCGATCTCGGCGTTTAAGTCCTCCAGGTCCTCCTGCAGGCGGACGACCGCGCCCTGCTTCTCGTCCAGCGCGCGGCGTAGCTCCTCGAGTTCGGCCTCGCGGGCCTCGACCTCCTCGCGAGTTTCCTCCAACTCGTCGCGCTTGTCCTCCAGTTCGGCCGCCTTGAGATACCCCTCGTACTCCTCCTTCTCGTCGCGGAGCGACTGGTACTCCAGGGCCGCCTCGCGCTCGTCGGCGAGCTGTTCGAGGCGCTGCTCCTTCTCCTCGATGCGCAGCTCGGTCTCGCCGATCCGCTCCTCGACGACCTCCAGTTCCTCGAAGGCGTCCGCCTTCTTCGCGTCGAACTCGGCGACGCCGGCGATCTCGTCGATGATCTCGCGGCGCTCGCCCGGCGTCATGTTGATGATGCCGGTCACGTCGCCCTGCATGACGACGTTGTATCCCTCCGGCGTCACGCCGGCGCTGGCGAGCAGGTTCTGGATGTCCGAGAGGTTGACCGAGCGCCCGTTGAGGTAGTAGTAGGAGTAGTAGTTGTCCTCGGTCTCCTTGACGCGGCGCTTGATCGTGATCTCGTCCACGTCGCCGATGTCCTCGCTGCCGGCGGCGTTGACGACCTGCGCGCGCTCGACGGTGCGGTCCTCGTTGTCGAGGATGACGGTGACGCTGGCCTCGCGGGGACCGCTCCCGGCCGACTCGCCGTCCTCGTAGCCGGGGTTGTAGATCAGGTCCGTGAGCTTCTGGGCGCGGATGCCCCGCGCTCGCGCAAGGCCGAGCGCGAACAGGACCGCGTCGATGATGTTGCTCTTGCCGGAGCCGTTCGGGCCGCTGACGGTCGTGAAGTCCTCGTAAAACGGGATTCGGGTTTTCCGCCCGAAACTCTTGAAGTTCTCAAGGACGAGCTCTTTGATATGCATGGGTTGCTCGTGGGGCGGGCGACTCCCCCTACGCGACGATGATGTCGTCGAGTTCGTCGGAGTCGTCCGCGTCCTCGTCCCCCTCGTCGGGGGCGTCGGCCTTAGCCGCTTCGGACGCCGCCTCCTCGACTTCGTCCGGGGCGGCCTCCTCCGCCGGTGCGTTGCGGGATTCGGCGGCTCGGCTCGGCGTCTCGGCGTCGAGTTCCGACTCCAGCACGCGGATGCGTTCCTTCGCCTCGACCAGTTCCTCGGTGAGCCCGTCGACGGTGGACTCCAGTTCGGCGACCGTCGCTTCGAGTTCCTCGACCCTGTTGCCGGTCATACGTGTACAGGCGCGTTTCCTGACCCATAAACGTGCGTCAGACATGTAAATACTTTCTGATAGGTGTCTCGACGCCGCGAGCGGCCCGTTTCAGTCGGTGCGGAGGGTGTGACAGCTCCGACAGCGCGCCTCGTAGGACTCGTCGGCCCCGACCATGATCGTCGGGTCGTCGACGTGTGCCGGCTCGCCGTTGATGAGTCGCTGGTTTCGGGTCGCCGGCTCGCCGCACTGCGTGCAGATCGCCTGGTACTTGTCGACGTACTCCGCGAGGGTGATGAGGCGCGGCAGCGGCTCGAACGGCTCGGCCCGGAACGTCTGGTCGGTGCCCGAGACGATGACGCGGCGGTCGTCGTCCGCCAGGTGCTCGCAGACGTCGACCAGCTCCGCGGTGAAGAAGTTGGCCTCGTCGATGGCGACGACCGCCTCGCCGTTGAGCCGGTCCGGGATCTCCCAGACCTCGTCTTCCGGTTCGACGATGGTCGCGTCCCACTGCCGACCGTTGTGACTCCCGACCGTTGCCTCGCCGTACCGGTCGTCGACCGCCGGCTTGAACGCGGCGACCTCCTGACCGGCGATCTCGGCGCGGCGGAGCCTGCGGAGGAGCTCCTCGGTCTTCCCGGAGAACATACACCCGGTAACGACCTCGACCCACCCGCTGTTCGTGATCTCGTGCATACCTGTTGGGCGCTCGGGACAGCCTCAAAACGGTTGCCGGTTTGGACGGCAGCCGGATCCGCGCTCCGATCCCGCCACTGTCCGGTCCCGTTAGCCTTTAACCGGGCCGCGCCGAATCGACCGGTAATGACCGCACAGGCAGCCCAGCAGGCGGACCTCGCGACCGTCATCGGTCTGGAGGTCCACGTCCAGCTGGAGACGGCAACGAAGATCTTCTGTGGCTGTTCGACGGACGCGGCGGACGCCGAACCGAACTCGCGGACCTGCCCCGTCTGTCTCGGCTTGCCGGGGGCGCTCCCGGTGCTGAACGAGGCGGCCGTCGAGGCCGCCGTGAAAGTGGGGAAGGCCATCGACGCCGACATCCCCGAGGAGACGGCGTTCCACCGGAAGAACTACTACTACCCCGACCTGCCGAAGAACTTCCAGATCACGCAGTACGACGACCCGATCTGTCAGGACGGGGAACTCACCTTCAGCGTCGGCGACGAGCGCCGGACGGTCGGCATCCGGCGCGCCCATCTGGAGGAGGACCCGGGGAGCCTCCAGCACGTCGGCGGCAGCATCGACACCGCCGACCACACGCGGGTCGACTACAACCGCGCGGGGACGCCGCTGCTGGAGATCGTCACCGAGCCGGACTTCCGCAGCGCGGGCGAGGTGCGGTCGTTCCTCGCCAAACTGGAGGAGGTGCTGGAGTACCTCGGCGTGTTCGACAGCACGCGCGATGGGAGCCTCCGCATCGACGCCAACCTGAGCCTCGTTGCCGCCGACGAAATCGACGACGACGGGACGATCCCGGAAGCCGCCCTCGACGACGCCAACCGCACCGAGGTCAAGAACATCACCAGCCACAAGGGCGCGGAGAAGGCGCTGGCCTACGAGGAGACCCGGCAGAAAAACGCCGTCAAGCGCGGCCGCGAGGTCGCACAGGAGACGCGCCACTGGGACGAGTCACGCGGCGTCACCGTCTCGATGCGCTCGAAGGAGGAGGAGAAGGACTACCGGTACTTCCGCGAGGAGGACCTCCCGCCGCTCCGGGTGTCCGACTGGAAGGAGCGCATCTCCATCCCCGAACTGCCCGACGCCCGCCGCGAGCGGTTCCGCGAGGAGTACGACCTGAGCGCGGAGGCGGCGTCGAAGCTCACCTCCACGAAGCAGGTCGCTGACTTCTACGAGGACCTGGCGGGCGAGTTCGACCCCGACCTCGCGGCGACGTGGGTCGCGGACAACCTGCTCGGCGAACTCAACTACCGGGACATGGCGATCACCGACGTCGACGACCGACTCGACGAGGTCCACCGCCTCGTCGAACTCGTCGCCGAGGACGAGATCACCGCGAAGAACGCCCGCGAGACGGTGCTCCGTCGGATGCTGGACGAGGGCGAGGCTCCCGATACGGTCGTCGAGGACGAGGGCCTCGGCAAAACCGGCGAGGACGAAGTACAGCAGGCTGTCGTCGCGGCGATCGACGACAACCCCGACGCAGTCGAGGACTACCACAGCGGCGACGACGGCGCGATCAACTTCCTCGTCGGGCAGGTGATGCAGGAGACCGGCGGCAGCGCCGACCCCGGCACGGTCAACGAACTGCTCCGCGAGGAACTCGACGGCTGACCGCGCGACACGCGCCACCACCTGCGTCACAGGGCTTTTGTGCCTCCCCGTAGTCGTGGGTGCCCGTGTCGTCCCTGGCAACTCCTCACAGTCGGTCGACTCGGCCGCACATCCTCTACGTCGGAGGCCGAACGGACATCGTCGCGGCGGCCGCCGAGCAGTCCGATGCCGTTCTCGCGAACCCGGACGACGACTCCCGGAGCGCGGTGCTCGACGGGGCGGACGGGACGGTCGACTGCCTCCTCGTCGACGCCACGCTACCGGACGGAAGCGGCGTCGAACTCCTCGACGCGGCGCGGCAAACCCGGCCGGACCTCGCCGGGGTCGTGCTGGTCGACTCGGAACCGGTTCCCGACATCGGGACGGACCCGCCGACCGACTACGCCCGGGTCGCGGACGGGCCGGACGCACTGGCGGCCCGCGTGTCGGGCGTACTCGCCCGCGGGGAATCCGGCGAGTCCCCGCTGGCGGACCTGCTGTTGGACCGCACGGTCCGGCAGGGCCGGGACCCGATCCTCGTCGTGGACGACCGCGCCGAGGTGCGGTTCGCGAACGCGGCCGTCGAGGGCGTCTTCGGCTACGAGCCCTCGGAGGTCGTGGGGTCGGACGTCGCGGATCTGGTCCGCCCCGAGCGCCGCGAGGCGTTCCTCGACTCGTTCGCCCGGTGCGTCGCGGGCGGTGCGACCGGCGGCTGGGTCGACGCGTCGGTCTCCGGGCACCACCGCGACGGCCGGACGGTCCCGCTCTCCGTCTCCGTCCACGCGGCCCGCCGCGGCGACGAACGGCTGTTCATCGCCATCGTCCGGGACGTGACGGAGCAGCGCGAGCGCGAGGCGACGCTGGAGCGCCAGCGCGACGAACTGGCGGAACTCGACCGCATCAATCGGGTCATCCGGGAGGTGGCGCGCGTTCTCGTCGACGCCGCGTCGCGCACGGAGATAGAGCGGGCGGTCTGCGACGGGCTTGCGGAGTCCGGACCATACACCTTCGCCTGGATCGGGCGGGAGAACCTCGCGCGGAACACGGTCGTGCCGCGGGTGCAGGCCGGCGCGGCCGACGGCTATCTCGATGCGGTCACCTCGACGGTATCGGAGAGCCTCTCCGACCGGGGGCCGGCCGGGCAGGCGGTCCGCGACCGCACCGTTACGGTGGTCGACGACATCACCGCCGACGAACGGTTCGAACCGTGGCGGGACGCCGCGCTTTCCTGCGGACTCCGGTCGGCGGCGGTCGTCCCGATCCAGTACGACGAGACCGTGTTCGGCGTCGTGGCGCTGTACGAGGACGCGGCGGAGGCGTTCGACGAGCGCGAGACCGCAGTGCTGGAGGAACTCGGGCGGATGATCGGGCACGCGATGACGGCCGTCGACCGAAAGGAGGCGCTGGTGGCCGACGAGCGGACCGAACTGGAGTTCCGGCTGACGGACGACGACTACTTCTTCACCGGGGTCACCGCGGGAACCGACGTGGGGATCGTGTTCGACGGGATGACGCCGCGCACGGACGGGTCCGACCTCGTGTACGTGACCGTCCACGACGGGTCGCCGGACGCCGTCCGCGCCGCCGCGGCCGAGGCGAGCGTCGTCGAGGACGCGACGCTCGTACGGGACCACGGGGACCGGTGCTGTTTCGAGTTCGCCACGACGGACGACACCGTCGCCGCGACGCTGGCGTCGTACGGGGCGAGCGTCGCGTCGATGACGGCGGCCAACGGGACCGCGCGGATCACGGTGGAACTGCCGACGACGGCGGACGTGCGGTCGCTCGTACAGGCAGTGACGGCGGAGTTCGACGGGATGGAGCTGCTGGCACAGCGCGAGCATCGCGGGACGGACGGCGACGACCGGGACCCGAGTCGGGACGCCACCGACCTGCTCGGCCTGCTGACCGAGCGCCAGCGGGCCGTTCTGGAGACGGCCTATCGCTCGGGCTACTTCGAGTGGCCCCGCGACCGGACCGCCGAGGAGGTGGCCGGCTCCCTCGACATCGCGTCGCCGACCCTCCACAACCACCTGCGGCTGGCCCAGTCGGAGCTGTTCGGCGCGCTGTTCGAGGGCGACTGAGCCGCCGCCTACGACGGACTCCACCGCCCGCGCACACGCCCGTACACCCGCGCTGTCGTGCGTTTTCGCCCCGAAAGGTTTAGGGCTGGGGTCGGCCTATCACACGCCGATGACCGCTACGGACGGCCGCCGAGGTGGGACGCGGTGGAACTGATAATCACCGAGAAGGACAACGCGGCGCGCCGGATCGCCGACATCCTGAGCGGCGGGAGCGCCGACGCCGAGCGGCGAAACGGCGTCAACGTGTACGGCTGGGGCGGGAAGCGCTGTATCGGTCTCTCCGGCCACGTCGTCGGCGTCGACTTCCCCGACGAGTACAGCGACTGGCGCGACGTGGAGCCGGTGGAGCTCGTCGACGCCGAGGTCGAGAAGCGGCCGACCCAGGAGAACATCGTTCGCACGCTGCGCCTGCTGGCCCGGGACGCCGACGCCGTCACAATCGCCACCGACTACGACCGCGAGGGTGAGCTCATCGGCAAGGAGGCGTACGAACTCGTCCGCGAGGTCAACGACGAGGTCCCGATCCAGCGCGTTCGCTTCTCCTCGATCACCGACAACGAGGTGCGCGACGCGTTTGCCGAGCCGGAGGAGCTGGACTTCGACCTGGCGGCCGCCGGTGAGGCCCGCCAGATCATCGACCTCGTGTGGGGCGCGGCGCTCACCCGCTTTCTCTCGCTGTCGGCCGGCCAGCTGGGCGACGACTTCATCAGCGTCGGCCGGGTCCAGTCCCCGACGCTGAAGCTCATCGTCGACCGCGAGCGCGAGATCCGCGACTTCGACCCGGAGGAGTACCGGGAGATCTACGCCGACCTGCTGAAGGCCGGCACGGACGACGCCTTCGAGGCCCAGTACTTCTACCGCGACGAGGACGACAACGAGGCCGAACGCGTCTGGGACGCGGACGCTGCCGAGGAAGCGTACGCCACCCTCGCGGACGCGAGTGCAGTCACGGTCGACCGGGTCAACCGCCGCACCCGCACCGACGCGCCGCCAGCGCCGTTCAACACCACGCAGTTCATCCGCGCGGCCGGGAGCCTCGGTTACTCCGCCCAGCGCGCGATGAGCATCGCGGAGGACCTCTACACCGCGGGCTACATCACCTACCCCCGGACCGACAACACGGTGTACCCCGAGGACCTCGACCCGGAGACCCTCCTCGACGAGTTCGTCGGCCACCGCGAGTTCGGCGGGGACGCCGAAGCCCTGCTCGAACTCGACGGGATCGACCCGACCGAGGGCGACGAGGAGACGACCGACCACCCGCCGATCCACCCGACCGGCGAGTTCCCCGGCGCGGGCGAACTCTCCGACGACGAGTGGGAAGTGTACGAACTCGTCGTCCGGCGCTTCTTCGCCACCGTCGCCGAGGCGGCGGAGTGGGAGCACCTCAAGGTCGTCGGGAGCGTCGACGACTGCTCCCTGAAGGCAAACGGCAAGCGCCTCGTCGAGGCGGGGTATCACGACGTGTACCCGTACTTCTCGACCAGCGAAAACTACGTCCCCGACGTGAGCGAGGGCGAGGAGCTGTCGGTGACAGACGTGCGCCTGGAGGAGAAGGAGACCCAGCCGCCGCGGCGCTACGGCCAGTCCCGGCTCATCGAAACCATGGAGGAGATGGGAATCGGGACGAAGTCGACCCGCCACAACACCGTCGAGAAGCTGTACGACCGCGGGTACGTCGAGAACGACCCGCCCCGGCCGACGCAACTGGCGATGGCGGTCGTCGAGGCGGCCGAGGAGTACGCCGACCGCGTCGTCAGCGAGGGGATGACCAAGCAACTGGAGCGGGACATGACCGCTATCGCGGAGGGCGAGGCGACGCTCGACGACGTGACCGAGGAGAGCCGCGAGATGCTGGAGACGGTATTCGAGTCGCTGACCGACTCCCGCGAGGAGGTCGGCGACCACCTCCGGAAGTCGCTGAAGGCCGACAAGCGGCTCGGCCCCTGCCCCGACTGTGGCGACGACCTGCTCGTCCGCCGGAGTTCGCGGGGGTCGGCGTTCGTCGGCTGCGACGGCTACCCGGACTGCGAGTACACGCTGCCCCTGCCGAACACGGGGAAGCCGCTCATCCTCGACGAGGTCTGCGAGGACCACGACCTCCACCACGTGAAGATGCTCGCCGGGCGGAGCACGTTCGTCCACGGCTGCCCGCAGTGCAAGGCCGACGAGGCCGGCGAAGGGCCGGTCATCGGCGACTGTCCATCCTGTCACGACGAGCACGGCGGGGAGCTGACGATCAAACAGCTCCGCAACGGCTCGCGGCTGGTCGGCTGCACGCGCTACCCCGACTGCGACTATTCGCTGCCGCTGCCCCGCCGCGGCGAGATAGAGGTCACCGACGGGCGCTGCGAGGAGCACGACCTGCCCGAACTGCTCGTCCACAACGGCGACGAGCCGTGGGAACTCGGCTGTCCCGTCTGCAACTACCGGGAGTACCAGGCCCGCGAGAGCGACTCCGGCTCGGACCTCGAAGCGCTCGACGGCGTGGGGACGAAAACGGCCGAAAAACTCGCCGAGGCCGGCGTCGAGAGCATCGCCGACCTGGCCGACGCCGACCCCGACGAGGTGGCCGCCGACGTGGACGGCGTCAGCGCCGACCGGATCCGCGACTGGCAGGCACAGGCCTGAGCGGCGGCGCGGTCGCTACCCGAGGTTCACGTTGATCGCCTTGGTCTGCGTGAACTCGTCGATGGCCTCGGCCGCGTTCTCGCGGCCGTTCCCGGACTGCTTGTAGCCGCCGAACGGCTGGCCGGCGGAGACGTCGTTGTAGTGGTTCACCCAGACGACGCCGGCTTCGAGGCGGCGCGCGGTCCGCAGCGCCCGGGTGATGTCGCTGGCGATGACGCCGGCGGCGAGCCCGTAGTCCACGTCGTTGGCGCGCTCGACCACGGTCGCTTCGTCGCTCCAGGCGAACGTTTCGATGACCGGCCCGAATATCTCCTCCTGCACCGCGGGGTGGTCGTGGTCGATGTCGTCGATGATCGTCGGTTCGTAGAACGCGCCGTCGGACAGGGCCTCGTCGTCCGGCGTCCCGCCGCCGGTTCGGACCGTCGCGCCGCTCTCCCGGGCCGACTCGACGTAGCCGTGCGTGCGCTCGACCTGTTCGCCCGACACCTTCGGGCCCATGTCGGTCCCCTCCAGTAGCGGGTCGCCGACCGTCATCCCGGCCGCGGCCTCGGTGAACGCGTCGAGGAACTGGTCCTCGATCTCCTCGTGGACGAACAGCCGGGACCCGGCGGCACAGCACTCGCCCTTGTTGAAGAAGATGGCCATCATCGCCGCCTCGACCGCTTCCCCGATGTCGGCGTCCGGGTAGACGATGATCGGGCTCTTCCCGCCGAGTTCCAGCGTGGTCTTCGTGATGTCGGCGGCGGAGTTGTGGATGATCTCCCGGCCGACCTCGGTGGACCCGGTAAACGAGATCTTCGGCACGTCCTCGTGTTTCGTGAGGGGCGCGCCCGCGTCCTCGCCGTAGCCCGTGACGACGTTGACGACGCCGTCGGGGACCACGTCGTCGACGAGGGCCATCAGCCGGAGGATGGACAGCGGCGTCTCCTCCGACGGCTTGAGGACGACCGTGTTCCCCGCGGCCAGCGCGGGGCCGAGCTTCCAGACCGCGATGAGCAGCGGGAAGTTCCACGGCACGATCGCGCCGACGACGCCGTAGGGCTCCTTGACCGTGAACACCTGTTTCTCCCGCTCGAACAGGTCGTTGGTCTGTCTGGTGTCGCCCTCGACCGACCGCGCGGCCGCGGCGTAGTACGTCAGGTGGTCGACGACCAGCCCCATGTCGCCCATCGCCTCGGTGATCGTCTTCCCGGTGTCCAGCACTTCGAGGGTGGCGAGCTCCTCCTGATGGTCTTCGACGACGGCGGCCATCTCCGAGAGGACGCGCTGTCGCTCCCCGGGCGAGGCGGTCCCCCACCCGTCGTCGAACGCGTCCCGTGCCGCCGCGACGGCGCGGTCGATGTCGGCCGCGTTGCCGGCGGGGACCGCCGCGAGCACCTCGCCCGTCGTCGGGTCCCGCGTTTCGATGCGCTCGTCGGCGTCGCCGGGGACGAACGCCCCGTCGATGTAGTGTCCGAGCGTGTCCGGTACCACGTCCGCGGCGGCCTCGCGGTGTCGCTCCGCGATCGCGTCCGCCGTCTCCGCTGGCGTGTCACTGGTCGTGCCCATGGTGTGTGCAGCGGTACCTTGGAACGTGACAAGCCATATAGTTAATTGAACAAATATTATATTTCTTTGCTCAACGGCTATTGAGAGCTATACTATCATCTGAGCGCCGTGGCGAGGGGAAACACTCACCCGAAAGTCGGCAGGCGGCGGTGGGATCGGCGGCCACGATCGCCGCGCCCCGGCCGACAACGCGCCGGAGAGCCGTCGTGACGGCGGTATCCGGCCCCGTTGGGAACTTTTATATCAGTACCGAGCATACGATGAAAGCAACGTATTACGATGTTCAGCGGAAACGACTTCGACTTCGATCTCTCACCCCGGGACGTCGCCATTCTGAAGGCGCGCGTCAAGTACCCGGAGAAGCCTGTCAGCGAGCTCCGGGACATCCTGGAGTCCGAGTTCGACATCTCGCTCTCCCACAACCGCGTCAACGAGATCCTGAACGAGATGCGAGCCGAGGGCGTCTTCTCGATGCAGGCGGTCCCGAACCGGAACATCTTCGAGTACTACCTGTTCCAGGTGGCCTTCCACTACTCGAACTTCGAGGAGAACTGGGAGGGCTGCTACAAACGGCTGCTCGACGACCCTCACGTCGTGCTGTTCTGTAGCGCCGACGACTACCACGAGTGGCAGTTCGTCGCGCAGTTCGCGTCGGCCGAGGAGAGCGAGGAGTGGCGACACGAGTTCGTCAAGGAGTACGGGAACTTCGTCGCACAGATAGACAAGACGGCGTTTCCAACGGTCCACAAGTTCGAGACGGCGGCGGCCGTGTTCGACGACCTGCTGTCGGACATGGGCGGCGAGCAGTACGTCGACGAAGGCGAACAGGAAGCAAAGGAAGTCCAGGACGGCGACTGGATCTCCGTCAACCAGTGACGGCACGGGGCACGAACTGAGACCCCACCCGTGACCGACCACCCAGGATGACATCACAGCCGATCCCGGAACGCGAGCGGACGAAAACGCGACACGCTGACCTCGCGGCCGAACTGCTGCCCGACGGCCCGCTCGAACACCTGATCGGCGGGGAGTGGACCGGCGGGGACGGCGACGACACGTTCCCCTCGATAAACCCGACGACCGGCGAGGAACTCGTCGACGTACACGAGGGGACGAAAGCCGATATCGACCGCGCCGTCGACGCCGCGTGGACCGCCTTCGAGGGCGAGTGGGGGGAGGCGACGCCGGGCGACAGACAGGCGCTTCTCGGAGCGATGGCCGACCGCCTCGAAGCGCGGGCCGAGATGTTCGCCCGCATCGAGGTGCTCGACAACGGGAAACCCATCACGGAGGCACGCCAGGACATCGACCTCGCCGTCGAGCACCTGCGGTACTTCGCCGCGGCCGCCCGGAACCTGGAGGGGAAGACGGTGCCCCACGGCGAGCTACACGTCCGGACGATCCGGGAGCCGTACGGCGTCGTCGGGCAGGTCGTCCCGTGGAACTTCCCGCTGTTGCTGGCGGTCTGGAAGCTCGCGCCGGCGCTGGCGACCGGCAACGCCGTCGTGCTGAAGCCGGCCGAACAGACCCCGGCGTCGGTCGTCACCTACCTCCACGAGGTCGAGGACCTGCTCCCGGACGGCGTCGTCAACGTCGTCCTCGGGTTCGGCCCGGAGACGGGCGCGCCGCTCGTCTCGCATCCGGACGTGCCGAAGGTCGCCTTCACCGGCTCGACGGAGGTCGGTCAGGGCGTCATGCGGGCGGCCGCGGACTCGATCACCGACCTGACGCTGGAACTGGGCGGGAAGAGCCCGCTGGTCATCGCGCCGGACGCCGACCCCGGGAGCGCCGCCGAGGTCGCCGTCGACGCGATGTTCTTCAACGGCGGAGAGTGTTGCAGCGCCGGCACGCGGCTGTTCGTCCACGAGTCGGTCGCGGAGACGTTCGTGCCCGCGTTCCTCGACGCGGTCGACGACCTCACGATGGGCGACCCGCTCGACGAGTCGACCGACCTCGGTCCGCAGGTCAGCCGCGCCGAGGTCGAGAAGACACTCCACTACATCGCACTCGCACGGGAGTCGGACGCGACGGTGCTCCGGGGCGGCAACACGCCCGAAGGGGGCCTGCTCGGGTCGGGCTGTTTCGTTGAGCCGACGGTCCTCACGGACGTGGACCCGGACAACCCGGTCGTCACGCAGGAGATATTCGGCCCCGTCGAGGTCGTCGTCGAGTGGGACGACTACGACGCGATGGTGGAACGCGCCAACGACGTGGACTACGGGCTCGCGGCGGGCGTCGTGACAGACGACCTGTCCTTCGCCAACCGCATCGCCCGGGACGTGGAGGCCGGGAACGTCTGGGTGAACACGTTCAACCGGCTCCCGCCGGGGCAGCCGTTCGGCGGCTACAAGCAGTCGGGCACCGGTCGGGAGGGAGCGATGGAGACGCTCCACGAGTACACCCAGACCAAGACGATCACGATGGACCTGGACGGGTGACCGGCGCGGGGTCAGTACCCGCTGAGGTTGAACTCCGCCATCTGGGTGTACGTCGTCATGCCGGCGGAGTGGGGGACTTCGTCGGTCCGGCCCTCCATCAGCAGCCAGAACACGACGTTCTCGCCCTGGATGGACCCGCCGTCGACGTACTGCGCAGGATGGTAAAACGCTAGTTCCGCCTCCGGGTCGAGGACGCGCAGCGCCTCGCCGATCTCACCCTCCTTCGGCCGGACGACGACGGCCTCCTTCATGTCGTCGAGCGGCACGTCGATCGTTTCGGGGCCGTCGGGGTTGGTGAACCGGAGGACGGTCTCCTCGTCGCCCTGCAGGTAGAACTCGGACTCGGGCGTCTGCCACTCGTCGCCGTCGAACACCCGCGTCTCGACGCCGTCGGTCGTCCCGGGCGTCGGCATCGTCACCCAGTTCTCGAGGTAGTACTGGGCGGGCCCGTCGTGCTCCCGCTCGCGGTAGGAGTAGAACTCGGTCACGTACCCCGGCCCCTGACGCATCCAGACCGGCATGAACACGCCGTCCTCGTAGAACTGGTAGTTGATGTAGTAGTTGTACGGCGCGAAGCGGTGCCCGGAGTGGAAGTCCCGGGCGTTCTGGACCGCGCCGGTGTGGTAGTGGGTGCGGAGGTTGAACCCGCCGGGCCGGCCCGCCTCGGACGGGTACTCCGTCTTCCCGAGGATCCCCGGGCCGCCGAGGTTGAGGCTGTGGATGTCCCAGAACAGCAGTTCGCCGCTGAACACCGGCTCGTCGGTCGGGAACATGAACTCCCGGGTGTTGCGGCCGTTCCGCTCGGGCAGGTCGTACCCCGTCGACGTGCTAAAGGGCGCGGTGAGGGAGAACACCGGCGTTCCGTTGAAGCTGGCGCTCACCTCGGCCCCGACGGTCCGGGGGCCCGACCACTCGACCGTCCAGCCGTCCTGCTCGATGGTCTCGGACGGCTCCTCGATGCGGTGGTAGCCGTTGGGGGCCGTGATCTGCGGGCGCTGTTGCATCGGCGGGATCGGTACCTCGCCGAGCACGGACTCCCCCGGCGGGTCGGTGTCCCGGGCCATCTCCATGATCGGATGCTCGACGAAGTCCTCGACGACGTTGAGGTCGAGGAGTTCGAGCTCCTCCCCGGCGACGTGGATGAAGCCGCTGACGACGTTCAGCTGGTCGCCGTCCATCACGTAGTAGATGACGTTCGACACCTCCCCGTGCGGGTAGTCCTCGTACGCGGTGATGATCTCGGCCGCCTTGACCATCGGATACCACTCGTTCCCCTCCAGATGCTGCCACACCTCGTCCTTGTTCAGGACGAACTCGTGGCGGGCGCGCTGGGTCTCGTTCCAGTCCCCCCGCTGCCACGTCACGTCGGTCGGTTCGGTGATGTGGAGGCCGATCAGTTCGTCCGTCCGGCGGTCGACGAGCCCGTAGGCCACCTGCCGGTCCGTCGCCGTCACCTCGAAGGTCCCCGACTCGCGCCCGCCGTCGACGGTCATCCCCGTCGTCCCCTGAACGCTGATGGCGTCGAGCCGGTTCGTCAGCGGGTCGTACGCCTCGAACGAGGCGACCCAGTCGCTGGCGAGGTCGTTGACCTCGGGGTCGGCGACGAGCGCCTCGACCGCCTGCCGCTTCCGGTAGGTCCACAGCTCCTTGAACCCGAAGTCGCTGACGTCGCGCGGCCCGATGCGCCGGGCGGACGTGATCCGTTCGCCCGGCTCCGGCGGGTCCTCCTGCTGCTCGGGCTGGCTCGTCGTGGTCGAGTCCGTCGTCGGGGGCGCCGTCGTGTTCGTGTCCGTCGCCGTGTCCGTCCCGTCGCCCGCCGGCGAGTTGCAGCCCGCGAGCGATGTCCCTGCGGCCGCGCCCATCGCCGCGATGAACCGTCGCCTGCTCGTCTCCCTGATCCGCTCCCGCAGCTTCTGGTTTGTCATGACTTACCACATTATGGAATAACCTCCGACTTATAAATTTGGGAGAGATGTAAATCCGACTCCGAACGGAGTTCGGTGCTGACGCCCCGTTCGGGACCGAGGGTGTCGCGACCGTGCGGCCGCCCGTCGCCCGGCCGAGCCAGCCGTCCGGCGGATCGACCGTCCTCGCAGGGTCCTGTCGTCGTGACTCCGGGACCGTGTGGCTCCGTCGCTCGCCGCTTCATCGTTCAACGCGGCGGAGCCGGCGGATCTCATACTATCATCTAACTCCCCCAACTTATATTAGAGTGCTCCGACACGGAGCTACCACGATGCGCAAACTCCGCAGTCGCCGCACCGTCGTTCGGACCGCAAGCGCCGTGCTCGCCGGGAGCGTCGCCGGCTGTCTCGGCAACGGGTCGGGCGACGACGACACGGCGGCGTCCGAGACGACGACGGAGTCACCGGATACGACGGCGACGCCGACGACCGAGGCGGGCGGCGACGACCGACCGACGGTCGAGGAGTTCCTCTCGGGGACGGACAACTTCGACGGCGTCGTGGACCGGACGGGGACCGACGCCGTCGATGTCAGCGTCGGCGTCGAGGCGAACGGTGCCTACTACGGGTTCGGCCCCGCCGCGGTCCGCGTCGACCAGGGCACGACGGTCACGTGGACCTGGACCGGGCAGGGCAGCACCCACAACGTCGTCGCCAGACACGGTGCCGAGTTCGAGAGCGAACAGACGAGCGAGGAGGGACACACGTTCGAGCAGACCTTCGACGACGCCGGGACCGTCCTGTACGTCTGTGCTCCGCACGAGGGGATCGGGATGAAGGGGGCTATCGTCGTCGAGTGAGCCTCCGACCCGCGCGAGACAGAAAGCATTCATGCCGACGCGCCGGCGAACCGACCATGCGACGCCGCCAGTTCCTCGCGGCCGGAGCCGCCCTCTGCTCCCTCACCGTCGCCGGCTGTGCCCACCCCGAAGTCGTGCTCGACATGGACGAGGCGTCGTCGGCCGACATCGCCGACGAGGTGTCGACCTCCCCGGATCCGGGGTCCGAGGAGCACACCGTCGTCACGGCCGCCATCGAGAACGGCTCGGCGACACGGAGCGGGCGGTACGAACTGTTCGACCGCACGGACACCGTCCGGATCGACGACGCCGTCTACACCGTTACGGAGACCCGACTCCGGAGCGGGGAGGTGACGGTGTACGAGGTGCTCGTCGACGTCGACCCGGACGACACCACGCCGGACCGCGGCGAGGTCCGGTACGATGACCTCCCGGCCGTGGACCGGGAGCGCCTCGACATCGTGTTTTCGGAGGATCCCCCGTCGAGCGGCGGGGAGTACGACGTCGGCGTCACGTATGGAACCGCCGAGGAGGTGGGGAACGAGTCGGTGTTCGTCCCGGACCAGCAGTACGACATCGTCGTTCACGACGGGGAGCGATACCGGATCGGCGTCGACTCCCGGGAAGCGAACGAGGCCGAGTATCGCTACGAGGTGACGCAGGTCGCACCCGACCTGGAGACGTTCGCCGACCAGATGCGGGACCGGTACCGGTTCGAACTCACGGGCCTGTCCGACGCCGAGCGGTCCGTCGTCGAGGAAGCGATCGACGGCGGCCATTTCGAGGACAGCGATGCGTTCCGGTCGGTGGTCGACCGCATCCGGGACCACGAGGGGCTGCACGAGGCCGATTTTCACGGAACGTGGCTCGTGGCGTACGACGGCGGCGAGTATCTCACCTACGCGGAGTGGTGAGATTTCCGGGGCCGACCGCGATGTCGGCGGCGACCGCAGCGATTCCGCCTGCCCACGCTCAGGCACCCACCCACGGAATGGCCATCACGAAGAGTCCGACGGCCGTGAGAACCCCGCCGAACAGGAGATAGACGAGGCCACCCCGCTTGCCCTCCTTGATCAGTTCCGCCTCGGACTTGTCCGAGAGGATGAAGTCGCCGGATTCGGTCGGCGCATCGATCGCGAAGTTGCGCTCACCCCAGTCGCCCTGCTCCTCACGCGCGGTCCCTAGCACGTACACCTCCTCGCCCGGTTCGATCACTCCCTCGGAGTAGCGCCGGCGTTCGCCGAAGCTCAGCGGCCCGAACTCCTTCCGCGATGCCTCGTCGACTTCGGCCTCGGTTTCGAGATACCGTTTGATCTGCTCGGGCGGTTCGTCGCCGCTGCCGACCTTCCACTGCTGCTCCTCGACGTCCAGGTCGCCGTCCGCGGGCAGTTCGACCAGCACCTCCCCGGTCCCGTCGTCGACGAGCATCGGGACGGCGCTCGACCGCTCGTGTTTCGTCCGCCAGTTGCCGCCACCCTCGCCGCTGCTCTCCCACTCCTCGGTCTCGACGTAGGTGGCGACCGCCTCCTGGTTCGTGATCGGCGACTCCAGTGTGTTCCCGTCCTCGGCCGGCTGTGCGACGCCTTTCACCTCGGCCGTCCCCGGCTGGAGTTCCCGAACCGGCGTCGTCTCGGTCTCGGCGATCCGCTGGCTCCGTGCACGCGCTACTCGACCCCTGTTCAGCACGTAGAGACCGACGACAACGAAGACGGCGCTGAACCCGGAGATCGCGAGCTTTTCGACCATTCCCTGAACCATCGTTTAGGGGCGCTTGTCGGAGCCGGGACAAAAACCCCGGTGCGCTGTTTCGAGCAGCGCTACCCGCCGACGGTCGAACGGTTCGTCGGACCGTCCGCCCCAGTCACTGTCCCCATCCTCACCTGCCAGTACCTTCATTATCGCCGGTGAATAGCTGTGGATATGACACGAACCCCGACCCGACGACGCGTGCTGGGGGCGGGCGCAACGATCGGGGTTGGCGCCATCGCGGGCTGTGCGGACCAGTCGAACGACTCGACCGACACGGACGAGAGTGACGAGACGCCGACCGAACCCGACACGGCGACCGAGACGACGGCCGAAGAGCCGGCGGTGGCGGACGGCGGTGGGGTCCTCCCGGCGCGCTACGTCGTGACCAAAGCGGACGGCGAGATACGGAGCTACAACGGCGACACGCTCGCCGTCGAGTTCAGTGGTACGGCCGGCGAGGAGGACTGGCGCGTCCTGCAGGAGACGCTCGATGCGGTCGACGGCGGCCGGATATTCGTCCGTCGGGCGGAGTACACGCCGGACCGTCGGCTGACCGTCGAATCGAGCCACACGACCGTCTACTCGGACTTCGCCCGGTTCACGTTTCAGGACCATCCGACCGACGACGACGGCGGCGCGCAGGTCGATTTCCTCGTGGACGGCGCGGGGTCGCCGCTCCAGCACGTCGAGGTGAACGGGCTGGTCCTCGACGCGAACAAGGCGAACCGGACGACGCCGACGCGGACGGCGGACATCTGGGGCGAAAGCTCCCACGTGACGTACCGCAACTGCGTCATCTTCGGCGGCAAGAGCGTCGACGGCGACGGCGGATACGGGATCGGCGAGGACGACGACGCGGACTACGTCACCATCGACAACTGCGTCATCCGGGACAGCGACCGGCACGCCTACCACCCCTCCGCCGCGAACCACCGGATCGTCAACTCGACGTTCATCGACAACGCACAGCGGACCGGCGACGTGTTCGACCTGTCGGCGACGAACGCCGTCGTCGCGAACAACCACTTCGAGAACAACGGCCACGGGGTGAAGATCGACGACTCGGGAAGCCGGCCGAACGAGGGCCACATCACCATCACCGGGAACGTCTTCGTCGACAACTACCTCCCGGACATCGCGTCGGGCCAGGTCGAACTCGTGGATTCGACGGTCCGGTCCGTCTCGATAACCGACAACACGTTCGTGCTCCCCGAAATCGACGCCGAGGAAACCTCGGCACACCTGCTGGTCGACACCGACGGGTCGATCGGGAGCGTGCACGTCCGGAACAACCACTTCGAGGGCGGCGGACGGAACGCGCTGACGTCGTTCACCGAGACGGGTCGCCACATCGGGACGTTCGTCGTCGAACACAACACGTTCGAGGGGATCCCCCGGGAGATCGGGCTGCTGGCGAGCGCCGAGCGACTGCTCGTCCGCGACAACCTGTTCGAGTGTACCGGAACCGGCGACGGACGGCTGGAAGTCAAGGAGTGCAGTACCGGCGTCGTGTCGGGGAACGTGCTGTACGACGCGTCGATATCGGTCGCGGACGGCGTCGACGCCGTCGTCGATCGGAACCACTCGTTCTCACAATAGCCGGAGAAACGGACGCCGCCGGACGGGGGTGGTCCGGCCGCACGCTCTCGACGGACGCCGCATTACCGCGTACGATTAGTTTTTTCACCCGAGACGTAGAAACAACGAGGGAATGGTCCCCATCAGCAGACGGAAGCTTCTCGCGGCCAGCGGCATCGCAGCGGTTTCGGGCTGTATGTCGACCGCACCCGACGACCGGGCAGCGGACGACACGGACACCGACACCGATACCGAGACGGAGACGACGACCACGACCGAGGAGACCGACCCCAGCCTCCCGGAGGGTCTCCTGCGGGCGCTCGAACCCCTCCCCGCGACGGTGGACGGCGACTCGCCCACGAGGGTGACGATCACCAACCAGTCCACCGACGAGGAGCGTATCGGCTACCCCGCCAACGTCGCTGGACAGTTTGGCCTCGACCGGTCCGCCGTCGAGCGCACGGCGACGGCCACGTACAGCGACGGGAACGCAGTCATCTGCATCACCGGGTCGTTCGACGCGGGCGCGGTCGACGCGTCCGACGAGGTCGCGTCGACCGTCGCGGACGGCCGCCTCGTCGCCGCGCGCACCCCGTCCGAGCAGGGGGGCTACGCGGCCTGGGCCGCGGGCCTCGACGCCGCCGAGACGGCCATGGAGTCGGACGACGCGGGGCTGTCGGACGGCGACAACGTCGCGGCGGTGCTGTCGCCGATCGCCGACCGGGTGTGGATCAACTACCTCCCCGCGTTCCCGCCCGAGAGCGCGAACAGCCTCCCGGACGAGTTCGACACGGAAACGATCGAGTCGGCCGCCTTCGCCTCGTCCCGGGTAGCGGAGCGGACCCGCCGGATCTCCTACGTGTTCCTGTTCGAGGACGAGTCGGCCGTCGACACGGCGGCGCTCGAAGCCCTGGTCGACGAGACGTGGGGCGACGAGACCCTGTCCGAGCGCAGCGTCGAGCGGGATGGCCGCCGCGGGATCGCGTCGGTCGTGTACGAGCGCCCTCCGCAGCCGAACCGCGAGGCGTCGCCCGACGCCCGGTTCAGGGTCGAGTACGACGCCGAAGCCGGCGAAGCGGCGCTGACGCACACCGGCGAGTCCGTGCCGGCGGACACCCTCACGGTGCTCGTCGACGGCGAACCGGCGGCGACGCAGTGGGCCGACCAGTACGACACGGTCACCGAGGAGGACGTGCTGACGCTGTCGGTCGACCCCTTCACGCACGTCCGCGTCCGGTGGGACGACCCCGAGGAGGACGAGGTGTTCGACTACCTCGGGAACGAGGTGGCCGCCTCCCCCGAACTGTTCGAGGCGTCGTTCGACCGATCGGCCGAGCGGCTCACGCTCACCTACCGCGGCGACCAGCCCGCCGACGCCGAACCGCTCTCGGTCCACCACCGGTCCGCCGAACCGGGCGGTGAGAGCAGCGACCGGCGGGAGATCGCGGTCTCGGAGCGACACGACCGCCTGAGCGCGGGCGACGAGATCGTCGTCGACGACTTCAGCATGGGCGACCGGGCCCACCTCGTCGTCGAGGTCGAGGGCGACAACTGGAGCATGTCGTCGAGCTTCTACCACTTCTCGGCGTCGCCGCCGGGCCGATTCAGCGTCGTGCGCGAGGACGGAACGACCCACCTCGTGTACTACGGCCAGGGCCACGACCCGGTCGTGGCGGCCGACGTGAACGACTTCCGCGTCCTGGTCGACGGCGAGCCCGCAGCGACCCAGTGGGCCGACCGGTACGACGAACTCGCCGAGGAGGACCGCCTCGAACTTGCCGCCGAGCCGGGCGACACGGTGACCGTCGAGTGGACGGGCGGCGACGACCCGGTGACGGTGGCGGAGAACACCGTCGCCCCCGAGTTCGAACTGTCCGTCGAGGAGACCGACGACGGCAAGCTGACGCTCACGCACGCCGGCGGCGAACCCGTGGCCGCCGGGAAGCTTACCGTCCGGTTCCACGGCGGTTCCGGCGACCCGGTGGCGTGGGGCGAGCAGGGGGAGACCGTCGCGCCCGGCGACTCGACGACCGTCGACGCGCCCGAGGACGCCCGGTACGTGGTCGTGCTGTACGACGGCGACCACATCGCGCACGCGGAACTGAACCGGAACGACGAGTAACGACCGTCCGGCCACGCCGCGGCGTCCGCCGCCGGCGGTCCCGGGCACTTAGCCGACCTTCGCCACGGCCTCTACTTCGACGAGCATCTCGGGGGCTATCAGCCGGTCGACCTGCACCATGCTGGTCGCGGGGCGGGCGTCGCCGAACGCCTCGCGGTGCGCGCGGCCGACCGCCGCCCACTGGTCGATGTCGACGACGTAGAGGCGCGTCCGGACCACGTCCGCCATGCTCGCACCGGCGTCGTCCAGCGCGTCGGCAACGTTCGAGAGCGCCTGCGTGGTCTGTTCGTAGGGGTCGCCGACGCCGATGATAGTCCCGTCCTCGGTCGCGGTCGTGCCCGAGACGTGGACCTCGTCGCCGGTTCGAACCGCCCGCGAGTAGCCGACGGCGTCCTCCCACTCCGTGCCCGACGCGATGTCCTGTCGGTCCATACGCCACCCTCGCCGCGCGCGACCGAAGCTCTTGGGGGCGTGTCCCGCACGACCACCCCTTTCGAAGGGTTCTTGACCGCCCTTTCTGATCGAACTGGTATGACTGCCCCGTGGGACGACTGGGACCACATCGTGAAGATCGACCCGGACAAGGAGCTCGCGCCGGGCGAGACGTTCGAGGACGTCTGCGAGACCGGCACGGACGCTCTGGAGATCGGCGGCACGCTGGACGTGACCAGCGAGAAGATGAAACGGGTCATCGACGCCTGCGGGAAGTACGACGTGCCGCTGTATCAGGAGCCGAGCAACCCGGGCGTCGTCGTCCACGACGACGCCGTCGACGGGTTTCTCGTCCCGGTCGTCCTGAACGCGGGCGACGTTGCGTGGATCACCGGCGCGCACAAGGAGTGGGTGAAAGCCGACGACGTTGACTGGGCGCGGACGACGACGGAGGCGTACATCATCCTCAACCCGGAGGCCAGCGCCGCACAGCTGACGCAGGCCGACTGCGAGCAGACGGCTGAAGACGTGGCCGCCTACGCCGAGATCGCCGAACAGATGTACGGTCAGGAGATCGTCTACGTGGAGTACTCGGGCACGCTGGGCGACCCCCGGAAAGTCGAGGCCGCCGCCGGCGCGCTCGACGAGGCGACGCTGTTCTACGGCGGCGGCATCCACGACTACGACTCCGCGTACACGATGGGACAGCACGCCGACGCCGTCGTCGTCGGCGATCTGGTCCACGACGAGGGCGTCGACGCGGTCAGGAAGACGGTCGAGGGCGCGCGGGACGCCTAGAAGGCGAACCGCTCGACCGTCCGCCGCAGGAGTCCCGGCCCGCCGGACCCGGACGGCTTGACCTGGATCGCGGTGCAGTCGACGGCGTCGACGATCCAGTCGGCCGGTCGGCCGAACACGCTCCCGCGGATGCGCCCGCCGTCGCTCCCGATGATGAGCACGTCGGACGACCCGGCGGCCTCGACGAAGTCGCCCTCGGGGTCGTCGGTCTCGATCACCGCGCGGTCGACCGGCACCGAGCAGAGCGCCTCTAGCTCCGAGAGGTAGTCGTCGAGCGTCTCTCGCCGGGCATCGGTCGCGCTCGGCTCGACGGAGTAGAGGAGTTCGATCGACGCGTCCGCCTCGCTGGCGAGCGCGTTCGCGACGGCGATCTTCTGCGGGTCGAACGGCCCCCGGTTCGTGACCACGGTGATCCGGTCCAGCGCCCGGAGGTCGCGGTCCTCGATGAGCAGGAGTTCACAGGGCGCGTTGCGGGCGACCCACTCGATGCCGGTCCCGAAGACCGAGGCGTACAGCGGCTCGCCGGTGCGCTCCATGACGAGGAAGTCGGCGTCCTCGTGCTCCGCGAAGTTGACCACCGCCCGCTTCGTGTCGTGGCTGACGACCTCCCCGTAGTACACGGGCACGTCGAACTCCGCGGAGAGGTCCTCGGTCCGCTCCTCGAACTCCACGTCGGCGGGGGACTGCACCTCGGAGGCCTGTTCGAGGGGGGCCTGGTCCGGGATCGAGTCGAACTGGACGACCGTGACGCTGCCGTCGTTCTCCCGGGCGATGTCGGCGGCGATCCGGAGCAGCGCGCGCTCGCGACGCTCGCCCGTGTCCTCGGTGACGGCGACGAGCACCTCGTAGCCGTCGACGTCCTCGAAGGTCGACCGAGTTCGTTCGACGGCCCCCTTGCCGACCGAGCGGCGAACCACGTCGGTCGCCGCACCCTCCCGCTCGACTTTCCCGCGGGCGAAGTAGAGATACCAGAGCACGGACCCGACCGTGATCACGGCCGCCCCGATGAGCGGGACCATCCCCATGTAGCCGATGAGCACGACCCCGCCGATCATCCCGGCGATCTGGGTCCACGGATAGAACGGCGACTCGAAGCTCGGGTCGTACTCGCCGACGTTGCCCTCGCGGAACGCGATCACGGCCCCGTTGACCAGGGCGAACACGACGATCTGGAACGCGCTCGCGAGCTTGGCGATCTGGAGGATCGGGACGAACGCGATGAGCAGAAGCATCACGCCGCCCGTGAGCGTGATCGCCCGCACCGGGGTCCCCCACTCCTCGTGGATCTCGGTCAGACTGGCCGGCGCGAGCTGGTCGCGAGCCATCGCGAAGGGGTAGCGCGACGACGAGAGGATCCCGGCGTTCGCGGTGCTGACGAGCGCGAGCATCGCCGCGGCGATGATGGCGACGACGCCCGGGAACGCGAGCGTCGCCTCGGCCGCGTGGATCATCGGCACGTTCGAGTCGCTCAGGAGGTCCGGCGGCGTCACGCCCACCATCACGACGACGATCAGGACGTACAGCAGCGTGGTGAACGTGAGCGAGACGAGGATGCCGAGCGGGATGTTCCGGTCCGGGTCCTCGACCTCCTCGGCGACGCTCGCGATCTTCGTCACGCCCGCGTAGGAGACGAACACGAGTCCGGTCGCGGCGAGCAGCCCGTTGCTTCCCTTCGCGAAGAAACCGCTGTAGTAGCCGCCGGTCGTGGAGGGAAGCCCCCCGACGACGAACCACACCATCGCGGCGAGCATGACCACGACGATGCCGACCTGGAGCCGTCCGGTCTGCTTCGCGCCGACGAGGTTGACGCCCACGAGCAGGGCGGCGAGCGCCAGCGCGACCGGCTTCACCGGCAGGTCGAACAGGTACAGCAGGTACGGCACGCCGCCGACCAGCGCCAGCGCCCCCTTGAACGACAGCGAGAACCAGGTGCCGACGCCGGCGACCGTGCCGAGCAGCGGTCCCATCCCGCGCTCGATGTAGATGTACGTGCCGCCGGCCTCCGGCATCGCCGTCGCCATCTCCGCCTTGCTCAGCGCGGCCGGCAGGACGAGCACCCCGGCGAGCAGGTACGCGAGGATGACGGCCGGGCCGGCCGTCTTGAGCGCCAGCCCCGGCAGGATGAAGATACCGCTCCCGACCATCGCGCCGATGCTGATCGCGATCACCGCGAACAGGCCGAGGTCGCGTTCGAGTTCCTTCCCCACGTTAGACCACCCGTCCGGCGAGCTCCTCGGCCAGCACCGAGGTCACGCAGACGGTTTCGACGCCGATGTCGTCGAACGCGTCCCGCAGCTCCGGGTCGGCGAGCCGGACGACGATCCTCGGAGTCTCGAACCGCGTGCGGGCGATCTGTGCGAGGAGGATGTTCCGCTCGTCTCGGGTGAACGCCGCCACGAGCGTGTCCGCGTCGCCCGCCCCGGCGGCCTCGAGGGCCCACGGGTCCGTCACGTCAGTCACCCGGGCGTCGATGCCGCGGCGTTCCGCCTCCGCGACGACGTCCGTGTCGGGGCTGACGAGGACGGCCGACCCGCGCTCGGCGAGGCGGTCGACGAGCCCGACCGCGACGGCGTCGTCCCCCACGACGCAGGTCATCGCGTCACGGTCTTCGGTCCGGCTGACGGCCTCAGCCATGGTCCCTGTCGGGGGTCGCGAGCGTTCGACCAGCCGGCTCGGAGAGTGCGGAGAGATACTGACGTGAACCGCGTGCGTTGTGACTCGGATCCATATCTTCGTTTGTTCCCGGAACCGCATAAACAGCCCGGTTCGAATCCGGTTTCGATAATGAATAGTCTATATATTGCCTAATCGTCCTATAGGCCGGATCGGAACAGCTGATCAGACTGGCAAGGGCTCGGCGAGGAAGTCGACGGATACGGGACCGCGACGGCGGTGGGCTACGCGTCCACGTCGAACTCGTGGAACGGGTGCTCGTACTCGTTGCGGATCAGGTCCTCGTCGACGATCTCCAGGCCGAGCGCGTTGAGGTCCTGTCCGATCCGGCTCAGGTCGTCGCCGTCCGTGCCGATCGCCTCGACGTGGACGTTCTCGGTCCCGGTCATGATCTCCCGGACTGCGACGACACCGGGCACCTCCAGCGCCTCGCGGGCGAGTTCCTCTCGGTCGGGGATCGGCGCGGTACAGACGATGAGCGTCAGCAGCTGATAGCCCGCCTCCTCGTAGTTGACCTCCGGCGTGTAGCCGGAGAGGATCCCCTGTTCCTCCAGGTTGCGGATGCGGTTCCGGACCGTGCTGGCCGAGACGCCCGCCTCGTCCGCGATGTCGCTGGCCGACGTCTTCCGCGCGTCCGACTGCAGGGCGTGGACGATCCGCCTGTCGAGATCGTCCATCGGGTCCTCGCTCATACCCCGGGTGACCGGGCGGGGGACAGTAGTTCTTTCCCACGGACCCGAGGTACAAGTCTCGGGGCTGCGTAGCCCGACACATGACGGCTCCCGACCCGACGCCGCCGGCGGATCTGCCGGACGACGCCACCGCCACGCTCCGGGACCTGACCGATCACGAACTGCGAGAGGCGGTCGCCTACGGGCAGGAACTGCTTCAGCAGCGGGGCGACACGACGCCCCGCATCGAGCCACAGCCCGGCGAGGAGATAGTCAGCATGGAGGATCGAGACGGCTATCTCGCCGTGACGAAGCGCCAACCCTGTGCGGAGGGCTGTTCCGACTGCCCGCACGGCCCGTACCTCTACCACGTGACCGAGGAGGCACACGCGGACGGAGGGACACACTACCACTGGACGTTCGTCGGCCCGGTCGTTGAACCATCGGAGTGAACCTCGCCGGGTAGGACTCCCCCGAGCGGGCGAAAAGACGGTTTTTAAGACTCGCCCCCCAGAACGGGGAGGTATGGAGAACAGAACCTACACCGCGGAGGCCGAACCGGGCGACCACGTCACGGTCGCCGGCTGGGCCCACGAGATCCGCGATCTGGGCGGCATCGCCTTCCTCATCGTCCGGGACACCACCGGCAAGATTCAGGTGAAATTCGAGAAGGAGGAGATGGACGACGACCTCGTCGAGACCGGCGTGAACGTCAACCGCGAGAGCGTCGTCAGCGTCACCGGCGCGGTCGAGGCGGAGGAGCGCGCCCCGACCGGCGTCGAGGTCGTCCCCGAGTCGGTCGAGGTCGTCGCCCAGGCCGACCCCGAACTGCCGCTGGACCCGTCGGGCAAGGTCGACGCCGACCTCTCGACGCGGCTTGACAACCGCACGCTGGACCTCCGGATGGAGGAGTCGAAGGCGATCTTCGAGATCCGCGCGGAGGTGCTGCGCTCGGTCCGCGAGCAGTTCCGCGACCTGCGCTGTACGGAGATCAACACGCCGAAGATCGTCGCCACGGGGACCGAGGGCGGCACCGAGCTGTTCCCGATCACCTACTTCGGCGAGGAGGCGTTCATGAACCAGTCGCCCCAGCTGTTCAAGCAGCTGATGGTCGGTTCGGGCCTCGAACGCGTCTTCGAGATCGGCCCGATCTTCCGCGCCGAGGAGCACAACACGCCCCGGCACCTGAACGAGGCGACCTCGATCGACTTCGAGAGCGCGTTCTACGACCACGAGGACGCGATGGACGCCTGCGAGGCGGTCGTCCGCGCCGCCTACGAGGGCGTCGCCGAGAACTGTCAGGAAGAACTCGAAACGCTCGGCTACGACGACTTCGAGGCTCCCTCGGGCGACTTCCCGCGGCTCACCTACGAGGAGGCCATCGAGCGCATCAACGCCACCGGCGAACTCGACGAGCAGCTCGTCTGGGGCGACGACCTGCCGACCGAGGGCGAGCACGCGCTCGGGAACGAGGTCGGCGAGCACTACTTCATCACGGACTGGCCGAGCGAGATCAAGCCGTTCTACATCAAGGACCACGACGACGACCCCGAGCTGTCGACCGGCTTCGACCTGATGCACCCGTCGATGGAGCTCGTCTCGGGCGGCCAGCGTGAGCACCGCTTCGACCACCTCGTCGAGGGCTTCGAGCAGCAGGGCCTCGACCCCGACGCCTTCGAGTACTACACCAAGATGTTCAAGTACGGCATGCCGCCCCACGCCGGCTGGGGGCTCGGCGGCGAGCGCCTCATCATGACGATGCTCGGCCTCGACAACATCAGGGAAGCGGTGCTGTTCCCGCGCGACCGGCAGCGACTCTCTCCGTAGAGTCGGGTGGGGGCTCGGAAGTCGCAGCCCGCGAACGAAGTGAGCAGGAACGTCTTCCGGCGTTCCCGCGCGATCCTCAACGTCTGAGTCCCTGACGAAGACAGCGGAAACCGTCCCGGATCCGACCGCACCGAATGGAAAACGGTTAACGACGGTCGCCCGCAGGTGGGGGTAATGAGCGACGACGCGGCGACCGCCTTCGTGCCGGGCCACATTACGGGCTTTTTCACGCCCCACGAGCACGAGGACCCGACGAAGGCCGGGTCGCAGGGCGCGGGGCTGACGCTGTCGGACGGCGTGACGGTGCAGGTCCGTCCCGCCGACCGGACGGAAGTGTACCTGGACGACGCGAGCATCGAGATGGAGCCCGTCGAGCGCGTGCTGGACGCGCTAGAGGTGACGGCGCAGGTGTCGGCCGAGTCGGAGGTGCCGCTCGGGTCGGGCTTCGGCGTCTCCGGCGCGATGGCGCTCGGCACGGCGCTGGCGGCGAACCGGGCGTTCTCGCGCCAGCTCTCGGAGAACGAGCTGATCACGGTCGCTCACGGCGCGGAGGTCCAGTCGGGGACGGGACTGGGCGACGTGGTGGCGCAGGCCCGCGGCGGCGTGCCGATCCGGCTCGAACCCGGCGCGCCGGCGGAGAACCTGCTGGACGGCATCCCGCGGCAGGCGCGGGTGGAGTACGTCACGTTCGGCGAACTCCCGACCGAGGAGGTGATCGGGGGGAACACCGAGGCGCTCGGCGCGGCGGGCGAGCGGGCGCTCTCGCGGGTCGTCCGCGAGCCGACGCTGACGAGTTTCATCTACGCCTCACGGCGGTTCGCCCGCGAGGCCGGCCTGCTGACGAAGACCGTCCGGGACGCCATCGAGGACGTGAGCGACGCCGGCGGCGAGGCGTCGATGGCGATGCTCGGGGAGACGGTGTTCTCGCTGGGGACCGGGCTCTCCGACGCCGGGTTCGAGCCCGAGGTCTGCGGGACGCATCCGGCCGGCGCGACCCTGCAGTGAACCGCTGCCGGGTTCCGTTTTACTTTTGAAAACCTGTTATTTGAATTATCAACGGGAATTAATACACCTAGCTGAGTGGCATCAGCCGTGAGTCATCGTGGCACAGGCTGACGTTCGCCCGGGACGACTGTTCCGGCTGTACGAGCGGTACGTGGGGGAACCGGATTCGGAAAAAGACGTGTACGGCTACTGGCTGTTCATCGCGGGCTATCTGGTCAGTTTCGCCGGGATCGGGCTGTTCCTGTCCGGCCTGCCGAACCAGGGTGCGGGGGGCGTCAACATCTTCTACTGGCGGCTCTCGATCTCGCTGGCGGCGTTCGGGCTGCCCCTGGCGATGCTCGGGATCGTGTTGCTGTTGCCCGTGCGCTGGCGCGGCGTCGAGGTGACCCTCGGCGGCGCGGCCATCTCGATCCTCGGGGTGCTCGGGTTCGTGTGGGCCTACCCGCAACACTGGCGGAGCGGGATGGACTACACCAGCGAGATCGTCGCCGTCTACACCGTCGGGATCGCCATCATGGCTGGCGTGGCGGTGCTGGTACCGGTCGTCACCGGCAAGCAGGGGATGTTCGTCGAGGACGAACTGCTGAACCTCGCGGACCAGCCCCCCGTGATGGTCGGCGAGGCGACCGGCGGCACGCTGTTCAGCGTGTTTCGCACGCCCGAGAAGGACTGGACATGGCGCGCGATCCAGCAGGACGCGGTCGCCGACAGTACGCGCCGCGCGAGCAGTCGGACGGCGGCCCGCGAGTCGGTCCAGGAAGTGCGCGAACTCGTCGGACGGGCGGGGCTGCTGGAGATCACGACCGCCGCGTTCCGGCTGTACGAGAACGACGACGAGTGGCGCTGGGTGCTGATGAGCGAGGACGGCGGCGTCGTCGCCGAGAGCGGCACGACGTACGGCGCTCGCGACGGCGTCGAGCAGTCCGTCAGCTTCACCAAGGACAGCGCGCCGGACGCGCCGCTCATCGAGATCGACGGCGCGGCGGTCGACTACCGGCGCGAGGGCGAGGACTGGCACTGGCGACTGGTCGACGAGGACCGCAACGACCTGGCGACGGACGTGGGACCGCACGCCGACCGCGACGCCGCCGAGTCGGCGGTCGACGAGATGCAGTCCCTGCTCCCAGACGCGAGGGTCCTCGCGCTGGAGGGTGTCGGCGCGGAACTGTACGCCGACGGCGACGACTGGCGCTGGCAGATCGTCGACGACGCGGACGAGGCGGTCGCCGAGAGCGCAGGCGCGTTCGACGCCCGTCGTCTGGCGGAGTCGTCGGTCGATAGCCTGCTCGACGGCGTCGCCGACGCGACGCTGGTCGAGCGCGGCCGCGCCGGCTACGAGGTGTACGCCGACGGCAACGCCTGGGCGTGGCGGCTGCTCGACGCGGACGACGCGGTCGTCGCCCGCAACCACGAGCGCGCCGACGACGCCGGGGCGCTGTCCGCCCGGGCCGAGACGATGGCGGCCACGGCGGCCGACGCCGACGTGGTGACGATAGACGGCGCGGACTACGAGGTGTACCCCGGCGACGACGGCTGGCACTGGCGCTTCGTCACCGAGGACCGCACGGTCGTCGCCGACCGCGAGGGCGGCTACGAGACGCCCGAGGAGGCCCGGGAGGTGATCGAGACGGTCCGCGAACAGGCCTCCGAGGCCGACCTCATCGAGTTCGAGACCGCCGCGTTCCAGCAGTACCAGACGGACGACGACCAGTGGCGCTGGCGGCTCATCGACGAGGGCGGCGCGGTGCTGGCCGACAGCGGGCAGGCGTACGACTCCAAGGCCGGCGCGGGCGACGCGATGCAGACGCTCAAGGACACCGCCCCCGACGCCGAGATCCTGGAGATAGAGACCGCGGCGTTCGAGCTGATCCGCACCGACGACGGCGGGTGGCGCTGGCGGCTCGTCGACGAGGGCGGCTACCTGATCGCCGAGGGGGCGTCGACGCACCCCAGCCGGCAGGCCGCCCGCGAGGCGATGGACCTCCTCACGGAGCTGTCGCCCGACGCCGCCGTCCGGGAGATGGCCGACCCCGTCTTCCAGCTGTACGCCGACGGCGACGACTGGCTGTGGCGGTACGTCACCGTCGACAACCGGATCGTCGCGGACGCGGCCGAGTCACGGGGCACCCGCGACGACGCCGCCGACCACGTCGAGGACGTGCGCGAGGCGGCGGCGTCGGCACCGGTCCACGAGGTCGACGACTACGCCGTCGAACTCGACGAGGACGGCGAGACGTGGACGTGGCACGTCGTCGACGCCTCGCGCGACGAGGTCGCGACGGGGACGAAACGGTACGAGCGCCGCGAGGACGCCGTCGCGGACGTGGAGACCGTCCGCCGCGGCGCGGAGGCCGCGCCGATCTTCGAGATCGAGACCGCCGCCGTCAGGGTCACGCGGGCGGACGACGGCTACGGCTGGGTGCTCATCGACGGCGATCGCGAGACGTACGCCCGGAGCGGACGGCGCTACGAGACCCGGGCGGCGGTCATCGACGCCGTCGAGCGACTGCAGGAACTCGCGCCCGATGCCAAGTCCGTCAACTTCGACGACGCCGGCTTCGAGCCGTTCCGCGACGACGACGGCTGGCGCTGGCGGCTGCTGGACGACCAGGAGCGCGCTGTCGCCGTCGGCTCGACGCCGTACGACGACCGCGCCGCCGCGGTCGACCGGATCGAGGAGGTCCGCGACCTCGTCGCCGGCGCGAGCGTGCTGGAGATCGACGACCCGGCCTTCGAACTACACTTCAAGGACGACGGCTGGATCTGGCGGCTCGTCGACGCCGACGGCGACGCGCTGGCCAGCAGCATCGAGACGTATCCGACCCGCGAGGAGGCCCGCGAGGCAATGCAGACGCTGAAGGACCAGGCCCCCGACGGCCACGTCACGGTCGCGCAGTAGCGGGCGGATCGCGGGGCTTTTCTCCGATCGTCGCACACGTTCGCGCGTGAGCGACGACACCGTTCCCGCGGAGGTGGAGGGTGAAGGCGAGATCCCGACCGACCACCCGCGGTACGAGGACCTGATCAGCCGCCACCGCATCGAGCGCGGCGTCGAGCAGGGCATCACCCACCTCCAGGGGATGCACGCCGAGGGGCGCGGGAGCGCCTTCGACTACCTGCTCGGCGAGGAGACGATCCCGAGCGCCGACGCGGCCGAGCGCGCCGCCGCGGCCCACCTCCTGCTGGCCGACCACCCCGTGCTGTCGGTGAACGGCAACGTCGCGGCGCTGGTGCCCGAGGGGATGGTCGACCTCGCCGAGGCTGTCGACGCCGACCTCGAAGTGAACCTGTTCAACCGCACCGAACAGCGCGTCGCGGCGATCGCCGACCACCTGTGCGACCACGGGGCCGAGGACGTCAAGGGGCTGACCGCCGACGCACGGATCCCGGGGCTGGACCACGAGCGCGCGAAGGTCGACGCCGACGGCATCGCCGCCGCCGACGTGGTGCTCGTGCCGCTGGAGGACGGCGACCGCGCCGAGGCGCTGGGCGAGATGGGCAAGACCGAGGTCGTGATCGACCTCAACCCGCTGTCGCGGTCGCCGCAGGTCGCTGCCGTCCCGGTCGTCGACAACGTGCTGCGGGCGGTGCCCAACATCGCGGCCCACGCGCGCGAACTGGCCGACGCCGACGAGGCGGAACTGCGGGCGGTAGTCGCGGAGTTCGACGCCGACGAGGCGCTGCAGGCGGCCGAGGAGCGGATCCGGTCGGGCGACCTGAAGTGACCGTTACGCGTCCCCCGACGTGTTCCACGTCTTGAGCAGGCCCGCCGAGGCGAAGACGACGCCGCCGAGCAGGAACCCGTAGCTCGCGACCGTGCCGAGCCCGTCCGAGAGGACGAGCCCGACGGTCGTGAGCATCGTCCCGACGACGACGACGAGGGACATCCCGGTGCGTTCGTCCGCGGGGAGGGCGGAGGCGTCCGTCATCGGCCGGCAGATTGTCGGCTACGCAACTAATTCTTTGCCGTTTCGACGGGCCCGGGAAACCGGGGAACGCAGGACCGTTCTCCGGTGGTTTCTCCGGTTGGTTGCTATATACTGGTCAATAGTGTTATCGGAAGAACGGTCGCATAATAGTAGCGTTTATCAGGTGACCCTTTCACCTCACGCTCGCATGCGCCAACTGTCAGTGCTCGCGGTAGTAACGCTTCTCGTCGTCGCGGGGGCCGCGCCCGCGGCGGCGGCGACGGTACCGGTCGCGCCGGACCAAACGGCGACTGGAGACACCACCGGCATCTCCGTCGGGAGTACAGGTGTCGCTGCCAACAACACCACGGTGACGCTGCTGACGTACAACGACATCCAGACCGCGGTGGTCCAGAACGGGACGACGCCGCGGATGGTGTCGCTGATCGAGCAGCGCCGCGCGGCGATCGACAACCCGACCGTGCTGGTCGGCGGCGGCGACCAGGTCAGCCCGCACTCGCTGTCCCCGATCAGCCAGTGGCGGACGCCGGTCGACGTGCTGAACGTCCTCGACCCGGACGCCGAGGTGATCGGCAACCACGACCTCGACTTCGGCTTCGGGACCGTCTCGGAGTTCGCCAACGCCTCGGAGTTCCCGTGGCTGATGGCCAACATCGTCCAGGAGGACACCGGCGAACCGATCCCCGGCACGGAGCCGTACACCGTCGTCGAGCGCGGCGGCGTTCGCGTCGGCGTTGTCGGGATCGCCGACGGCGCGATCCGGGGCAAGACCGCGGTCGACTTCGACGAGCAGGGGTACGAACTGCGCGACCACGTCGAGGCGTCCAGCGAGTACGCGACGACGCTGCGCGACGAGGAGAACGTTGACGTGGTCGTCGTGGCGGCCCACGTCGGAATCCCCGAGGCAAAGGAGATAGCAAACGGGACCGACGAGGTCGACGCCATCGTCGTCGGCGACGACGAGGTCGAGTACCCGCCCCGGGAAGTCGGCGGCTCGGTGATCGTCGAGGCCGAGGCCCGCGCGGCACACGTCGGGGAGATCAACTTCACCGTCAGCGACGGCGAGGTGGTCGGGTGGAACGGCCGCCTGCTCGACGTGACCGGGAACGTGAGCTACGACGAGGAAACGGCCGCAGTCATCGAGGCGGCCCGCTCCGACCAGCTGTCGACAGTTCTCGGGGAGACCGACGTCGCGCTCGACGCGCGGTTCTCCTCGAACTACCACGACGAGACGAACTACGGCAACCTGATCACCGACGCGTTCCGCTGGAAGACGGGGTCGGAGGTCGCCATCACGAACGCCGGCGGCATCCGCTCGAACTCGGTGTACGGGCCGGGTAACCTCACCGCCGGCGACGTGTACAGCGTCCTGCCATTCGGCAACACGCTGGTCGAGGTCGAACTGACCGGCGCGGAGATAAAGCAGTTGCTCGCCAGCCAGGTCGTCACGCTGGAGAGCGAGACGGGCCAGCAGTACGGCGCTGAGGCCCAGCTCCAGGTCAGCGGCGTCACCTACGAGTGGGTCGGCCACGAGAACGCCAGCCCGCAGATCCGGGACGCGCGGATCAACGGGGAGCCGCTGGACGAGGACGAGACGTACACCGTGACCGTCAACTCCTACATGGCCGGCTGGGAGGGGTCCGTACTGGAGAACGCGACGGTCGTCGAGGAGACCCAGACCCTCTACGGCACGGCGACCGCGGAGTACGTGCAGGCGCAGGGCACCGTCGCGCCCGAGGGGAACGACCGCATCCGCCGCGTCGACCGCGAACTCGGCACCGCCGAAGCGACGCTCGACGGCGAGGGCGAGGTGACGGTCAGCTACGACCTGCCCGACGCGGTCGAGTCGGTCAACGCGAGCACCGTTCGCGCGACGACCGCCGCCAACGCGACGGTCGAACCGACGGACGTGAGCGTCGCCGACGGGACGATGGAGCTCACCTTCGCCGACGGCGACCTGCGCTCGCTGTCGGAGTACGGCGGCAACGTCGAGGTGTACGCGTCCTACGAGGACGCCGAGTACAACCGCTCGTACTTCGACGCCTCCGTCCTGAACGTCGAGATCAACACGACCGCCGCGGACGGCGGGTCCGACGACGGTGACGGGAGTGACGGCTCGGAGAACGACGACGGTTCGGACAGCGACGACGGTGGTTCGGACGGGTCCGACGACGGCGACACGTCGGACGGTTCGGACAGCGACGACTCCGGCGGCTCGGACGACGGAACGACCACCGACGAGTCCTCGACCAGTCAGCCCGGCTTCGGGCCGGCGGTCGCTGTCGTCGCGCTGGCGCTGACCCTCGCGGGGCTTGCCGTCGGTCGCCGCGAGTAACGACTATCGGGGGAGCTTTTTTCGCGGTGCCGGTCGAGAACTCCGACGTGTCCAGTGGAGTCGTCTCGGTATCGCGCTCCGGGAGCCGCATACTTGAAATATGAGAACCCCATACACGATAACCATGGATGCTATCAATCCCGCCACGGGCGAGCGCATCGCTACGTACGAGTCCGACACGGCCGCGGACGTCGAGGAGGCACTGAGCAGCGCCGACGCCGCGTTCGAGGAGTGGAGCGACCGACCGCTCCGCGAGCGCGAGGAGTTGATCGCGTCGGCCGCCGACGTGCTCCGCGAGAACAAGCGCGAGTACGCGGAGCTGATGACCGAGGAGATGGGAAAGCCGGTGTCGCAGGCCATCTCGGAGGTCGAGAAGTGCGCGTGGGTCTGTGACCACTACGCCGAGCACGCCAGCGCCTACCTCCAGCCCGAGGGGCACCCCAGCCCGGCGGGGTCGAACGTCGAGACCGTCTACCAGCCGCTGGGTGCCGTCCTGGCCGTGATGCCGTGGAACTTCCCGTTCTGGCAGGTGTTCCGCTTTGCCGCGCCGTACCTGACGGCGGGCAACGTCGGCCTGCTGAAACACGCCTCGAACGTCCCCGGCTGTGCCAGGGCGATCGAGGACGTGCTCCGCGAGGCGGGCTACCCCGAAGGAGTCTTCCAGACGCTGCTCGTCGGGTCCGACGCCGTCGACGACGTGCTCGCCGACGACCGCGTGCGTGCGGCGACGCTGACCGGCAGCGGGCCGGCGGGGAGCGCGGTCGCGTCGACGGCCGGGGAACACATCAAGAAGACCGTGCTCGAACTCGGCGGGAGCGACCCCTTCGTCGTGCTCGACGACGCCGACCTCGACGACGCGGCCGAAACCGGCGCGTGGGCGCGCAACCTCAACGGCGGCCAGTCCTGCATCGCCGCCAAGCGGTTCGTCGTGCACACGGCCGTCTACGACGAGTTCGTGGACCGGCTCGTCGACGAGGTCGAGGCGCTCACCGTCGGCGACCCGACCGACGAGGCGACCGACGTCGGTCCTCAGGCCAGCGCGGACCTGATGGCCGACCTCCACGAACAGGTCGAGGCCTCCATCGACGCCGGCGCGACCGTGCTGACCGGCGGAGGACCGATGGACCGCGACGGGGCGTACTACGAACCGACCGTCCTCGCCGACGTCCCCGAGGGCTGCCCGGCCGACAGCGAGGAACTGTTCGGTCCCGTGGCCGCCGTCTTCGAGGTGGCCGACGAGGAGGCCGCGGTCGAGAAAGCCAACGAGACCCCGTTCGGACTCGGTGCCAGCGTCTGGACCGAGGACCGCGACCGCGGCCGCCGGGTCGCCCGCGAGATCGACGCGGGCTGCACGTACGTGAATCAGCTGGTGAAATCCGACCCGCGCGTGCCCTTCGGCGGCGTCGGCATCTCGGGCTACGGCCGCGAGCTGTCGGGGGCGGGGATCCGGGAGTTCGTCAATCGCAAGACGCTCTGGGTCGAGTAGTCGGCTCCGCGCCGTCCCCGCCGACGGTCCTGTTGCGCTGTTTTTCGCGTTTCTGTCGCGTCGTTCGTCGTCGCCCTTTCCGTCCGTTCTCCGTCGCGCCGAGCGACGCCTGTCGGATCCCGCCGCTGGAGCGCAAGCCCTTTCAACTACTCCGTGGTATCACCTAGTGGTATGAGCGACACAGACCAGTTCGACCAGTTCAGCGACGTGGGCGAGGCGGAGGTCACCCGCGCGATCGGACAGGAGTGGACCGAGGAGTTCATGGACTTCTCGGACTCGGACGTGATCGTCGTTGGCGGCGGTCCCTCAGGGCTGATGGCCGCGAAGGAGCTCTCCGAGCGCGGCGTCCAGACGATGGTCGTCGAGAAGAACAACTACCTCGGCGGGGGCTTCTGGCTCGGCGGCTTCCTGATGAACAAGGTGACGGTGCGCGAGCCGGCCGAGCGAGTTCTGGCGGAACTCGACGTGGACTACAAGCGGTCGCAGGACAGCGAGGGGCTGTACGTCGCCAACGGCCCGGAGGCGTGTTCCGGCCTCATCAAGGCGGCCTGCGACGCGGGCGCGAAGATGCAGAACATGACGGAGTTCACCGATATCGTCATCCGCGAGGACCACCGCGTCGGCGGCATCGTGATGAACTGGACGCCGGTCCACGCGCTACCCCGCGAGATCACCTGCGTCGACCCCATCGCGGTCGAGGCCGATCTGGTCATCGACGCGACGGGGCACGACGCGATGGCGGTCAAGAAACTCGACGAGCGCGGCGTGCTCGACGCGCCGGGCATCGAGGACGCCGCCGAGAACGCCACCGGCATGGACCAGACCGGCGACGACTCATACGGCGCGCCGGGCCACGACTCGCCCGGCCACGACTCGATGTGGGTCGGCGAGAGCGAGGACGCCGTCGTCGAACACACCGGGCTCGTTCACGACGGCCTGATCGCCACCGGGATGGCGACGGCGACGACGTACGGCCTGCCGCGGATGGGACCGACGTTCGGCGCGATGCTCGTCTCCGGCAAGCGCGCCGCGCAGGTCGCGCTCGACGAACTCGACGTGGACGCCGACCCGGTCGACGTGACGAGCCGCGCCGTCGCCGACGACTGACCGGCGTCGACCGGCAGTTCAGCCCTCCCTGGCCCGAGAATTTATTTACCCGATGTCTGAACCCCGGATATGGTCCGGTACGCGAGACGGGAGTTCCTCACAGCCGCCGCTGCGGCCGGCGTGGTTTCGGCGGCCGGGTGTACCGACTCCGGCTCGTCCTCCGACGGCGGGGGGTTCAACACGGAGACGCCGGAAGCGGACGCTGCGGATAACTGGCGGATGCGCCGGGGCGGTCCCGGGAACGCGGGCGTGAGCAGTTCCGGTGGTCCCGGCGGCGACGCCGACGCGGCGTTCACCGCCGAGTTCCGAAACGGCATCAACCTCGGTTACGGCGCACCGACGGTCGGCGAGGATGCCATCTACGGCGTCGGCAGGGTCGCCACGCCGTACGAGATGGAACCGCGGACGTTCGGCGGCTACGCGTTCAGGCTCTCCCGAGAGGCCGGATCCGAGGAATGGCGGGTCCCGGTCGAACTCCGGGAGGGAGAGGACAACCTCAACTTCTTCCCGAACTCCCCGAAGACGTGTCTCGGGCCCGACGGGCTGTACGTGACGTGGATCCGTCGCGGCGAGTCGTCGCAGGACCTCGTCGTACAGGCCCACGCACGGGACGACGGGAGCCGGCAGTGGCGGAACGCGTTTCCGGGCGCGGCGTCCGCGCTCGAACCGGTCGTCGACGACGGCACCCTCTACCTGCTCGGCGCGGCGCGGCTGTTGGCGCTCTCGACGGCGGACGGCTCCCGCGAATGGGCGTCCGACGAGTTCCGGTACGACCAGACGGTTCCGAGCGTCGGGGCGGACGCCGTCGTCGTGGCCAACCGGGGGTTCGCCGACGAGGAGGCGAGCCGACAGGTGACCGCGTTCGACCGTGCGGACGGGAGCGTTCGGTGGTCGGAGCCGACCGGGATCCGGAACGGACTGCACCGGGCCCCGAGCGTCGTCGACGGGACGGTGTACCTCGCCGAGGGGATCACGATCACCGTCGGTGCCGTGGCGGAGGAACTGCCGCCGTTCTCGATTCGGGCCCTGGACGCCGCCGACGGCAGCGAAGGCTGGTCACACACCTACAAGGACCGGACGGACCACTGGATGATGGCGGGCGGGACCACCTCAGTCGCGGTCGACGGGAGTCGGGTCTACTACGGGCTGTTGTACCCCACGGCAGCGCAGGCACTGGGCAGACAGGCGAGCGAAGCGGACTACGAGCGCTTCGAGCGGGAAGCCTACACGGGTGCAAGCATGGTCGCGCTCGACCGGGCCGACGGGTCCGTCGTGTGGACCGCCGACCTCGGCAATGGCGCACAGGTGTACTCGTACCTCGTGGTCGACGACGACTACGTCTACGCAAAGCGGCTCCCGGACGCCGACCCCGAACGCAGACAGTGGGTCGCTGTCGAGAAGGCGTCGGGTGAGGTCGCCGGACGGTTCGGATCGGGCTCCGCCGCGGACGGGGGGCGCCGCGCCTTCGGGGTCGCCGACGGCGCCCTGTACGAACACGTCGGCGACGGCGTCCGCGTCTGGCGGTGACTGCCGCCGGCTGTCGTCGGCCCGCGTAGCCGCCCGGAGGCGGCGACCACAATCCGTTTTTATCTGGTGGTATGACTGGATGATATGCCCGACACCGTCACGCTCTACGAGCCGCCCGACTACGACGGCGCGCCGCCGGTCGACGCCAGCGCGATCGCCGACTGGCTCCGGGACCGCGTCGACGCAACCGTCGCGGTCCGCGGTCGGTTCCTCGACGAGCACCGCACCGAGGACCTCGCGGAGCGGTTCGCGGCAGCGCGGGTGCTCGACCCGAACGAACGCGACACCGGCAACACGATGCTCGGGGTCGTCCGCTACGAGGAACGGGCGCTGGACGACCCGGCGCGCGAGGGGGGCGTGCTGTACGACGGCGTCGCAGTCCAGCGTGCGCTCAACGCCGCACTTCCGTCCGATGAGCGCGGTCTGGACCACCTCCACGTCGCGCTGCTGGACCGGGCGTTCGGCACCTGGGGCGACCACGACGGCCGCTGGCACAAGCGCGTGAGCGCCCTCGGACAGCCGGCGCTGGTGTCCGTGCCGGGGCTGTACGAGGCCCCGGCCAAGCCCGAGTCGTACTACCGCGAGCAGCAGCGTCACGCTTTGCTGTCCGGCGACGCACCACCGCGGGAGGTGCTGGAGAACCGCGTCGACGGTGAGTTCCTCGTCGAGGACGACCCCAGAACCACCGAGGCGCTGAAGGGGTACGTCCTGAGCGCCGTCCACCTCGCGGCGACCGGCGAGGGGTTCTGCGACGACCCCGACTGCCGGCTCTCGAACCCGCACCGCCAGCCCGGCGTCGTTCGCGCGCAGCTACGCGAGCCGGCGTTCTGCGAGGCGCACGCCGACCGGTACGGGTGAGCCAGCCGGCCGCTTGCGGCCGGTCGGCCCGCCCGGCCACCTACCCGACGGTGACGGTCACGTTCCCCGCGCTGCCCTCGGCCCGCACGTCAAGCGAGTCCGGGCCGACCGTCAGCAGGACCGTCTCGTCGGTCGGCCGCTGGACCGCGAACGACGCGTCGGCGGCCGCCTCGCGCTCGGCCGCGAACGCCTCCAGCGCACGGGCGAGTTCGTCGGTCTCGGTCGCGTTGTCCATCCGGAGCGCCCAGACGTAGGCCTGCTCGCCGCCACGCCGGAGGGTTACGACCTCGTCGGTGCCCCACCCCGCGGCAGCGGCCACGGCGGTCGCGCGTTCGAGTTCACCGCAGAGCAGGACCCGGGTCGTCAGTTCGCCGAGCGTGTCGTTCCCGCCGACGGTCCAGTTCCCGCCGCGGACCGAGAGCGCGAGGTCGCGTTCCGGCTCCTCGTCGGGCGCGTACCCGTGGATCACCTGTTCGGTGGTCCGCGGGTAGTTCTCGTAGACGCCCGCCAGGTTCGCCGGGTCGTCGATCCGGTCCGCGACGTAGTCGCTCCCGAAGTGGTAGCGGGCGAGGAACAGCCGTTTCGCCGTCCCGGCGTCCTCGTACTCGGCGGCGATGCGCTCGGACTCGGGCGTGACGTTCAGATACCGCTCGGTGTAGGCGTCCGAGGCGTACACCGCACCGCCCTCCAGCAGCGCGAGGCGGGTCTGGAGCAGGTCGTAGGTCAGCCGCGGCCCGTCGATGGCGTCGAGCCAGGGGATCATGTTCGCGCCGAACTGCGTCGTGTGGACGAACTCGTGGACGAGCACCTGCTCGACCGCCCCGGCAGACCCGTTCCCGGGATGGATGTACACCGCGCCGCTCTGGGTGGTCAGTCCGCCCGGTCGACCGTCGTCGAACGAGGCGTTACCGACGCCGAGCAGGTCGAAGAACGGGAACGTCGCGGGCGCGTACCCCTGGTACTCGGTCAGGTTTCGGACCTCCACGGGGCGTGGCTCCACGTCCGTCCCGAGTAGTCCCTGAACCCGGGTGTACGCCCGGTCCTCGTCGACCGGGAGTGTCCCGTTCCGGACGGACACGTCGTAGACGGTGCCGTCCGTGGACGGCTGTGTCGTCGGCGACGCCGTTGTCGACGAGTCCACCGTCGCGGCCTCGTCGGAGGACCGTTCGTCGGTCGTCGCCTCGGGTCGTGGCGTCGTGGCGTCGCCGCCGGTAAAGGGCGTGGAACAGCCAGCGAGCACCAGAAGGGCGGCGACGAGGACGGGGCCGGCTCGCATGTCGGTCGTACGTCACGACGCGGCGACCAAAACGCTGGCGGGAGCCGATCAGGCGACGGTCGCGGGCGGCGCGTCGACCGCACCGGTGGGACCGGGCGGTGTCAGGGACGCTCGCGGGTCGTCGATCCCGACGGTCACCCTGGCACCCTGGGCGCTCACGCGGGCGTTGTCGACGAACGCGCCGTCGCCGCCGATCACCACGAGCGTCCGGGCAGTCACCCGTTCGACCCGGAACGACGACTCGGTCTGCCGGTCAGCGAACGCTTCGAACGCGTCGACCGCCTCGGTCGCCTCGCCCCTGTCGTCCATCCGGAGCGCCCAGGCGACCCCCGCCGCGTCGCCGCTGGCCTGCTCGTAGACGGCCGCGCGGTCGTTCCCCCAGCCCGCGGCGGCCGCGGCCGCGCGCTCCTTCGTGAGTTCGCCGCGCAGAACGATCCGGGTGACGAGTTCGCCTTTCGTGTCGGTGTCGGTCCGATACCAGTCCTCGACCGTGTCCCGCAACACGAGGTCAGCGACGGGCTCCTCGTCGGGCGCGTAGCCGTGAAGCAGCTGTTCGGTCGTCTCCGGGTGGTTGTCGTACACCGTCGCCAGTTCGGCGGGCGAGTCGATGGTGTCGGCGACGTAGCGGTAGCCGAAGTGGTACGGTGCCCAGAGGTAGCGGTTGCCGCCCGGGCCGCGCTCGTACTGCCGCTCGACGACGTTGGACTGGTAGACGGTCCGGTTCTGGAACCGCTCGGCGTACACGTCCGTGACGTACACCGCGCCGCCCTCCACGAGCGCCCGCCGGGTCATCGCGTAGTCGGTGGTGGGGTTTCCGAACACCCCCGAATCGAGGTCGGCGGTCATCGAGGTGCGCATCTGGACGGTGTGGGCGAACTCGTGTGCGAGGACGCGCTCCACCTCCGCCGGCGGCGCGTCGCGGGTCGTTATCTGCACCTCGCCGTCGGAGTAGGTCACGCCGCTCGCGCCGACGGTCGAGTAGTTCGCCTCGGAGAGGCCCATGACCCTGAAGAACGGCCGCTGCGAGTAGTACTCCGCCTCGCCCGTCCGCGTCGACCCCTCCCTGACCCTGACCGTCTGTGGCTCGACATCGCTCCCCACGAGCGACTGTACCCGGGCGAACGTCCGGTCCGCATCGACCGGGAGTGCGTTCCCGGTCACCGGCACCGAGTACTCCCCGGTGACCTCGGCGGTAGTGGTGGTCCGTGTCGGAGGTTCGGTCGCCGTCCCGACGGTCGTCGTCCCGGTCTCCGGCTCAGTCGTCCGGAACGCGCCGGAGTCGCCTGCACAGCCTGCGAGCACGAGGGAGAGCACGAGCGCCAGGGCGGCGAGACGGCGGCGGGTCGCCATAGTACGAACTAGGCGAGAACGACCAAAATAGTACCGCTGCGTGTGGTTATCGGCCGCCGTCGATCCGACCGCCCGTGAGGCGGACGATGCCGAGCCAGTGGTCCTCGTGGGCGACCGCGCTCGCCCGACCGCGGAGGGCCTCGCGCGCCTCGGCCACTCGCTGACGCAGGCGTTCGTGGGGCGAGTCGACGTAGCGGAGTTTGAGCGTCGGCGGCGTCGAGAGGACCGTCACGGCCCGGAACGCCGCGTTCACCGGGGCGGCGACCGCCCGGTCGGAGAGCGCCGCGTCGAGCAGGACGACGTTGCCGCCTGCGCCGACGAGGTCACACCAGCGATCGACCGTCGCGGCCGGGTCGTCGAGCATTCCGACCACGAACGACGCCAGCACGCCGTCGACGCGCTCGACCACGGGCGGCCGCGCCGCGTCGCCGCGCACGACGTGGACGTTGTCCCACCCCCGCCGCTCGGCCAGCCGGCGGGCACGGCCGAGGACCGGCCCGGTGAAGTCGACGCCGACGACGGTCCCTCCGGGACCGACCCGGTCACGGAGGTACGGCAGGTTCGCGCCGGTGCCACAGCCCATCTCGACGACGGTGTCGCCGGGCGAGAGTTCGAGCGCGTCGGCTGCTCGTGCCCGGAGGCGGGCGACGCCGGGCGTGTATCGCGCGATGGCGTCGTACAGCGCCGCCCAGCGTCCGTAGAACGCCTGTGCCGTCGTCGCCCGGCCCATCTACACCAGCTCCCCGACGCGCTCGGCGACCGTCTCGGCGTCCGGCCCGAGGAGGTAGACGATCGGCTCGACGCCGTAGCCGCCGGTCTGGTACAGCACGTCCGCGTCCGGATCAGTCGCCAGCGCCGCGGGCACGGCCTCCTCGGTCGGCCGGTCGCCGTCGAACTCCGCGGTCGTCAGGCCGGCGTCCGTCAGCCGTTCGACGATCGCCGGCGAGTACCGGACGTTCAGCGCCGCCCGCGCGTCGCTGCCGGCCCGCCGTGCCGAGAGGAGGACCGTCGCGACGTGCTCGCTGACGCCGAACTCGGGCTCGCTCGGCACGGTCGCCCGTCCTTTCACGTCGAAGATCCGGCCCGGGACGCCGGCCACGTCGTCCAGCCCCTCGGCGTCGGGCGTGCAGACGACGAGGTTCGACCCGACCGCCGGGATCAGCGTGGCGAAGCCGGACGTGTTCTCCAGCCGCCGGAGGCCGCGCCGGACCGACGAGAGCACCCGCTCGGTCGTCCGCAGTTCGCTCTCGGGGTCGTGGACCCGGAACGAGCCGTCGTACTCGGCGAGTTCGGGCATCGCGTCCTCGTGGAGCCGGGCGAGCACGTCGCCGTCCTCCAGCCGCCGGATCAGCACCTCCGCCTCGACGAGCGCCTGCACCGGCGACATCCCGCCCTCGGTCAGCCCCTCGCCGACGCGCTCGACGAGCTCCTGCACGCGCTCGTCCCCGAGAAACTCCTCGCGGCGCGCCACATCGCCGTGGGCGTACTTCGAGACGGCCGACTGGCTGATCCCGAGCGCCTCGGCCACCTCGCTCTGGGTCAGCCCGCGCTCCCGGAGGTCCTCGGCCAGCATCGACCGGAACGTCGGGAGGAACTCCTCGACGACGATCTCCTCGACGAACCTCATTGCTCCCCTCCGAACTCGCTGTCGCCGCCGATGCGGGAGGCCTGCGGGCCGTCCTGGTCCTGGTACTTCGAGCCGCGGTCGCTCCCGTACGGGCGCTCCGCGGGCGACTTCATCTCGGTAAAGATGAGCTGCGAGATCCGCATGTCCGGCGTCAGCGCGACGGGCGCGGTGCCGAGGTTCGACAGTTCGAGCGTGATCTGGCCGCGGTACCCCGGGTCGACGACGCCCGCGGTCGCGTGGACGACGACGGCGAGCCGGCCGAGCGACGAGCGCCCCTGGACGTGCGCGAGCAGGTCCGGCGGGATCTCCACGCGCTCCTTCGTCGTCCCGAGCACGAAATCGCCGGGGTGGAGGACGAACTCGTCGCCCTCGTCGACGACCGTCTCGTCGACGTACTCGTCGACCTCGGCCTCGGCGTCGGGGTGGATGCAGGGGATGTTCGTGCGCTGGAACTCCAGGAACTCGCGGCCGAGTCGGAGGTCGACGCTCGCCGGCTGTATCTGCAGGTCGAGGTCGTCTATTGGCTCGACGACGAGGTCGCCCTCGTCGAGCCGCCGCAGGATGTCCGCGTCCGAGAGGATCATACGCAGTAGGAGCGAACGGAGGGGCCTAAAGCCCCCGGTCCGGGGTCGGCGCGTCGGGCCCAGCGAGCCACCGCCTCAGCCGTGGAGGTAGATCTGCCGCGCGCCGTCCTGGTCGTCGAGTTCGTGCCCGCAGAAGCTGCAGGTGTACGAACTCCCGGCGACGATGTCGAGGTCGTCCAGTAGCTGTGACCCACAGTCCTCGCACTCGTAGATCGAGTGTCCGATCAGCCCGCCGGAGTCGTCGTCCTCGGGGGCCGTCCGCGTGCTCGGCGCGACGACGCCCGCTTGCTCGGTGTTGCCCGGCCCCGCGGCGCGGCTCTCGTCTACTAGGTCGAACCGGCCGTGGGGGTTCTCGTCGTAGAAGCTCTTCGCGGCGGCAGCGGCTTTCCGCACGTTGGGGTTCCGTTCCTTGCCGAGCTTGCGGAGCGTCTCGTCGGGCGCGGAGTGAACGGTCGACAGTTCCGCGAGCGCGACCGCGACGCGCTTGCGGTGTTTCGCGTCGTCGGTCTCGGCCGCCGATTCGAGTACCTCGACGAGTTCGGGGACGTAGTCGCGGTTGTTCCGTGCAATGTGGGAGAGCGCCATCAGACGGTGGAAATCCATCTCGCCGGGGTCGCCGAACAGCCGGTCCCAGTACGGCTCGTACGCCTCGGGGTCCGCGAAGGCGAAGCGCTCTATCGCGCGCCACGGCGGGTACCCCTGGTCGACCAGGTCGAAGCAGAGCGACGCGACCTCCTCGGGCGTGTAGTCGACGGCGTCGAGGGCCAGTTCCTGATCGCCGGGGTCGACGACGCCCAGTTCCAGGGACCGCTTGATCCGTTTGAGCCCCTCGTCAGGCGTGTCGCCGAGGTCCGTGTCGTCGACCAGCCGCAACATATCGCTACCGAGGGCTGACGCGTCCCCGCTCCCGTCCCGGATCGCGTAGCTGATCTCCAGCGGTTCGTCGAGTTCGGTCCACGCCGGCCGGTCGGCGTTCTCCTCGCGGCGGCGGGCGAGGACGGCGGTGACCACCGTGAGCGCGAACCACAGCAGCGGCAGATTCCCGGCCGTTGCCCGGTTGGGATCGCCGCCGAAGACGACGGCCGCGACCAGAATGGTGTTTATAAGCATCATCGGAAGCAGCGACAGCACCAGCCCCCAGTTCCCGAAGTCCTGATACAGCTTCCGGGGAACCCAGAGGTACGCGTCGTACGGGAGCGCGATGAGTCGGCGGATCATCCGCCGTCACCTCCGAGAGGGGGGCGACGGCAGCGGTGAACGCCCACTTGCCGTGGCGCTTCTCCCGCGGTCTGAACGGTCACCATGCGGATCTACCGCGTACTGTACCATCGCTGATGATTAAGCGTTCCGGCGGTCCCGATAGCCAGCGCTAAAGGCGCTCCCCGCACATCTCCGACCATGAAGCAGGCCATCGTCGCACGCACGGACATCGGCATGGGCCAGGGGAAACTCGCCGCGCAGGTCGCCCACGCGTCGCTGTCGGCCTACGAGGACGCCGACAGGCGGACGCGCACGGAGTGGAAAGGCGGCGGCCAAAAGAAGGTCGTGCTGAAAGCCGACGGCGAGTCGCAGATATTCGAGCTCGCCGACGTGGCGGAGCGCGAGGGGCTACCCCACGCCGTCGTCCGCGACGCCGGGCACACGCAGCTGGACCCGGGCACCGTCACGACGCTGGCCGTCGGTCCCGGCGACGAGCGCGTCGTCGACAAGGTGACCGGCGACCTCTCGCTGTTCTGATGCGCCCGGCACACCCCCGCGAGCGCGAGGTCGGGATGGAGTACTACGTCAGCGACGCCGACGGCACCGGTGGCCGACTCCGGGCGGCCGACGGCGACTTTCGGGTGCGCGAACTGGAGCGGTTCGACGCGGATCCGGTCGACGCCGACACCGGTGCGTACAACCATCTGGTGCTCCGCGTCACACTCTCGGGGTGGGACACGAACGACTTCGCGAAGCGCCTCTCGGACGCGCTGGGGATCAGCCGCGAGCGCGTCGCCTGGGCCGGGACGAAGGACAAGTACGCCGTGACGACCCAGCTGTTCAGCGTCCGGGGCGTCGCCCCTGAGGGCCTCCCGGAGGTCCGTGACGCTGACGTGTCGGTCGTCGGTCGCGCCGGCCGCGCCATCGAGTTCGGCGACCTGGCGGGCAACGAGTTCGAGATAACCGTCACGGAGCCGGACGCCCCGGACAACGCGGACGCGGTCGCCGACGACCTCCGCGAGTTCGGCGGCGGGACGGCCGCGGTGCCGAACTTCTTCGGCCAGCAGCGGTTCGGGAGCAAGCGCCCGGTCACCCACGAGGTCGGCCTGCGGATCGTCCGCGAGGACTGGGCGGGCGCGGTGATGGCCTATCTCGGGAACCCACGCGAGAGCGAACCCGACGGAACGCAGGACGCCCGGGAGTTCGTCGAGGAGACCCGCGACTGGCCCGAGGCTCTGGAGCGGTTCCCGCGCCGCCTCGGCTACGAGCGCTCGATGCTCCACGCGCTGGTCGAGAACGGGGGGACGGAGCCGGCGGACTTCCGGGCGGCGCTGGAGGAGCTTCCGTCGAACCTCCAGCGCCTGTTCGTCCACGCCGCGCAGTCGTACGCGTTCAACCGGATCCTGAGCGAGCGGCTGGAGCGGGGCCTCCCGTTCGACCGCCCGGTCGCCGGCGACGTGGTCTGTTTCGCCGATACGGACGCACCCGAAGGGGTCACGCTGCCCGACACCGACCGCCTCCAGCGCGTCACCGAGGACCGGGTCGACACCGTGACCCGCCACTGCGAACGCGGCCGTGCCTTCGTCACCGCGCCGCTGGTCGGCACCGACACCGAACCCGGCGACGGCGAGCCGGGCGAGATCGAGCGGGGCGTCCTCGACGACCTCGACCTCTCGCCCGGCGATTTCGAGCTGCCCGGGGAGTTCGGGTCGACCGGGACGCGCCGAGCGGTGCTGGTCCACACGGACCTGTCCGTCGACCGCGACCCGCTCCGCTTCGACTTTACCCTTCCGAAGGGGTCCTACGCGACGGCGGTCCTGCGGGAGTTCCTGAAGTGCGACCCGCTGGACCTTGGGTGACAGCGGACGGACGCTGACGGTGCTGCCGTGACTCAAACGCCCGCCGTACTCTCCACGAAGTATATGCCCCGAAACATTCAACGCACGTCCATGCGACGACGCCGCTTCCTGCGTGCCCTCCCCGCAGTCGCCGTCACCGCGACCGCCGGCTGTGGTGCCGCGGGCAGGTCCGGTGACGATCCGGCCACTGACCAGACGGAGAGCCCTCCGACAGACGACACGAAGACGGAGTCGGAAACGGACCCCGGCGCGTTCCCACCCGGCGGAGCCGACGACGTGGACCGCGTCGTCTGGCACAGCAACGCCGGCGACGCCCGGATGTCCCTCGAACCCTCCGCGACGGAGGGGGGCCTCCCCGCCGAGTTCTCGTTCGCGCTGGCGAACGAGACGGAGACGACGTTCAACACCAACTTCCACTCGTGGCTGCTGGCCAAGCAGGTCGGGGCCCGGTGGTACCGCGTCGCGCCGCGGTACGTGCCCCAGCCGCTGATGACGCTGCCGCCGGGCGAGCGTCACCAGTGGAACCTCTCGGCCGACGGCGAGCATCCGGACCCGATACGAGCCCATTCGGGCGGCACCGAGGACGTGTCGGTGAGCGGGCTCGGCGGCGGGATCTACGCCTTCGCTATCGACGGCTGGTTCGAGGACACCGATTACGAGCACAAGACCGTCTTCGCCGCGCGGATCGAACTCGACGGCGACGAGATCAGGCCCGCCCCCTCGGCCGCCGTCGAGGGCGTTTCCCGGGACGGCGACGTGGTGACGGTGCAGGCGGAAGGGTACAACGAGGACAGCGAGGACGCCCGGGAAGCGACGTACGTCCTCCGCCGGGTCGAGGGGGCCTTCGCGGACGCCTGGCCGCTGATCCCCGAGCAGGTCGTCCGCCGGTGGCCCCTCTCGGACGCGCTGGCCCACGTCGAACCGTACGTTCGGGAGGTCCGGATCGAGGCCAAGACGGCGACGCATCCGCCGTTCGGCGTCCAGGACGACGCGCCGCCGATCCGGTACCGCGGCGACACGTACGCGGTGAGCGCGACCGTGCGTTGAGTCGGGCACGGTCCGAGTGTTTATATTCGAAGCCGCGGCCAGCCCACGGCGTGGTCGACGTACCAACGGCGAAGCGGACGCTAGCGGCACTGGCCCGCGGAGAGCGTCCCGGTGACCGCGAGGTGGTCCGGCGCGCGACAGCCGCGACCGAGGACGTGGCGCGCGCTGCGGCGTTCGTCGAGTCGGGTGGTCTCGGACGGCTCCGGGCGGCAGTCCGGGACACGCCCGACGCCGCCACGCGCCGCCGCGGTGCTCGTGCGCTCGCCGAGTTCGACCGGTTCCGACGAGCAGCGGACGGTGGCGACACGGGGACGGGATCCGACGCCCGCGACCGCGCTCGCGGAACCGATATAAGAGCCGATCGCCAAGGGCGTGACACATGACACGGGTGATCCACACGGGCGACACCCACATCGGGTACCAGCAGTACCACTCGCCCGAGCGCCGCCGGGACTTCCTCCGCGCGTTCGAGCAGGTGCTCGCCGACGCCCGCGAGGACGACGTCCACGCAGTCGTCCACGCGGGGGACCTCTTCCACGACCGCCGCCCCGACCTCCGGGACCTCCAGGGGGTCGTCGCCGCGCTGCGCTCGCTCCGGGACGCCGGAATCCCCTTCCTCGCCGTCGTCGGCAACCACGAGGGCAAGCGCGACGGCCAGTGGCTCGACCTGTTCGAGGACCTCGGGCTGGCGACGCGACTCGACGACGCGCCCCACGTCGTCGGCGACACGGCGTTCTACGGGCTGGACTACGTGCCCGAGTCCCGACGCGACGACCTCGACTACGACTTCGAACCGCACGACGCCGACCACGCCGCGCTGGTCGCCCACGGCCTGTTCGAGCCGTTCGGCTACGCCGACTGGGACACCGAGCGCGTGCTGACCGAGGCGTCCGTCGACTTCGATGCGATGTTGCTCGGCGACAACCACCACCCCGACCGCGCGGAGGTTGCCGGGGCGTGGGTCACCTACTGCGGGTCGACCGAGCGCGCCAGCGCCAGCGAGCGCGAGGACCGCGGCTACAACATCGTCCGCTTCGGCGACGACGCGTCCGCCGACGGCGACGTGTCGATCACCCGGCGCGGGCTCGACGCGACGCGGGACTTCGCCTTCGTCGACGTCGACCTCGCCGACGGCGAGGGCGTCGAGCGCGTCCGCGAGCAGGTGCGCCAGCACGACCTGGAGGACGCCGTCGCACTCGTCACGATAGACGGGGACGGCGAGCCGATCACCCCGGCCGCAGTCGAGGAGTTCGCCGCCGACCAGGGCGCGCTCGTCGCCCGGGTCAACGACCGCCGGGACCGCGAGACCGAGGAGACCGAGACGTCCGTCTCCTTCGCCGACCCCGACGACGCGGTGCGCGAGCGCGTCCGCGAACTCGGCATCAGCGAGGCCGCCCACGACATCGACGAGACGGTGCGGGCGAGCAAGGTCGCGGACTCGAACGTCCGCGAGGAGGCGTCGCGCCGCGTCCGGGAACTGATCGACGACGACCCCGAGGCGTTCGACCGGACGGTGGAGGCTGCGGACGACGAGGCCGAGTCCGACGATACGGACCCAGCGGCGGACGGAACGGAATCGGGCGAGGACCCCGGCGACGACGCCACAGGAACTGCCGAGGACGCCGACGAAGCGGTCGCCGACGGCGAGGGCGACCCGACGGTGGGCGACGCTACCGACGGCGACCCGGCGGCGAGTGCCGACGACGACGGGCAGGCGTCCATGGAGGAGTACCTGTGAAGTTCGAGCGCGTCAGCCTCCGGAACTTCAAGTGTTACGGGGACGCCGAGATCCGACTCGACCCCGGCGTGACGGTGATCCACGGCGTCAACGGCAGCGGGAAGTCGTCGCTGCTGGAGGCCTGCTTCTTCGCGCTGTACGGCTCGAAGGCGCTCGACGACCGAAACCTGGAGGACGTGATCACGAACGGCGAGGAGGAGTGCGAGGTCGAACTCGACTTCACCCACGACGGCGGGCAGTTCTCGATCGAGCGCCGGGTCAGGGTCTCCGGCGACCGCGCCAAGACGGCGAACTGCGTGCTCGAAACGCCGGACGGCACCGTCGAGGGCGCGACCGACGTGCGGGAACGGGTCGCCTCGCTGCTCCGGATGGACCACGAGGCCTTCGTCAACTGCGCGTACGTCCGGCAGGGCGAGGTGAACAAGCTCATCCACGCGTCGCCGAGCGACCGGCAGGACATGATCGACGACCTGCTCCAGCTCGGCAAGCTAGAGGAGTATCGCGAGCGAGCCAGCGAGGCGCGGCTGGGCGTCGACGACGTGCTGGGCGAACTCCGCGGCGAACTCTCCGGGCTGGAGGAGCGCATCGAATCAAAGGAGGCGAAGGACCTGCCGGGCAGACTCAACGAACTCGAGACCGAGCGCAACGAGGTCACCGCCGAGATAGAGCGCTTCGAGGAACAGCAGGAGCGCGCCGAGGAGTCGCTTTCCGAGGCGGAGGACCTGCTCGCCGAGCACGAGGCAAAGCGCGAGGAACTCGACGACGTGGCGGCCGACATCGCGGACCTGCGCGAGACGATTTCCGAGACCGAGCGCGAGCGCGAGGCGCTCAACGATCGCATCGCCGACCAGCGCGAGCGCCGCGAGACGGCCGAAGCCGAACGGGACGAGCACCTCACCGGGACCGACCTCGACGACGCCGACCCGGAGACTATCGAGGCACGACTGGACGAACTCGACGACGAGGACGACGAACTCCACGAGCGGATCGGCGAGATACAGGTCGAGATCCAGAGCAACGAGAACGAGGCCGAAAACCTCCGCGAGCGGGCCGACGAACTGGAAAGCGAGGCCGCCGAGAAGCGCGAGCAGGCCGAGGAACTGGCCGACGAGATAGAGGAGATCGAGGCGACGGTCGCCGAACGGCGCGAGAAGGCCGACGAGCTAGCGGCGGAGATCGAGACGAAGCGTACCGCCTTCGACGACGCGTCGGTCGCGTTCGGCGACGCCGAGGACCACCTCGCCGAACTCGAGGCCGAGCGCGACGACCTGCGCGACCAGCGGCAGGACGTGGCGACGACGCTGGAGGCCAAACGCGACCAGCTCGCCGAGGCCGAACGCCTGCTCGACGAGGGGAAATGCCCGGAGTGCGGCCAGCCGGTCGAAGACTCACCCCACGTCGAGTCGATCGACGACCTGCGCGAGGCGGTCGAGACTCTGGAGGACGAACGCGACGAGCTGGAGGCGGAGATCGAGGACCTCAGGTCGGACATCGAACGCGCCGAGGAACTGGCCGACGCCGAGACGGCCGTCGAACAGCTCGAACGCGACCGCGAGAACCTACAGACGCTCCTCTCGGACAAGGCGGACCGAGCCGCGGAGAAGCGCGACCGCCGCGACGAACTCCGCGAGCGGGCCGACGAGCTCGAAACCGAGGCCGCCGAGAAGCGCGAGACGGCGGACGAGAAGGAGGCGACGGCAGACGAGAAACGGACCGAGATCGCCGAGATCAACCGGCAACGCGGCGACCTACGCGACCGGGAGGATCGACTGGAGTCGCTGCTGGACGCCGTCGAGACGGTCGCCGACGCGACGGAGACCATCGAAGATCTCCGGGAGAAACGCGAGAGCAAGGCGGAACTCAACGACGAGCGTCGGGAACGACTCGCGGAGAAGCGCGACCGAAAGGCGGAGCTGGAGGACACCGTCGACGAGGAACGCATCGAGGAGGCCAAGGCTGAGAAGGAACGTGCGGAGAACTACCTCGAAGACGTGGAGTCGGAGCTCGCGGAGCTGCGCGAGCGCCGCGACGACCTGATCGACCGGATCGGCGGCGTGAAAAACGAGCTCGACGAACTCGACGACCTGCGGGAGACGCGTGGGGAACTGGAAGCGCGGCGGGAACGGCTCGCCGGGCTCTACGACGAGGCCGAGCGACTCCAGGAGATGTACGGCGACCTCCGCGCCGAACTCCGCCAGCGCAACGTCGAGACCTTGGAACGCATGCTGAACGAGACGTTCGAACTCGTCTACCAGAACGACTCCTACGCCCGGATCGAACTGGACGGCGGGTACGAACTGACGGTGTACCAGAAGGACGGCGAGGCGCTCGAACCCGAACAGCTCTCGGGCGGCGAGCGCGCGCTGTTCAACCTGAGCCTGCGCTGTGCGATCTACCGCCTGCTCTCGGAGGGGATCGAGGGGACCGCACCGATGCCGCCGCTCATCCTCGACGAGCCGACGGTGTTCCTCGACTCGGGCCACGTCTCGCGGCTCGTCGACCTCGTCGAGTCGATGCGTGACCTGGGCGTCGAGCAGATCATCGTGGTCAGCCACGACGACGAACTGGTCGGGGCGGCCGACGACGTGGTGCGCGTCGAGAAGGACGCGACGAGCAACCGGTCGTCCGTGGCGCGGGAACGGCGGGCGCTCCCGACGGACTAATCGCGACGGAGGTGGGATAGGGCGTCGGTCGCTGTTTCGGTGGCGGCGTACCCGCGTTCGCCGCCGACGCCCGATTCTTCGATCAATCCGGCGGCGCGGAACTCCGCGAGCAGGCCGTGGAGGTCGCTTTCACAGAGGTCGTAGGCGGACAGGAGGTCGCGGACGGCAACGGGACCCCGGTCCACGACTTCCGCGAGCAGCCCGAGCGACCGGTCGTCGTGGGTCGCCGCGAGCACGCGCCGGACGGCGGGCGGCACTCCGGCGGCGGCCGTTTCGAGCGGCGACGCGCCGTCGACGGGCGTGATGGCGTCGTTGTCGACGTACCGCTCCTCGCCGGTGGCGGGGTCGCGGACGCGACTGCTCTCCGTCGACTGCTTGACCAGCAGATAGCGGTCGCCGGACTCGTCGCGGACGGTTCGCATGAAAACCCGTTGGCGGTTCCCGCGGTTAGGCGTTGCGGGAGCCGTTCAGACCTGCTCGCGGAGCGAGAGCGTCTTCGATGTCTCGAGCCACGCGAGCGGGTTCTCCGCGTCGTAGAATACGACGCCCTCCTCGGTCTCGTAGGCCTCGACCGAGTCGATACCGTCCGGTTCGGGGCGGTCCCGACTGTGCTCGCCATGAGCGCTCGCGTGGTCGGACATCGTTTTCCTCCGGCCCATGGTATATCTTCACACACTAAATGTCTTGTTGCCGTCGCAGTGTCACGTTTTCTGTGCGGATACCCAGACGTTTTTATCGGCGGGTGCGAACCGGCGTACATGACTGATTCGGGCCAGGCAGGGCTCGGCGACTTCGGGGACGGCGGCGACGAGCGCCCGGCCGAGGAGGCCGCCGCCGTCGCCGGAAACGGCGGGGGGTCCGCCGAGGTCGTCAACCCCCTGGAGGAGGCGGTACCGGAAGCCGACGGGACGGTCGACCTCACCGTGATGCAGGTCGACTACACCATCGCCGGCAGCGGCGAGGACGAGCGGCCGATCATCCACGTGTTCGGCCGTACGGCCGACGCGGATCTGGAGCACGTACGCGTGCTCGGCTTCCGGCCGTACTTCTACGCGCCCACCGCGAACCTGGACGACGAGAAACTGGACGACGACCGGATCACGGGGACCGAGAACGGCCACGAGAGCATCCGCGGCGAGGCGCTGACGAAGGTGTTCGGCCGGACCCCGCGTGACGTGGGGAACATCCGCGATCAGTTCGAGCACTACGAGGCGGACATCCTCTTCCCGAACCGGTTTCTCATCGACAAGGACATCGGCAGCGGGATCCGCGTGCCCGAGCGCCGGGCCGACGACGGGAGCCTGCTCGTCCCCCACGACGAGGTCGAACCCGTCGATGGCGACGCGACGCCCCGGGTGAACGTGTTCGACATCGAGGTCGACGACCGCTCCGGCTTCCCGGAGGACGGCGAGGAACCGATCGTCTGCCTGACGAGCTACGACTCCTACGACGAGCAGTACATCGCGTGGCTGTACGACGCCCCGGTCGGCGGCGTCGACGCCCCGGCGGCGCTGTCGGGCTACGAGCCGATCAGCGAGGGGGCCGACATCGAGGTGCGGACGTTCGCCGAGGAGGAGGCCATGCTCGACGCGTTCGTGGAGTACATCGAGCGGACGGACCCCGACGTGCTGACGGGGTGGAACTTCGAGGACTTCGACGCGCCGTACTTCCTCGACCGGCTCGAGGTCCTCCAGAGCTACGACCACGACTACGACCTCTCGATCGAGCGCCTCTCGCGGGTCGACGAGGTGTGGCGCAGCGACTGGGGCGGCCCGGACGTGAAGGGTCGCGTCGTGTTCGACCTCCTGTACGCGTACAAGCGGACGCAGTTCACCGAACTGGAGTCGTACCGCCTCGACGCAGTCGGCGAGACGGAACTCGGCGTCGGCAAGGAGCGCTACCCCGGCGACATCGGCGACCTCTGGGAGGACGACCCCGAGCGCCTGCTGGAGTACAACGTCAGGGACGTGGAACTCTGCGTCGAACTCGACCGCAAGCAGAACATCGTCGACTTCTGGGACGAGGTGCGCTCCTTCGTCGGCTGCAAGCTGGAGGACGCGACGACGCCCGGCGACGCCGTCGACCTGTACGTCCTGCACAAGGTCCACGGCGACTTCGCGCTCCCCTCGAAGGGCCAGCAGGAGAGCGAGGACTACGAGGGCGGCGCTGTGTTCGACCCCATCACGGGCGTCCGGGAGAACGTCACGGTGCTGGACCTGAAGTCGCTGTACCCGATGTGCATGGTGACGACCAACGCCAGCCCCGAGACGAAGGTCGACCCCGAGACGTACGACGGCGACACGTACGTCGCGCCCAACGGGACCCACTTCCGGAAGGAGCCGGACGGCATCATCCGGGAGATGGTCGACGAACTGCTCGGCGAGCGCGAGCAGAAGAAGGCCCGCCGGAACGAACACGACCCCGACAGCCAGGCGTACGAGCGGTTCGACCGGCAGCAGGCGGCCGTAAAGGTCATCATGAACTGCTTCACGCCGGACACCGACGTGCTGACGCCCGCGGGCGTCCGGAACATCCGGGACCTCGACGTTGGTGATGAGGTGTACTCGCTGGACCCGGAGACGGAGGAGATGGAGGTCAAGCCGGTCGTTGAGACACAGGAATACCCGGAGTACCGGGGCGATCTCGTCGACATCGAGACGAGCAAGATCGATTTCTCGGTGACGCCGAACCACCGGATGCTCGTCAGGAAAAACGAGACGAACGGCATCACGGAGGACGAGTACCGGTTCGTCGAGGCGGGCGAGCTCGACGACGCGACGAACTACGAACTGCCCCACGACTGGGACGGACCCGACGGCGAACCGCTGGAGACAGTCGACCTGACGGAGTTCGTCGACGACTACCAGGTGTGGGTCCGCCCGTCGGTCCACGGTCACACGTTCGCGTCGGAGATCGGTTACTACCCGGACAAGGTGCTGAAAAACGACATCGGCGAGGAGGGGTACGTCTTCGGCCCCGACGAATTCGAGGAACACCGCGAGTACATCGAGGAAGTTGCGGAGCAAACGTTCATCCACGCCGAACCCGGCCGAAAGTGGATCCCGCGAACGTTCGACGGGGACGACTTCCTCGACTTGCTCGCCTGGTTCGTTACCGAGGGGAACGTCTACACCTCCGAGACCAAACAGTTCGACGGGAAAACACGGGGGTCGGCGACGACCGTCAAGATCGCCCAGCAGGCCATCGCGGACGGCGGGGAGTCGACCCACGCGACGATCGGGCGACTGCTCGACAGGATGGGCTTCGACTACTACGTCGACGACCGGAGCTATCAGTTCACGTCGAAGCTGCTGGGAGACCTGTTCCGGGACCTCTGTGGACCCGACAGCTTCGAGAAGCGGATCCCGGAGTTCGTCTTCGACTTGAACAAGCAGCAGAAGCGGCGATTCCTCGACACGCTCGTCGACGGCGACGGCGACCGTCAGACGAACTCCTGGCGGTACACGACCGCCAGCGAGCGGTTACGGGACGACGTACTGCGACTCTGTGCACATCTCGGCATAACCGCGAACTACGGGCGTAACAGCGGAACATGGCGGATTTACGCGGCTGAAGACGCCAAAAACACGCTCCGGATGCACAGAAGCGGGTCCCGGAGAACCGCCGAGGACGGCGTCTACTGTGTCACCGTCGAGGACAATCACACGCTTCTCGCGGGGCGAAACGGGACGTTCCAGTTCGTCGGGCAGTCGCTCTACGGCGTGCTGGGCTGGGACCGATTCCGTCTCTACGATAAGGAGATGGGTGCAGCCGTGACTGCGACCGGCCGGGAAGTGATCGAGTACACCGACGAAGTCGTCGAAAACGAGGGGTACGAGGTCGTATACGGTGACACCGATAGTGTCATGTTGGAGATCGGGAACGTCTCCCCGGAAGACGTCGACGGGGACGTCGAGGTCACCGACGAGATGCGCGAGAAGCACTCGGAGATGAGCGACGAGGAGCTAGAGACGATCGCCGCAACGATCCAGAAGGGGTTCGAGCTGGAAACGACGATAAACGAGTCGTACGACGAGTTCGCGCTCGAAGAGCTCAACGCGGAGTTCCATCGGTTCGAAATCGAGTTCGAGAAGCTGTACCGGCGGTTCTTCCAGGCGGGCAAGAAGAAGCGCTACGCGGGCCACATCGTCTGGAAGGAGGGCAAGGAGGTCGACGACGTGGACATCACCGGCTTCGAGTACCAGCGCTCGGACATCGCGCCGATCACGAAGCGCGTCCAGAAGGAGGTCATCGACCGGATCGTCCACGGCGAGGACAGGGAGGCGATCAAGGAGTACGTCCACGACGTGATCGACGACTTCCAGAACGGCAACGTCGATCTGGACGACGTGGGGATCCCCGGCGGCATCGGGAAGCGACTGGACAACTACGACACCGACACGGCCCAGGTGCGCGGCGCGAAATACGCCAACGCCTTCCTCGGGACGAACTTCGCGCGGGGGAGCAAGCCAAAGCGGCTCTACCTGAAGAAGGTTCATCCCTCCTTCTTCCGCCGGATGGAGGACGAAGAGGGGTTCGACCCGCAGACGGACCCGCTGTACGGCGAGTTCAAACGCGACCCCGACGTCGTCTGCTTCGAGTTCGCCGACCAGGTCCCTGAGGAGTTCGAGGTTGACTGGGACAAGATGCTCGACAAGACGCTCAAAGGACCGATCGCGCGCATCCTCGAAGCGCTGGACATCTCGTGGGACGAGGTCAAGTCCGGGCAGGAGCAGACCGGGCTGAGCAGTTTCATGTAACAGGAGGGCCTCCCCGCTGTGGCGGCCGTTTGAGCCGTCGAAGTCGTGAGTATCGGCCGGATCCGCGTCCGCTGTCACGCCGTGGTTTTCACGTTCTGAAAAAACTATTTACGCGACAGCGAAATCGATTACGGCGAAATGCGAAAGCATTATGCGTGGTACGGGCCTTGTTAGGGACACCAGAGGAGTACTCAGCATGGCACAACTAGAACTCAGCAATCTCCACGCGGAAGTCGCCGAAGAGGGTGTCGACGAGCGGATTCTCAAGGGGGTCGACCTGACGGTCGAGTCCGGCGAGATCCACGCCCTGATGGGACCGAACGGGAGCGGGAAATCCACGACGGCGAAGGTAATCGCCGGTCACCCCGCCTACGAGGTCACCGAGGGCGAGGTGCTGCTGCACCTCGACGAGGACGAGTTCGGCGAGGACTTCGAGATCCCGGAGGATATGCGTACCTGGGACCTGCTCGACCTCGAACCGAACGAGCGCGCCGCGCTCGGCGTCTTCCTCGGCTTCCAGTACCCCGCCGAGATCGAGGGCGTCACGATGACGAACTTCCTCCGCACGGCGCTGAACGCCAAGATCGAGGAGCGCGAGGAGCTGTTCGAGGACGAGGACGAGGAGGAAGAAGAGGAGGAAGCCGGCTACGAGTCCTCCCCGATGGAGGGCCCCGCCGACGAAGGCGAGGTCGGCGTCGCCGAGTTCCAGCAGATCCTCTCCGAGAAGATGGAGCAGTTGGACATGGACGAGAAGTTCGCCCAGCGCTACCTCAACGCCGGCTTCTCCGGCGGCGAGAAGAAGCAGAACGAGGTGCTCCAGGCAGCCATCCTCGAGCCATCGGTCGCCGTGCTCGACGAGATCGACTCCGGGCTCGACATCGACCGCCTGCAGGACGTCTCCAAGGGGATCAACGCCCTCCGCGACGAGCAGGGCACCGGCATCCTCCAGATCACGCACTACCAGCGCATCCTCGACTACGTCGAACCGGACCACGTCCACGTCATGCTCGACGGCGAGGTCGCGGAAAGCGGCGGCGCGGAGCTGGCCGAGAAGCTCGAGGACGAAGGGTACGACTGGGTCCGCGAGCAGGTCTACGAGACCGCGTAACCGATCCTAACTAGAACCAACGCTATAAGGCCAGAACGGTAACCAACGGACAACAACAATGAGTTCAGATCAAGACCACCTGAAAGAGACGGACACCGAGAAGCGCTTCGAGTTCAAGAAAGAGGAGAGCGCTGCGGTGACATCCGACAAAGGACTGACCGAGGAGGTCGTCCGAATGATAAGCGACGACAAGGACGAACCGGAGTGGATGCTGGAGCGCCGCCTCCGCGCGCTCAAGCAGTACCAGCAGATGCCGATGCCGACCGACTGGCCCGGCCAGCCGGACCTGTCGGAGCTGGACGTCGAGGAGATCGTCCCGTACATCCGCCCCGACGTCGACAAGCGCGAGGGCGCGGACAGCTGGGACGACCTCCCCGAAGACATTCAGGACACGTTCGAGAAGCTCGGCATTCCGGAGGCCGAGCGGAAGGCGCTCTCGGGCGTCGGCGCGCAGTACGAGTCCGAGGTCGTCTACCAGAACATGCAGGAGCAGTGGGAGGAGAAGGGCGTCGTGTTCTGCAACATGGACGAGGCCGTCCAGGAACACGAGGAGCTCGTCAAGGAGCACTTCATGACGAAGTGCGTCCCCCCGAGCGACAACAAGTTCGCCGCGCTCCACGGCGCGGTCTGGTCGGGCGGCTCGTTCGTGTACGTCCCCGAGGGCGTCACCGTCGAGATGCCCGTCCAGGCGTACTTCCGCATGAACAGCGAGGGGATGGGCCAGTTCGAGCACACCCTCATCATCGCCGAGGAGGGCTCCGAGGTCCACTACATCGAGGGCTGTTCGGCCCCGAAGTACGGCACGCACAACCTCCACGCCGGCGGCGTCGAGGTGTTCGTCGGCGAGGACGCCCACGTCCAGTACTCAACCGTCCAGAACTGGTCGAAGAACACGTTCAACCTGAACACCAAGCGCGCCATCGCGGAGAAGGGCGGCACGATGGAGTGGGTGTCCGGCAGCATGGGCTCGAAGGCCACGATGCTGTACCCCTCGACCATCCTCAAGGGTCGCGGCGCGACGGACAACCACATCACCATCGCCTTCGCGGGCGAAGGGCAGGACATCGACACCGGCGCGAAGGTGTACCACAACGCGCCGAACACGAAGTCGACCATCGAGTCCAAGTCCATCGCCAAGGACGGCGGCCGCACGAACTACCGCGGCCTCGTCCAGATCGCCGACGGCGCGGAGGGCTCCTCCACCGCCGTCGAGTGCGACGCGCTGATGTTCGACAACGAGTCGACCTCCGACACCATGCCGTACATGGAGATCCAGGAGTCGAAGGTCGACGTCGCCCACGAGGCGACCGTCGGGAAGATCGGCGACGAGGACGTGTTCTACCTCCAGAGCCGCGGCCTCGACGACGACGACGCGAAGCAGATGATCGTCTCCGGCTTCATCGAGCCGATCACGGAGGAACTGCCTATCGAGTACGCGGTCGAACTGAACCGCCTCATCGAGCTGGAGATGGAGGGGAGCCTCGGATAACATGAGCACGCAGGTACACGCAACCATCGACGAGGGGACGGTACGGGAGCTCTCGGACTCGCTCGACGAGCCCGAGTGGCTCCTCGAAACACGGCTGTCGGCGCTGGAGGCCCTCGACGGCCTCGACATGCCCTCGGTCATCCGGACGCCCGGCCGCGAGTGGACGAACCTCCACGACCTCGACTTCGAGGGCTTCGTCGACCCGCTGAACGCCGCCGAGGACAAGGACCAGGTCGGCCCCGACGAGGTCGAGGTCCTGCCCTTCGCGGAGGCGGTCGACGAGCACGAGGACCTCGTGCGCGAGCAGTTCGGCTCCGTCGTCGATCCGGAGGAGGACTACCTCACGGCGCTGTCGACGGCGCTGTTTAGCACCGGGACGGTCGTCTACGTCCCCGAGGGCGTCGACGCCGAGGACGTGACAGTCCGCACCGAAATGAACAGCCAGTCGCTGTTCAACTACACGCTGGTCGTCACCGAGGAGTCGTCCTCGGTCACGATCCTCGAACGGCAGTCCACCGGCGACGACGTGTCGGGCGAGCGCTACTACAGCGGCATCGTCGAGGTCGCCGCCGCCGAGAACAGCCACGTCCAGTACGGCTCGCTCCAGAACCTGAGCGAGGAGACGTACAACTACACGCTGAAGCGCGGCCACGCCGACACGTACGCCACGATCAACTGGATCGAGGGCAACATCGGCTCGCGCCTGACGAAGAGTTCCGTCGAGACGTACCTCCAGGGCGACTCCTCGGAGAGCCAGATCGTCGGCGCGTTCTTCGGCCACGAGGACCAGCACTTCGACGTGAACGCACGCGTCTGGCACGAGGCCGAGCACACCACGGCCGACCTCGTCACGCGCGGCGTGCTCGACGACGAGGCGCGCTCGGTGTACGAGGGCGTTCAGGACGTCGGCAGCGGGGCGTGGGACACCAACTCCTACCAGCGGGAGAACACGCTGATGCTCTCCGACGAGAGCGAGGCCGACGCCTCCCCGAAGCTGATCATCAACAACCACGACACCGAGGCGTCCCACAGCGCCACGGTGGGACAGGTCGACGAGGAGGACCTGTTCTACATGGAGACCCGGGGTACCGACCCCCAGACTGCAGAGAACATGCTCGTCGAGGGCTTCTTCGTGCCGGTGCTCGAAGAGGTCGCCGTCGACGAACTCCGCGACGACCTGCAGGAACTCGTCGCGGCGCGGCTCCGAGAGTAACGCACACACCTTTTCGCTGTCCGCCGGAGTAGGGACCGTTAAGTGACCCCGGCCCGGAACCGTTGGTATGAGCCTGGGTCAACGCGTCTCAAGCGACCACCAGCTCGCGCGGCTCCTGCAGATCGGGGTCGTGCTGGAGGAGGTCGTCGAGGCGCGCGCCTACCGCCACCTCGACTCCCTCTCCGCGGCGGAGCGGGAGGCACTCGACGACGAGATAGCTGAACTGCTGGAACACGCCGCCGAGGAGTCGGAGGACCACCGCGAGCGTCTGGAGGCACTCGTCGCGGAACTCGACGCCGACACGGTCGCGTACGAGGAGATAGAGCAGCTTGTCGAGGCCCAGTACGCCCAGACGAGCCCGGACGACTTCGACGGCGTGCTGTACGACGCGCTGTGTAACGAGGAGACGGCGTACAAGTTCTACGACGACCTCATCGAGGCAGTCGAAGCGAGCGACGCCGACTACGCGATCGACCGCGACCGCCTGCTCGACACGCTGCGGACGATCCGCGCGGAGGAGGAGGAGGGCGTCGAGGAAGTCACCGCGATCATGGAGCGCCGATCATGACCTGGCACACGCACTCGACGGGGGGTATCGCATGAACACCGGCGACCAGTACCTCAAGGCGATCTACCTCGCACAGCGCCTCGAGGACGGCCCGGCGGCGACCGGGACACTCGCGGACATGCTCGAAGTGAGCCCCGCGAGCGTCAACGAGATGATCGGCAAACTGGAGGACCGGGGTCTCGCCGACCACGAGAAGTACAAGGGCGTCACCCTCACCGACGAGGGGATCATCCGCGCCGAGGACGCCCTCCAGACGTACTGCATCATCGAACGGTTCCTCGCCAACGTGCTCGAAGTCCAGGAGTACCGCGACGAAGCCCGCGCCCTGGAGAGCGTCATCGACGACACGGTCGCGGAACGGCTGGACACCATCATCGACCGCCGCGACGAGTGCCCGGACTGCTTCGACGCCGAGGAGGACAAGTGCGCGTATCTGGAGCCGGTCGTCGAAGGCGCGGACTGACCGCGGCCCGGTTCGCCCAACGCTGAACGATAAGTCATAAGCCCGCCGGGCGATTACGTGCGACCGCGTTTAGGGGAGGAAGCAGCGCGAGCGAAGTCCCCGTGGTGGTGAGCGATCCCGACGGGATCGCGAGCCTCACGGGACGAAACGAGCAACGCGAGTGAAGTCCCGTGGTGTAGTGGCCAATCATATGGGCCTTTGGAGCCCACGACGGCGGTTCGAATCCGCCCGGGACTATTCTGCGAGGAACGAACGTGACGAGCGAATAGTTCAGCGGATTCGACACCCAGAGGACGAGTGGATTCGAGTCCTCGCAGTTCGAATCCGCCCGGGACTAATATAAATAAGTTGTCATTTCTGCCCGCCACGTGACGGATCTGATCCCCGACGACAGGCGACATGCAAAGTCACTATAACGAAGCGTGGGGGAAGGGAGGGTAATGGAGACGCAGCACCGCGTCGTGGTCGGCGACTCGCGGGAACTCGACGAACTCGCCGACGACTCCGTCGAACTCGTCGTCACGTCGCCGCCGTACCCGATGATCGAGATGTGGGACGAGGCGTTCGCGGACCTCGACCCTGCGGTCGGCGACGCGCTGGCTGCCGAGGACGGCCGGGAAGCGTTCGACCTGATGCACAAGCAGTTGGACCGGGTGTGGGCGGAGGTCGAACGCGTCCTCGTCGACGGCGGTATCGCCTGCGTCAACGTCGGCGACGCGACGCGGACGGTCGACGGGAGCTTCCGGGTGTACCAGAACCACTCGCGCGTCGTCGACGCCTTCGAGGCGCTCGGCTTCGAGCCGCTGCCGGAGGTGCTGTGGCGCAAGCCGGCCAACTCGGGGGCGAAGTTCATGGGGTCGGGGATGGTGCCGCCGAACGCGTACGTGACGCTGGAACACGAGTACGTTCTGGTGTTCCGGAACGGCACGGAGTCGCGGGGGTTCGAACCGGGGGCGGAGCGACGGTACGAGGCCGCCTACTTCTGGGAGGAGCGCAACCGGTGGTTCTCGGACGTGTGGACCGACATCAACGGCGAGTTCCAGTCGCTCGACGGCGGCGACCTGCGGGAGCGGTCGGCTGCCTTCCCGTTCGAGGTGCCGTACCGCCTCGTCAACATGTACAGCGTCTACGGCGACACGGTGCTGGACCCGTTCTGGGGAACGGGCACCACGTCGCTGGCGGCGCTCGTGGCCGGGCGCAACTCGGTCGGGTACGAGCGCGAGGCTGCGTTCGCCGAGGTGTTCGACGACCGAATCGAGGACGTGTCACGACTCTCCAGAGACGTGACCCGACGGCGACTGGACGACCACCGCGAGTTCGTGCGCGAGCGGCGCGACGCAGGCAAGGAGTTCGGCTACGAGGCCGAGCACTACGACTTCCCGGTCACGACGAAACAGGAGCGAGCGATCCGGCTGTACTCGATCGACGACGTGGAGCCGACAGCCGACGGCTATCGGGCAGTCCACGAACCCGCCGACGGTGGGGACGCGTAGCGGCAGGGCGGCGTGACGGTCGGCCAAAGCGGATCGGTCTCGCATCAGGCAAACCGAACCGGCCTGACAAGATTCATTACGCGGCCACCCACAGGGAGTGACGTATGCGTCGGTCCTTGCTCGTGGTCGTCGTGGCGTTGACGCTCCCGGCGTTGGCAGTGCCGGGCGTCGTCGCCGGGGACGTACAGTCGGAGGAAAACGGGACGAACCCGTGTGTCGGGACGATGGAGCAACAGCCCGACGAGAACACGGTCGTCAGCATCCAGGGGACGCGGCTGACAGATGACGGGTACGAGAAGTGGCCCGCGATGCTGATGTCCTACGAGCCGGACGGCTCGTTCGACTGGGCGCACAACGCCTCGCTCCGGGACCGCTGGTTCGCGTACGACGTGGACCGGACGCCGGACGGTGACCTGCTGTTCGTCACCACCGAGGGCGGAAACACCAAGATCGGGAAGCTGGACCCCGAACGAAACGAGTACGAGTGGGTCCGTGACTTCGACGGCGACCCGGACGACGAGTCCACGCCGCAGATCGACGACGCCCACGACGCCGACCGCCTCAACGAACACGAGATCGTCATTGCGGACAAGGGCGAGGGCCACGAGCGCCTGCTCGTGTACAACGTCACGAGCGACGAGGTAGTCTGGGAGTGGCGGTTCGAGAATCACCCCGAGCAGTTCCCCGAGAGCGGCGGCGGTCCCGAGGGCGACTGGACGCACGTCAACGACGTGGACCCGGTCGGCGACCACCTCTTCATGATCTCGCCGCGGAACTTCGACAAGGTCGTCTTCGTCAACCGGACGACGGGCGACGTCGAGGAGGACCTCACGCTCGGCGAGGACGACAACTACGACATCCTGTACGAGCAGCACAACCCCGACCACCTCCGCGGTCCCGACGGGGAGCGCACGATCCTGGTCGGCGACAGCGAGAACGATCGCGTCGTCGAGTACGCCTACGACGCCGAGGCGAACGAGTGGGAGCAGGTGTGGGCGGTTACGGGGCTGAACGAACCCCGTGACGCCGACCGCCTCCCCAACGGCAACACGCTGGTCAGCGACCGGATGGGCCACCGGACCGTCGAGATCACGCCCGAGGGCCGGATCGTCTGGGAGGTGTACACGCCCTACGAGACGTACGACGCCGAGCGCGGCGGTCCCGGTTCGGAAGGCCCCACGATGCGCGAGCAGGGGATAAACGGGAGCTACGAGGTTCACAACTCGGCCAACTTCACGACCGAGGAGATCGAAACCTGCGCCGCGGCGATGTACGACTTCGCGCCGTCGGAACTGCCGGACGACGGGAACGGAAACGGCGGCGACGGTGACGACGGCGACGGTGGCGGCGGCCTCATCGGCGGCGACGGCGACGGCGGGAACGGGGGCAGCGGCGGCTCGCTCGCGTTCGTCGCCGGCGTCGCAGGCGCGCTGGTTGTCATCGTCGGCGGGGCGGCACTGGCGTACCGACTGCGGAACTAGCGTGACAGTCGGAGGCAAGTCCCGGGCGGCACAGCTCGGGCGCTCCGGTCGCGAGAACTACTGGAATTTTCGAGGCTCGCCGTCCAGTCCGGGGTGCCCACGACCGAATCGCGGACCGTCTCAGTCGCCCCGGATCCGGTTGCCGACGCCGTCGACGCCGCTCCGGACGCGCGCGGCGACGCGCTGCCGGTTGACGACGAGTTCCGCGCCGCCCCAGACGAGTGCGATGAGAGCCGCAAACAGCGCCGACACCATCGCCCACGACCCCATCCACACCGGCCGGATCCAGGGTTCGAAGTGCGCCCAGCGCGACGCCAGTTCCTCCGCGTTCCCGAGCCCGACCGCGTTGCCGCCGTCCGCGATGGCGTCGGCGACGGTGTAGCGGCTGGCCGGGCCGGAGTCGTCGCCGCCGTGGACGGTGGCGTTGCCGCCGGCGTTCATGTCGGCCATCGTCGGGCCGTTCGAACCTTTCTCGCCGCGCTCCGCGTCGTACGGTGCCCACGGCGCGTGGAACTCCCAGACGACCTCGCCGTCGGGGGTGATCTCGACGACGCGATGGTTGAGCGTGTCAGCGACGAGCGTGTTGCCGTTGGGGAGGCGGTCGGCGTCGCGGGGCCAGTTGAAGCCGTCGACCGACCAGACCAGCTCCCACTCGCACTCGGAGGGCGGCGTGCCGGCACCGAGCCGGGGGTCCGCGTCCCCGCAGTTCCGTTCGTACTCGACGACGCGGTCGTTCTCGCTGTCGGCGACGACCATCACCGGCGTCCCGTCGTCGCGCTCCATGTAGTCCGGGTTGTGCTGGGCGTACAGCGTCTCGTGGTCGCTGTTCTCGCCGAGTTGCATGACGATGTCGTCGGTCCGGCGGTCGATCACGATCGCCTGGTCGAAGTTCCGGGGCGAGGCGAGCACGTAGCGCTCGCCGTCGCCGACGAACTCGGCGTCGTTGACGTGGGTCCAGTCCTCGTTGAAGCCGCCGGCCGTGCCGTTGGGGTAGTGCTCGTGGAAGACCCACTCCCACTCGGTCTCGCCGGCGGTGACGTTCCGGATGTAGATCCGGTCGTTGCTGACGCCGTCCTCGTACGCCCGCATGTTGGCGATCAGCATCCGGTGTTCGTCGATCCGGTCGATGTTGTGCGTGTCCGTCAGGTCGAACTCCACGGTTCGGACGGCCTCCTGTGTCTCCGGGTCGAACTCCATGGCGATGGTGCCCTCGGGGTTCGTCGCCGTGACGAAGAGGTCGCCGTTGTCCATCGGGTCCACGTCGTAGAACCAGTGCGCGCCGACGGCGTCGCCGTCGAACGACCAGCGCGGCTGGGCGTTCGCGTCGGCGGCCGCGAGCCGGGCCGGCTTCTTCGGGTTGCCGTAGCCGTCGAAGTGGAAGCCCTGACTCGTCACGTACGTCACGTTGTCGGCCGGTTCCTCGACCGTCCCCGGCCCCAGGCCCACGGTCTGAGGGTTGATCGCGGCGTACGCCGCGGGGGCGAGGAGGACGCAGATCAGCACTGCGAGCCCGCCGCGGAGGAGCCAGCGGCGCGGCGGCAGCGAGTCGGGGTCGAAGTCCATATCCCGAGTGGGGAGAGACGATACGAAACCCTTGTGGTGTCGGATCGCAGCAGGAAACGACCGTCGGAATTCGGGATCCGTCCGCGTCGGCGCAACGCCGCGGGTAGGAGTCGAACCTACAACCCGTCGCCGGGGCCGGCCGAAGCCGGTGGGCTCGCGCTCGTGCCCAGCCGCGGCACACTCCCGTCGAGGGTCGGGACCGGGGTAGTAATACGCCGGCTACCGGCCGGGAACGCGCCGGCTACAGCGGACGACAGGCCACCTACGCCGGGTCGTGGAACGCGTCGCCGTGGTCGTCGTACCAGGCGAAGGCGAACAGCCGACGGACGGGAGCGCGGTCGAGCGTCCGCCCGTCGTCGCTCCGGCCGGTCGCGCCGTCCCAGCGCGCGCCGTCGGCCCGGAACACGCCGTCGTCGACCGGCTCGAACCGGTGGTCGGTTTCGAACGCGTGGACGCCGTCCGGCGTCGCGAACACGACGAAGTCGTCCCCGCCGACCGTGACGTGAACGACGCCACCAGCCGCCTCGACGCGCTCCAGCGGCACGCCGACCGCGTCGCCGCCGCGCTCGATCCCGACCACCACGTCCTTCGGGGCCAGGTCCGGGTGGGACCACTCGCGGGACTCGCCCTCGCCGCGGTGAGCCGCCAGCCCGAACCCCTCGGTCTCGAAGTACGCCTCGTACGGCGCGTCGTCGTAGTCGATCGGTTCCGGCTCGTCGCCCGCGCCGCTGGCCTCGCTCTTCCCGCCGGGCGGCGCGAGCACGACCCCGTCGGGGTGGGACGCCCGGAACTCGTCCCAGGTCGTCAGCGCCGCCGGCAGCGCCGACAGGGTCTCGCCGGTCAGCGGGCCCTCGATCGCTTCGCCGCTGGACTGCTTCCACTCGGTGTCGGTCTCGCGGTCGTACAGCACGAGGTCGTCGTCGGCCAGTTTGCCCGAGACACCGAACTCCAGCGTGTGGTCGTCGACCCGCCGGTCGTAGACGACCGCGCTGCCACAGAGCGGACACCAAGTGACCGCTACGGGGCGCTCGGGCTCCGGCCCGCCCGTCGAGTCGTCCGACCCGAGGGGGACTGCGTCGTTGACCACCTCGTGGTAGTGGAGGTAGCGAACCGGATACGCCCGCGCCGGGCTGGCGTCGGGCAGAGCGATCACGCGGTCGTCCGGGTCGCCCTCGTACTCGTCGGCGAACTCGGGGTCGTCGACGCTCGGGATCGCGTCCCGCGGAACCACCTGTCGCACGTTCATGGTGACAGTTCGAAGGAAAGGCGTTCTTCCTCCGGCCCCTTGGTCTCCCGGCCGGTCGCGGTGAACTCGCCGATCGCGTCGGTGTTCGAGACGTGCGTGCCGGCACAGGCCGTGCGGTCGTAGTCGCCGACCTCGACGATCCGAACTTCGGTGATGCTGTCGGGCAGCAGGTGGATCCGCGTCCGGTCCGGGTCGAGCGTCTCCTCGGCGGTCTCGCGGTCGAGTTCGTACCACTCCACGGGGATCGACCGTTCGATCAGTTCGTTCATCCGGGCGGTGATATCGGCCAGATCCGTCTCGGAGAAGCGGTCGTAGCCGCAGTCGATGCGGGCCCGGTCGGCGTACAGCTGGTTCCCCGTCGTCTCGGCGTCGTACTCGTCGAGCAGGAGCGCCGACAGGAGATGCTGGGCCGTGTGGTAGCGCATGTGTACCTCGCGGCGCTCCCAGTCGAGTTCGCCGGTCACCGTCGTCCCAGGGTCGGGTGGGTCGCCGTCGAGCGTGTGGTAGATCGTGTCCGTCTTCTGCACGTCCGTGACACGCCAGCCGTCGCCGCCGGTGGCGAGCGTCCCGGTGTCGTTGGGCTGCCCGCCGCCCTCCGGGTAGAACAGCGTGCGGTCGAGGACGACCCGGTCGTCGGCGACGCGTTCGACCGTCGCTTCGAACTCCCGTGCGTCCGACCGGTCCAGATAGATCGCTTCGGTCACGGTCACAGGTGAGCGTGTGGGAACTTAATTCGCGGTGTCGTAACGCTAAAGAGTCGAACAAACGTTTGTTGACCTAGCAATGAACATCGGATCTACGCCTGTGGGGTGGTGGTGTGGGGGTTGAGATAAAGGAGTCCCGCGTCACCGACGAGGAGTTCGAGGAGATGGCGGCCTTTGTCTTCGAGTATCTCGCGGCCAGCGTCGAGAACGAGGACGAGGGCGGCCGGATGCGGTGGTACCCGTGGCACTCCGCGGACTACCGCCACAACCACATCCTGAACGTCGTCGACCTCGCCGAGGAGATCGCCGAGCGCGAGGGCGCGGACGTCGACGTGACCCGGGTCGCAGCGCTGTTTCACGACATCGCCAAACTCGACGCCGAGCAGGACGTCCACGCCGAGGAGGGCGCTCGCGTCGCCCGCGAGTACCTGCAGACCCGGGGCGACTACCCCGACTCCTTCGTCGACGCGGTGTGTAGCTCCGTGGCCGAACACTCGTATCAGGGCGACCTGACCGACCTGCCGCTGGAGACGCAGTGTCTCATCGAGGCCGACCTGCTGGACAAAGTCGGCGCGAACGGGACGGCGCTGATGCTGCTCCGGATGGGGTACGAGGCCCGCACCCACATGGACGCCGCCGAGATGGTCGAGCGCGTCCTCGAACGGGGCCGCGACGCGACCGACCGCGTGCAGTCCGACACCGCCGAGAGCATCGCGCATCGCCGGCTGAAGCGGGTGAAGTGGTTCCGCGAGTGGCTCACCGAGGAGGTCGCGGAGATAGACGAGTTCGACGGCTAGAGCAGCGTCTCGACGGCGTCGGAGAGGAAGACGACGCCGAACGCGGCCAGCACCCCGGCGCTTGCGTACGCCACGGCGGGCGCGAACGCGTCGATCCGCCGGCCGACACGCACCAGCGTCGCCGGGAAGCCGACGATCCAGACGAGGATGCCGGCGAAGAAGCCGACCAGCAGCGTCGGCGTGCCCGTCGCCACGACGAACGTGCCGGCGAGCGCCGGGCCGAGGTACGGCATCGGTTCGAACACGTCGAGCGTGCCCGGTTCGAGCATGCCGACGCCGAGCGTCAGCCAGAAGACGACCTGATAGGGGTTCGTCAGGGCGAGGACGAACGCCTTCCGGAAGCCGCGGTCGTCGTCTAGCTCGGCGTCGCCGACGAAGCCGTCGGTCGCGTCGGTGAAGGCTCCGTAGGCGAAGTACAGCATCAACACGCCGCCGACCCCGACCATCGCGGCCCGGAGCGTCGGGAGACGGTCGACGACCGTGACCGCGCCGAACAGCGCGAGCACGAAGAAGACGGCGTCGGCGGTCATCGCGCCCAGCCCCGCCTTGAACCCGGCTCCCCAGCCGCGGAGCACGCTCTCCTCGGCGATGATCGCGTTCATCGGACCGGGCGGGGCTGCGAGCGCGAGGCCGAAGACGATCCCGGCCAGCGCCGTCACGACGAGGTTCGTCACGAACGGAGGGGTCGCCCCCGAGCAACTAAAACCGCCGGGTTGCGGCAGGGTCAGACGAGGCCGACCAGCGCCGTCGAGACGGTCTCGACCACCGTCTCCCAGATGGAGAAGTCCGTCGTCACCGCGAGGAAGCCGTCCAGCCCGAAGAAGGCGAACAGGCCCGCCGCGGCGTAGTGTGCCTTCCGGAGGTTGAACTTGTGCGAGAACCGGTGGAACAGGTACGCGTTCGCGAGGCTGACGGGGATGATCGCGAGCATCTCGCCGACCCAGATGGCCGAACTCGCGCCGTACTCGATCGCGAGGGTGATCGTGATGATCTGGGTCTTGTCGCCGAACTCGCCGACGGCCATCATCGAGAAGATGGGGAGGAACCCGCCGAACGCCTGGGGCACCTCGCGGCCCAGGACGGTCGGTGTGTCACCGGAGAACCCGGCCACGCCGCCGTCGGTCTGGGCCTCCGGGAACCCCTCGCCGGGGTCCGGGGCCGAACGGTACAGCAGGTACGCGAACAGGAGGAACAGCGAGGCGGCGATGACGTCGAGGTAGACGCCCGGGAGGACCGTCCTGACGGCGCGGCCGAAGAGTATCTCGACGGCCGTCCACCCGGCGAACGCCGTCCCGGCGGCCCCGACGACGACGAGCGGGTTGTACCGCGTCGACAGCCCGGCGATGATGAACTGGACCTTCTCGCCGGGCAGCACCGTCAGCTGTGCGACGAAGGCGATCACCGCAAGCTCCCACCAGCCGGTCATGCACGGCTCACCTCGCCGACGGACTCGTCGCTGGCCGCCCGCACGCGGATCGAGCGTGCGACGGACTCCGGCAGGCTCTGCTCGTCGGCGGCCTCGGTTTCGACGGTCACCATGCCGAACGGGGCGACGTCGACCACCGTCAGCCGGACGCCCGGCGTGATGCCGGCGTCCTCCAGATACTGGAGTTCGGACTCGTCGCGGTCGGAGACGCGTGCGACTTCGACGGTCGCGCCGACCTCCTGCTCGGCCAGCGGCGTCGTGTCGTCCTCCTCCGGCGGCGTCAGGTCGGCACTCGGGATCGGGTCGCCGTGTGGGTCCACGTCGGGGTCGCCGAGCGCCTCCGCGACGCGGCGCTCGAACTCCTCGCTGATGTGGTGTTCGAGCGCGTCGGCCTCGTCGTGGACCTCGCTCCAGCTGTAGTCCAGATGTTCGGTGAGGTACGCCTCCAGCAGGCGGTGGTGGCGCACCACCTCGACGGCGACCGTCTCGCCCTCGGCCGTCAGCTCCACGCCCTTGTACTTCTCGCGCTCGATGAGCCCACGTTCCTCCAGGCTGTCGAGCATACTCGTGACGGTCGGCGCGGTCACGTCCAGATACTCCGCGATCCGGGAGGTGCCGACCGGCGCACCCTCGTGACGTTCGAGGTAGTAGATCGATTTCAGATAGTCCTCCATCACGTCGCTCAACATCTCGCCCGGGTTTAGACTAGTCTAACGCTTATATCTGTCCCGTCTAAGACGAGATCGAACGAGCGTCCAAACCTCGACGGTAACTGCGGCGGCGAGTCGACGGTCGTTCAGCCCCCTACACGCCCTGGCCCATCAGGTGGCTCCGGAGGATGTCGTCGTCCTTGTTGCCCGCGCCGGTGTTCAGGAGGACGACGGTGGCGTTCGGACCGAACTCGCCTTGCTCTGCCAGTTCCATCGCGCCGCTGGCCGCGGCGGCGCAGGTCGCGCCCATCTCGATCCCCTCCTCCTGTGCGACGGTGATCGCGCTCGCGAGGATCTCGTCGTCGTCGGTCGCCACAGCGCCGCCGTCGCTCTCGCGGAGCGCCTCGAGGATCAGGGGGCTGGCTCCGGGGTCGGGGATCTCGATCCCGCCGCAGATAGTGTCCGGCGTCTCGACCGGTTCGTGGCGCTCCCGGCCCGCCTCGAACGCCTCGACGATCGGCGCACAGCCCGAGGCCTGCGCGGCGTACATCGCGGGGAGGTCGTCGGTCAGCCCGAGGTCCCGCAGTTCCGTCGCGGCCTTGTGCATACCCACGAGGCCGACGCCACCCCCGGTCGGGTAAACCACGGCGTCGGGAACCTCCCAGTCCTCCTGCTCGACGATCTCGTACAGCATCGTCTTCTTCCCCTCGTGACGGTATGGCGTGACGAACGTCTGCAGTGGGTACCAGTCGTCGTGCTCCGCCAGCGCGTCCTCGTAGGCCGCCCCGGCGTCGCCGATGCGCCCGCCGACGACGGTCATCTCGCCGCCGTGGACGTTCACCATCGCCTTGTTCGTGAAGCCGGCCCGCGAGGGGAGGAAGACGTTCGAGTCCAGCCCGGCCCGCGCGGCGTACGCCGACGCGGCCTGCCCGGCGTTGCCCGCGGAGGCGAGCGCCACCTCGTCGGCACCGTGCTGGACCGCCGCGGTCACCGCGACGGTCTGCCCGCGGTCCTTGAACGTGCCTGTCGGGTTCCGCCCCTCGTCCTTGATCAGCACGCGCCCGACGCCGAGTTCGTCCGCGAGCGTCGGGCAGTCGACGAGCTGGGTCGCCCCCTCGTCCATCGAGACGGCCGCATCGCGCGGGAAGGGGAGGAGTTCGTGGTAGCGCCACATCGTCTCGAACGGGCGCTCCGCGAGCGTCGCCCGGTCGATGTCGACCGCGTCGTAGTCGTACGCCGGGTCGAGGATGCCGCCGCAGTCCGGACAGCGGTGTGTCGCCGTCGCCGCATCGTGTCGTTCGCCACAGTCCACGCAGTCCAGTCCGACGAACGCCTCCGTCGTGTCCATGGCCGGGAGTCCGGCCGGGCCGACCAAATGCCTGTCTCTCCGCGGGTGCACGGCGGCCGGTCCTACAGCGCCGCCCTGACAGCCGACTCTGCGTCGGGTCGGAGCGCGACCATCGTGCTCGCCCTGTCGTACTCCAGGATCCCGGCGGCTTCGAGCCGAGGCAGGTGGTCGTGTTCGAGCCGGATCTCGGCCCGCGTTCGGTCGTCGTCGCTCACCGCCTCGCGGCCCGTGTCCTGCGTGCGTGCGGCGACCTCTTCGGCGGCGTCGGCCCGCGTCACCATGTACCTGTTCAGCAGCAGGTACTGCAGCAGATACCGCCGCTCCGGCTCCGACACGGCGTTCCGGAGCGTGGACCCGGGAGTGCCGTCCTCGCGCTCCGCGTTCGCCGCCGACCCCTCCCATGACGTTGCGCGTGCGATGTTCATCGACACCCGTACCGAGCGTCCGAACCCGGTTAACCCCCGCTCCAAACCATTTTGGGTCGTTCCCCCGACGTCACCATGTGACTGGATCCCAGTCCCACCCACCGGCCGACGCCGCGGGCGGAGGCGGCGCGTCTCGCAGTCGTTTTGTGGCGTGCGCCCCACCGTTCGGGCATGTCAGACGACGCGACCGTCGCCGTGGTCGGCGGCGGCCTGTCGGGACTCGTCGCCGCACGACGCCTCGCCGACGCCGGGGTCGACGTGCAGCTGTTCGAGCGCGAGGACTCGGTCGGCGGCCGGGTCCGCACGACCCGCGAGGACGGGTTCGTCTTCGACCGCGGGTTCCAGGTGCTCTTCACTGCCTATCCGGCCGCGAAGCGCGAACTCGACTTCGACGCGCTCTCGCTGCGGCGGTTCACGCCCGGGGCCTGCATCGCCCGGCCCGGCGAGCGGTCGATCCTCTCGGACCCGTTCCGCGACCTCGGCGCGTTCACCGACTCGCTGTTCAACCGCGAGGTGACGACGCGGGACAAGCTGCTGACGCTGAAACTGCGGCGCGAACTGGGGAACACACCCAGCAGCGACATCTTCGCGGGCGACGACACGACCATCCGCGAGTACCTCCGCGACTACGGCTTCTCCGCGGCGTTCGTCGAGAACTTCGCCGCGCCGTTCTACGGCGGGATAACGCTCGACCGGTCGCTCGAAACGTCCAGCCGCGTGTTCGAGTACACGTTCCGCGCGCTCTCGTCGGGCGCGATCGCCGTCCCCGCCGACGGGATGGCGGCGATCCCCGAACAGCTCGCGGCCGCCGCCCGCGACGCCGGCGCGCGGATCGAGACGGGTGCGACCGTCGACGGCGTCGACGCCGCGGGGACCGCGAACGGCGAGGGCGACGTGACCGTCACCGTCGGCGGCGAGACGGTGACGGCCGACGCGGCCGTCGTCGCCGCCGACCCGCCGTCGGCCCGGGACCTGACCGGCGTCAACGCGGTGCCGACCGAGGCGCGGGCCTGCGTCACGCAGTACTACGCCTATCCGGCGGCGAAGCGACTGGACGCGGGCAAGCGACTCATCCTGAACGCCGAGGGAGCGGACCCGAACCACGTCGTCGACATGACCGCCGTCGCGCCGGAGTACGCGCCCGACGACACGACCCTGCTCGCGGCGACGTTCCTCGGCGAGCGCGAGGAGAGCGACGTGGAACTGGCCGACCTGACCCACGAGGCGCTGGCGTCGTGGTACCCCGAACACAGCTTCGTCGACCTCGAACGCGTCCGCACCGAGCGCGTCCCGTTCGCGCAGTTCGCCCAGCCGCCGGGGTTCCGGGAGTCGCTCCCCGGCGTCCGCGCGCCGGCAGGCGCGACGTACCTCGCCGGCGACTACACCGCGTGGTCGTCGATAAACGGCGCGATGGAGAGCGGCCGCCGTGCCGCCGAGGCCGTCCTCGACGACCTATAGGAAGGACCGCAGGTCGCCGAGCGGCGGAAATTCCAGCGCCTCGCCGGCGTCGCCGTCCCACACCACCGGGCGGAACGCGTCAGGGTCGGTGACCAGCGGCGAGGCGAAGTCCGCCGCGTGCATCCCGTTTACCGTGACGCCGGCGGCGAGGCGGGTGAACGCCGGGAGCATCACCACGTCCGCGCCGCGGTAGACGCCCTCGCCGACGAGGTAGCAGGGCCGCTTCCGCCCCTCGATCTCGACGGCGGGGTGGTCGTGCCCGACGACGTAGCGCGCCGCATCCGCGTCGGGCGCTTCGTGGCCGTGACAGACGACCGTCTCGCCGTCCGCGAGGCGGTACTCGTCGGCCGTGGGGCCGTCGTACACCGCCGAGAGCTGGCTGTCGTGGTTGCCGGGCGTGACGACCAGGTCCGCGCCGGCAGCGTCGACCGTGGCCCGGAGCCGGTCCACCGTCTCCGCGACGCCGTGGGGCACGTGGTCGAACGCCTGGAGCAGGTCGCCGCCGACGACCACCTCCGCGGGCGCGACGTCGTTGACGAGCGCGGCGATGCGGTCGGTCAGCTCCCCGCGCTCCCCGAGCGGGAACTCGACGTTCGAGGCGGCGGCCCGGCCGACGTGGAGGTCGGTGAGGACCAGCGAATCGGGGTCCGGAAGGTAGCAGGCGCGGTCCCGGAACTTCATTTCTCGCCGCCGTCGGCCCGGACCGGCTGGCCGAGCGCGTCGGCAAGGTCGTACTCCGTGCCCGTCACCACGAACAGCGCCTCCTCGATCACGTCGAGCAGTTCCGGGAGTTCGCGGACGACGAGCCACGTGATGCCGACCAGCGCGACCACCGAGAGGCTCTGGCTGATCACCCGGTCAGCGATGAAAAACGAGGTGAGGTTCGGGTCCTGATAGCCGGCGAACTCGGTGGCGACGTACACGAGCGGGTCCTGCTGGAACCACTGGTTGCCGAAGGCGATGGCGATGAACACGTTGCGCGCGATGTTCAACACCCAGATGACCGCGACCGCGAGACCGAGCGCCTTCGCCTTCCGGCGCAGCGGCGCGCGGACCGCGGCGACGAGGCCGGCGAAGATGGCCATGCTCCCGATGCCGGTGCAGGCGGTGACGATGTGGGTCGTGTACTCGTGGCCAGTCGCGTCCGTGAACACGAACATGCTCATGTACCCCTGAACGGCCACGTCCTTGTCGACCGGCACCAGTTCGGGCGAGTAGCCCAGCGCGGTGATGACGGCGTAGGACTGGCTGGCGACCGTCTCCACGAGGAACCGGCGCACGAGGGGGATCGTCTCGGCGGGCAGGTAGATGAGCCCCATCACGCCGACGGCGTGGGAGAGCGTCAACAGTGACTCGCGGCCGTCGTACAGCAGGTAGCCCGTGTAGATGCAGGCGGGGACGGCCACGAGCGACAGCGTCCCCTCGATGAGACTGCGCATCTCGAACCAGAACGTCGGGAACACCGTGAGCCAGAACACGCCGAAGAGGCCCCACGTCCCGCTGGCGAGGTAGCGGGCGGCCGTCCGGCGCTCGGCCCAGGTCAGGGCCGACGCGAGCACGAACGCGACCACGACGACCCAGGCGAGCGGGTCCGAGACGGCGGTGACGGGGGCCAGCGCGTCGGGGACTGCGAGGACGATCACGTTCTGTGGTGTGGTCGCGTCGGAATAAAGACTTGACGGGATCCCGGCGAACGCACACGACCGCGGGAACGGGACCGGTTCCGGGAGCCGACACCGTCCGCCCGTCGTGGGGGTTTTTTAGCCGCGCGGCCGACCCACACACCATGGCCGACGTCCTCGAGAACAAGCGGGCCGCGACGCGGTTTCGCATCCTCGTCGAGATCGCGGACCGTCAGCCCGCCGTGAGTCAGGGCGAGATCGCCGACGCCGTCGGCGTCACCAGCCAGGCGGTCAGCGAGTACATCCGCGAACTGGTCGACGACGCGCTCGTCGAGAAGGAGGGGCGGTCGCGCTACCGCGTGACCAAGGAGGGCGTCGACTGGCTCCTCCGGGAGGCGACCGACGTGCGCCGCTTCGCCGACCACGTCACCGAGGACATCCTCGGGAGCGTCCAGGAGGACGCCGCCGTCGCAACGGACCGGATCGCCGAGGGCGACGCCGTGACGCTGTCGCTCGTCGACGGCCTGCTCCACGCGACGCCCGGCGACGAGGGACCGGCAACCGGCGTGGCGACGACCGACGCCGACGCGGGCGGCGACGTGGGCGTCACCGGCTTCGAGGGCGTGATCGACCTCGACCCCGGGTCGGTGACGGTGCTCCAGGTGCCGCCGGTCCGGTCGGGGGGTAGCCGCGCGGTCGACGCCGACGCGCTGGCCGGGATCTGTGCCGACGCCGGCGTCGTCACCGCGTCGGGGGTGGAAGCGGTCGTCGCGCTCGACCGCGCGGGCGTCGACGCGGACACGACGTTCGCCGCGGGCGAGGTGGCCGCCGACGCGGCCGGCCGCGGGTTGGACGCCGTCGTCGTCGCGACCGCCGACAACGTCGGCCGGGTGACCGACGCGCTCCGGGACGCCGACGCGCCGTACGAAGTGACCGACGCGGCGTAGCTGGGTGCGGCGACCGACCGGCTGTCAGGTCGAGTGCTCGCGGGCCAGCGCGTACGCCTCGCGGACCCGCTGGAACGCCTCCTCGTCGCCGCCGTGGTCCGGGTGCACGTCCTTGACGCGGTCCCGGTAGGCGGCCTTCACGTCGTCCGGCGTCGCGTCTCTCGGGAGGTCGAGCGTGTCGAACGCGGCGGCGACCGGGTCCGCCGATTCGACCGTCGGCTCCAGTTCCGGCGTCTCGAACGGGAGGCGGTCACCGAGGTGGAGTCCGGGCATCTCGTGTTCGATCAGCACCGCGCGCGTCGACGAGCCGTCGAGTCGGAAGTACGCCTGCGCGTCGAACGTGACCGCGACCCCGCGCTGTGGCAGGTAGAACGCGACGCGCTGCCCCTCGACGACCTGGTTTTCGGCGTACGGTTCGTCGATCAGCTGGAGGTACTCGCGGATCTCGGCGCGGCGCTTCGCCTCGCCGGTGTCGCCGCTGCTCCGGTCGGTCGCGTACTCGTTGGAGGCCGGGAACAGCCGCACGCCCGCAAAGAACACGCCGATCGCGACGAGGGTAAACGCCGCTCCGAGCGCCAGGCCGACGACCAGCCACTCGGGGAGCGACCACAGCCAGTCCGATACCACGCCGCCGGCTAGGGGTCGAACTCAAAAGAACCTGCCGTTAGTACGCCGCGATGTCGTCGAACGCGCCGTCGTAGGCGATGTGTCGGGGGTGGGTCGGCTCGGTCCCGGAGAGGAACACGCGGTCTATCTTCCCCCAGGTGTTCTCCCAGACGAGGTGTGCCTGTTCCGCGATCCGACTGCGTCGGTGGGTGAGACCGCTTCGGTGGTCGATACGTCGGTCCGCGCCGGCCTTGAGCGCCGCCACTATCGACGCCGCCGTCACGTCGTCGCCGACCGCGTCGCCGTTGAGGGCAGTCCACGCCTCCCCCACCGTCGTCGGGAGATGTGCGTACGACGAGGCGAACGGCGACAGGTTCTGCCGGACCGCGACGGTGCGCGCCCGCCGGTTTCCGCGGCGGGTCAGCTTCGGGTTGTACGTCTCGACCGCGTCGATCGTGTCGCGGTACTGCCGTATCGAGGACTCGCCGAGGCTGACGTTCAGAAACCCGGGATGGGGGACGAGCACCGCGGCGTCCTGCCGCCGGAACTCCGCCATCGCCCCCTCCAGCGTGATGAAGTCCGGGACGGGCTCGTCGAGACCGAGCGCGAGGACGTGCTGCCGGTTCCGCCAGTCGCCGGTGAACACCTCGCGCGCGGGGATGACGGCGAGCTCCTCGTCGGAGTATCGCTCGGCCGTCGCCTCGATGGCCGGAAGCCGGGTGAAATGCGGCGCGTACACCAGCGCGTCCAGTCCGCGCTCCTTGGCCCGCCGGACGACGCGCTCGTCGAGTACCTTCACGTGCATGTCGACCCGGACCACGTCGCTCTCCGTCACGTAGTCCACGTTTCAGAGGCCCCCCATTATGGGTTCTGGTTCGACCCGTCGCCGGTCGGAAAGGTCTATACGGCGGGACGTACATCCTCCCGGCAATGGCCTGGGAATGCGGCATCGACGGGTGCGGGGAGCAGTTCGCCGACGCGGAGAGCGCCATCGTCCACCAGACGAACGACCACGAGCGCCGCGAGTGCAAGGTGTGCGGCGTCGTCGTGCCGGACGGCTACCTCGCCATCCGCCACGCGTTCGACGAGCACACCCGCGCGGAGTACGTCCGCGCGTACGGCGCTGGCTCCGAGGCGGTCCGCCAGCGCGAGCAGGTGAAAGAGGCCATCGAGGCCGAGGCCGACCTCCAGCAGGTCGTCGACCGGCTGAACGAGGAAGGGACGGCGTAGGCGTCGAAGACGGACAACACTCCTTCATACGGTCCGGAGAACTACCGTTCTTCGCTGTCTCGCGGGTCGATACGCTCCCCGCTCGGCTTTTCCGAGGAACGCTTCGCTGCGCTCAGCGCTCCTCGCTATCCGTTCACGGGCGCGAAGCGCCCGTTCACGTGGTCCGAAGAACTACCGTTCTTCGCTGTCTCGCGGGTCGCTGCGCTCCCCGCTTGACTTTTCCGAGGAGCGCTTTCGCTACGCTCAGCGCTCCTCGCTATCCAGCACGCGGATCTGGTCGCCGCGCACGGTGACGGGGATGGGCACCGTCGCCTCGTACAGTTCGACGGTGACCTGGTCCTTGCCCTCGTCGATGCGCTGGACCTGCGCCTTCTCGCCCTTGAAGGGGCCGGCGATGAGTTCGATGATGTCGCCCTCGGCGATCCCCTCGACGTCCGGCTTGGGCGAGAGGAAGTGTTCGACCTCCGAGATGCCGCTCTCGCCCGGGACCATGCTGCGAGCGTGGGGGATCTCCTCCAGCACGCGGGAGATGATCCCGTCGTTCTCGGCCTCCACCATCACGTAGCTCGTCAGGGAGTCGGGCGCGAGCGCGGCGTGGATGTCGTCCTCCTCGCGGTTCATGATCATGTCCGCGACGGTGCGCTCCTGGCTCGCCGTCGTCTTGACTGCGTAGATCGGCATCGTCAGGCCCCCGGAACGAACGACATCAGCACGAATATCACGAAGCCGAGCAGGCCCACCAGCAGGATGCCGGCACCGGCGATCTTGGCGATCTGGGAGAACTCCTCCCAGGAGGGGGTGCTGGCCATCTTCAGCACCCGTACGTACGAGGTGAGGTCGTATGGGACTTTCATGCCCGCCAGTAACGCGCGGGCCTTTTTCTATCTATTGCTCCGGGCGCGGGGACGAACCGGGGCCGACGACCCTATTCGACGTAGTCGATGTCCTCGGCGCGCTGGGAGGCCTCCTCCTGTGCGGCCTCGTTGCGGCCGTAGATCTGCGGCGACTCGACGCCCGTGACGACGATCATCGTGCGCATCGACCCCTCCAGCGTCTCGTCGATGGAGGTGCCCCAGATGATGCGTGCGTCGGGGTCGATCCGGTCGTAGATCTCCTCGACGACGCCCTCGGCCTCCTCGATGGACATGTCGTTGCCGCCGGTGACGTTGACCAGCGCGGAGTTCGCGCCGGAGATGTCCACGTCGAGCAGCGGCGAGCGCAGCGCCGTCTTCACGGAGTCCTGGGCCTTCGCGTCGGAGTCGGACTCGCCGAGGCCGATCATCGCCACGCCGCCGCGCTCCATCACGGTGCGCACGTCGGCGAAGTCGAGGTTGACGAGGCCGGGCTTGGTGATGAGTTCGGTGATGCCCTTGACCGAGCGCATCAGCACCTCGTCGGCCACCTTGAACGCCTGCCGGACGGGCAGTTTGCCGACGGAGTCGAGCAGGCGGTCGTTCGGCACGACGATGACGGTGTCGCTCACGTCGCGCAGGCGCTCAAGGCCGGCCTCCGCGTTGGTGCGGCGGACCTCGCCCTCCGCGGTAAAAGGCGTCGTGACGATGGAGATAGTGAGCGCGCCCGACTCGCGGGCGGCCTTGGCGACGACGGGGGCGCTCCCGGTGCCGGTGCCGCCGCCGAGACCGGCGGTGACGAACACCATGTCCGACCCCTCGATGGAGTCCATGATCTCGTCCTGGGATTCGAGGGCGGCCTCCTCGCCGACCTGCGGGAGCGAGCCGGCCCCGCGGCCCTCCGTCTTCTGCTCGCCCATCAGGATCTTCGTGTCGGCCTCGATGCCGACGAGGTGCTGGACGTCGGTGTTGGCCGCGACGAGCTTCGCGCCGTGGATCCCCTCCTCGGCCATCCGGTCGACGGTGTTGCCGCCCGCGCCGCCGCAGCCGATGACCGTGATGTTCGTCTGGAGGTCCTCCAGTACGTCCTTCAGCTCGTCGTCGGTCATCTTCCCCGTCTGGTTCACGTCGTGGGCCGCCGGGTCTCGCGGGTCCGCCCCCTCCTCCTCCTCGGCCTCGTCGATTGCCTCGTCTACGATCGAATCCATTCTTGGCCCCCACTATTTGATGCAGGTTAATTACCTTTCCCCCCGGCGGCGGACGCGCGTCGGACGCGGTAGGCGCGGCCTAGAGATCGAACCGGCGCGTTCGCTCGGCCCGAACGTCCGCCGGTTCGACCGTCTCGCCGTCGACGGTGACCGGCTCGCCCGCCGAGAGCCTGCCGAACTTCGGCCCTTCTGGCACGCCCAGATCGCGGGCAAGCGACGGGTCGAACGCCGTCTCCCGGGCGACGACCGCGCCGTCCGCGCGGCCCACCTCGTCGTACCCCTCGGCCAGCACCGCGACCAGCGCGTCGACGACCGCGTCGCGGCTCCCGTCGGCGGGGACGGCTGCACTGGCCCCGAGCCGGTTGCCGTTCTCGCTCGTCTCGAAGGCGACGGTTTCGCCGGCGACCGCCGCCCGCGCGGCCTCGGCGTCGATCCCCTGCGCCTCGTCGACCAGGTCCGCCGGGAGGGAGACGGGGTCGAAGCCGTCGTCGGCCGACCGGTCGCCGAACCGCAGGCCGTCGTCGACCGTCGTCAGCGCGTCCTCCAGCGCCTCGACGGCGTCGAGCGGGCGGTCCCCGACCTCCCGGACCCACGTCTCGCTCACGACGCGGTAGCCCAGATCCGCGACCGTCCGTTCCAGCGCGGGGTAGTCGCCGTCGACGACCGCGTACGACGCGCCGCTTTCCTCGAACGCGCGGCGGATCACGTCCCGGTTCGACTCCGGGTCGCCCATCGCGTCCAGACACCAGTCGGCGGCGACGTGGCCGACGGCCCAGTCGGTCTCGCGGACGATACGGGTGAACCGCGGCGCGTAGTGGCCACCACCGAAGCCGACCAGCGTTCGATCGCGGTCCGGGGCGACGCCGCGCAGGTCGAGGATGGAGCGCGCGACGGCGCGTGCTCCCTCGGGGTCGTCCCACTCGTCCTCGCCGCTGCCGAGTTCGACGAACATCGACGGGACGCCGACCGCGCTGGGACCGTGGTGGGTACACTCCATCCCGACCTCGTAGCCCTCGGGCGCGTGGTCGGCGAACGCATCGACGACGGCCGCGTGGGCGTTCGGACAGGCCGCCGCGAGATCACCGGACTCGCCGCCGTACTCCGCCGGGCCGAAGTTGCCCGTGAAGTGGGCGGTCAGGAGCGGGCCGGTTTCGCCGGCGTGGCGCGACGCGAACACGAGCAGGTCCGGGTCGTCGAACGCCGCCGCCGCGTCGTCGACGTACAGGTGGAGGTCGTCGAACGTCCGCAGTTCGAAGCCGTCGGTCCGGTAGTACTCGCCGCCGCCGGCGGCGTCGGGGCGGGTGTCGTCGGTCCGTCGGTCCCAGCCGGCGAGTTCGAGCAGGCGCTCGCCGAGGTGTTCCGAGGCCGAGTCGGCGCGGCTGACGAGGATCGCTATCACTGGGCGTTGGTCGGCGGAGCGCGGAAAAAAGCGTGTCGAAGCGCTCAGTCGGAGTCGACCGCCGGCTGGTTCCCCGTCGCGTTCGCCCGGGCGATCCGGCCGACGGTGCGCACGTCGTCCATGCGGGCGAGGAACATCGCGCTCCCGACGACCATGTAGAGGGCCGTGTACGCGATGAGCAGGTCGTACGTGCTGATGAACTCGACGACCCCCTGGATGTGCAGGTACTCGATGAGCACCTGCGAGACGAACAGCACCAGCAGCGCGACCGCCTCCCGCATCGAGATGCGGAAGTTGATCAGGATGGCCAGCGCGAAGAAGCTCTGGGCGGCCGTGATCCAGATCTCGGCCGCCTGCTTCTGGTTGAACTCCAGCACGCCGTAGGCCCCCTGCGAGATGCTGAACACGATGCCGAGCGTCCCGATCAGCAGCGTCCACTGGTTCAGCTTCGAGGAGATGAGCGCGTTGAACGCCGCCGTCGTCCGGGCCTTGTTCACGAGGTACGCCGTCACGATGAGTTCGGGGCTCTCGCTGGCCAGTGGTGCGACCCACTGGATCATGAAGAACTCGGGGATGCCGTAGTCGACGCCGATGTGTTCGAGTCCGATCGCGAACGGCTCGACGGCCGTCAGGATGAGAAAGCCGGAGTAGCCAAACAGCGCGAGGACCGAGGGGATCCGGACGAACGCCGGCGTCTTCTGGAGGTACGCCGGGACGCCGACGTGGGCCTCCTCCTCGTCGGGGTCGCCGCGGATGACGATACCGATGTAGACGACGTAGATGCCGACGAGTATCAGCATGTCGAGCGCGTCGATGCCGCCGTTCAGCGGGACGAAGAACGCCCACAGCGTCGCCAGCGCGAGGAAGAAGACCTCGGTGGCGATGCTCCGGTCGAGCAGGACGGCGTCGTTCAGGAACCCGTCGTTGTGTTCGACGGCCACGTCGCCGCTGGTCTTGGCACGGTAGATCGAAAACAGCGCGATTCCCGACCACCCGAGACCGATGAGGATGCGGTTCGCGCCGGTCATGTTGGCGACCGCGAGGTCGCCCGCGCCGGCACGCCCCTGTCCGGCCTGCCACGCGTACAGCGCGTCGACCGCGTACTCGGGGGCAACCGCGAGGACGGCGAGGACGGCGATGGCGAAGGCGCGTGGCACGTCCTTCTCGGCCGTCTCGGCACCCCAGGCGAGCAGGAACGACGCCGCGAGGACGGAGAGACCGCTTATGGCCACGGTTCCGACGTTTCCAAGCGCATCGACGCTGTCGGTCGCGTAGATACCGACCCACGGCAGCGTCAGGAGGGTCGTCACGGCGACCGCAGTGAGCGGATGGCGGATCCGACTGGTCATCGATCCAAGCCTGACCCACGGTACAGGTAGTTCTTGCGTTGTCCGGCAAGCGGACCAGTTATTGTCACACGAACCGGCGTACGAGCCATGCAGGTGTTCGGACTGGTCGGCAACCCCGTCGGCCACTCGCTGTCGCCGCCGATGCACGAAGCGGCGTACGACGCGCTCGACATCGACGCCCGGTACGTCACGTTCGAACCGGCCAAGGACGAGGCTGCGGCCGCCGTCCGGGGAGCCGACGCGCTCGGCGTCGCGGGGCTGAACGTCACGATCCCGTTCAAGCAGGCGGTGCTGGACGCCGTCGACCCGGACGACCTCGCGGCCCGGATCGGCGCGGTGAACACGGTCGACTTCGGCGGCGGCCGCCCCACCGGGCACAACACCGACGCCGAGGGCGCGCGCCGGGCGCTCGCGGACGCCGGGACCGACGTAGCCGGCGCGACCGCGGTAGTCGTCGGCGCGGGCGGCGCGGGTCGGGCGGTCACCTTCGGCCTCTCGGACGCCGGAGCGACCGTCAGGGTCGCCAACCGAACCGAATCGACGGCCCACGACCTCGCCGACGCCGTGCCGGACGCGTCGGGGCACGGTCTCGACGCGCTCCCCGAACTACTGGCCGACGCCGACGTGCTCGTCAACGCGACCAGCGTCGGGATGGAGGAGGACGCGACGCCGGTGCCCGCGGACGCGCTCCACGGCGGCCTGACGGTGCTCGACGCCGTCTACACGCCGCTGGAGACGCGCCTGCTCCGGGACGCCGACGCCGCAGGCGCGACGACCGTCGACGGCGCGCGGATGCTGCTGTACCAGGGTGCGGCGGCGTTCGAGCGCTGGACCGGCCGGGATGCCCCGGTCGAGACCATGGACGCGGCGCTCCGGGCGCGGCTCTGACCGGGGCGGACGAGTTTAAGTAGTCCGACTATCTACTGTCAGGCAATGGTACTGAAAAAGCTGAAATCGTTGCTCGGGTTCGACGACAACGACGAGTCCGACCGGGAGCGCGACATCGGCGTGACGGTCGAGCGCGAACCGGCGGAGTCGCCGGACGCCGAGACGGAGGCGGCGGTGAAAGGCACCGACACGACGACCGAATCCGACGACGAGGATGACTCGGAGACCGAAGCCGACGAGGCGGACACCGACGCTGACGCGGACGGCTCGGCCGACGACGCCGAGTCGACGGACCCGACCGAGGATGCCGACGACGGATCGGCTGCCGACGCCGAGGACGACTCGACCGAAGACACCGACGACGAACCGACCGACGAGGCCGACGCCGAGGACGGCGAGGAGGAACCGGCCGGGGACCCGGTCGACGAGATCAAGGGCATCGGCCCGGCCTACGCCGAGCGGCTCGCCGACGCCGGCATCGAGACGATCACCGAACTCGCCGAGGCCGACCCCGAGTCGGTGGCCGCGGAGACCGACCTCTCGGAGAAGCGGGTCAGCGAGTGGGTCGAGCGGGCGAAGGTCCGGTAAACCGCAACCGAGTTAGTGCCCGTCGCCCCAACTGCGACCGTGACTGACCCGGTGCTCGTGACCGACAGGGCGTCGTATCGACGGACGGCAGCCGCGGCTCCGTCGAACGCCCGCGTTCCGGTCGAGGTCCAAATCCGGGTTTCGGACCCGTTCACCGCGTACCGACGCGCGCGCCGCGGCGACGGCGGGGACGCGTACCTCGCGACGACCGGCGGCCAGTCGGGCTGGGGCCACTTCGCGGTCGACCCGGTCGAGCGAGTGTCGATCGACGTCTCGGATGCCGACGACGACTCCGCGTCCCGTGCGGCAGGGTCACGGTCGCTCGGGGCGCTCGCGGACCTGCTCGACGGCGAGCGCCTCGTCCGTGGGGACTGCGACGTGCCGTACCCCTGCGGCGTCGTCGGCTGGCTCTCCTACGATATCGCCCGCGAACTGGAGGACCTGCCCGACGCGACGGCCGACGACCGCGGCCTGCCGCGCCTGCAGGTCGCGGCGTACGACCGGCTGGCTACATGGGAGGAGCCGCGCGACGGTGATGGGTCGGACGGGGTCGTTCTCCGCGTGACCGCCTGTCCCCGGGTCGACGGCGACCCGGACGACACGTTCGACCGCGGTCGGGATCGCGCGATGGCGCTCGCCCGCGAGGCCGTCGACGGCGACCGCGGCGTCGAACCCCCGCCGGCGGACGCGGACGAGGTGACGTTCGAGAGCGACTGCGGCCGCGAGACGTTCGCCGAGCGCGTACGGACGGTCAAACAGCGGATCCGCGACGGCGAGACGTTCCAGACCAACGTCTCACAGCGGTTGACCGCCCCCGCCGCGGTCCATCCGGTCGCGGCGTTCGACGCGCTCCGCGAGGTGAACCCCGCGCCCTATTCGGCGCTGCTGGAGTTCCCAGGCGTCGACCTGGTGAGCGCCAGCCCCGAACTCCTGCTGGAGCGCGAGGGCGACCGCGTCCGGACGGAGCCGATCGCCGGGACGCGGCCGCGCGGCGACACAGCGGCGGCGGACGAACGGCTCGAAGCCGACCTGACGAGCGACGAGAAGGAGCGCGCAGAGCACGCGATGCTGGTCGACCTGGAGCGCAACGACCTCGGCAAGGTCTGTGCGTACGGCAGCGTCGCGGTCGAGGAGTACCGCCGCGTCGACCGCTACGCCGAGGTGATGCATCTGGTCTCGTCGGTCGCCGGGACGCTGCGGGACGACGCGACGCTCGCCGACGCCGTCGCGGCGACGTTCCCCGGCGGCACGATCACCGGCGCGCCCAAGCCACGGACGATGGCGATCATCGACGAGGTGGAGGCGACCAGACGCGGCCCGTACACCGGCAGCGTCGGGATCTTCGGCTTCGACGGGCGCGCGACACTGAACATCGTCATCCGGACGCTGGTCCGACACGGCGACGAGTACGGCCTGCGCGTCGGGGCGGGCGTCGTCGACGACTCCGACCCCGACAGCGAGTACGACGAGACGCTCGACAAGGCGCGGGCGCTCGTGACCGCCGTCGACGAGGCGCTGGGCGACCGCGCCACGCTCGCAGTAGAGGGCGGCGACGGACGCGATTCCCAGCCGTCGAGCGCGACCACGGACGGTGGTCCGCCGTGATCCTCGTCGTCGACAACTACGACTCCTTCGCGTACAACCTCGTGCAGTACGTCGGCGAGGCGGTGGCCGGAAACCGAGACGGTGTGGACGACGACGCAACCAATGACGGCGTCGTCGTCCGGCGAAACGACGAGATAGACGTCGCCGGGGTCCGCGAGCTGGACCCCGACGGCGTCGTCGTCTCGCCCGGCCCCGGAACGCCGGCAGAGGCCGGCGTCTCGGTGCCGCTGTTCGCGGAGACCGACTACCCGGCGCTCGGCGTCTGTCTCGGCCATCAGGCGCTGTGTGCCGCCCACGGCGCGCAGGTCGGCCACGCGCCGGACGTGGTTCACGGCAAGCCCTCACAGGTCACCCACGACGGCCGGGGCGTGTTCGCTGACCTTGCGGACCCGCTCGAAGCCGGGCGCTACCACTCCCTCGCGGTTGAGCGAGCTGACCTGCCGGCCCCCCTGGTCGAGACGGCCCGGACCGACGACGAGCGCGGCGTCCTGATGGGCGTCCGTCACGAGTCGAAGCCGCACGTCGGCGTCCAGTTCCACCCCGAAAGCATCCTCACCGGCACGGGCGAGCGCGGCGGCGACGACGCCCGTTCGCTCGACGCCGGCAAGCGACTGATCCAGAACTTCGTATGCAGTATCACGTAAACGGCGAACTCGTCCCGGCCGAAGAGGCGACGGTGAGCGTCCGCGACCGCGGGTTCCGGTACGGCGACGCGGCGTTCGAGACGATCCGGGTGTACGGCGGCGAGGTGTTCGAGTGGGGCGCGCATCTCGACCGGCTCCACCGGACCTGCGAGACGCTCGGCATCGACCACGGCGTCTCGGACGCCGACCTGCGGGTTCGCGTTCAGGAGGTGCTCGACGCGAACGGCCTCGCCGATGCGTCCGTCCGCCTCGCGATCACTCGCGGCGTCCAGCCGGGGAAGCTGACGCCGGACCCCGAGGTCGACCCGACGGTCGTCGTGACCGCCGCAGAACTCCCGCGTGGCGGCGTCGACGGGACGCCGGTCCCGGACGGCCCGGCCGACCTCCAGACGGTCAAGACCAGAAAGCCGGACGACGCAGCGCTCCCGTCCGACGCCAAGACGCACAACTACCTGAACGGGATCCTCGCGCGGCGCGAACTGACGGACGGCGACGAGGCGCTCCTGCGCGGTCCAGACGGCTCGGTCGCGGAGGGGGCGACGAGCAACCTCTTTTTCGTCGACAACCGCGGCCTCCACACGCCGAGCGAGGAGCTTCCCATCCTGCCGGGGATCACCCGGGCTGTCGTGCTGGACCTGGCCGAGCGCGAGACGGACGTCCCGAGCCACGCCGGGCGCTACGACCCGGAGGACGTGCGGGAGGCCGACGAGGCGTTCCTGACGAACACGACGTGGGAGGTCCGGCCGGTGGCCACCGTCGACGGCATCGAGGTCGGCGGCGGCCCGGTGACGCAGCTGCTGTCGAAGCTGTTCGACAGGCTCGTCGAGCGCCGCCACTACGAGTAGCGCGGCCAACCGTTGGCGTGCGCGCCGGTCGCTTTCGCACGATTCAAACCCTCGGCGCGGCTGGGAGGCGTATGGACGAGGCCGACCGGATCGCGGACGTGGACGCGGTGCCCGACGACGGGACCCTGCTCTGTTCCGTCCGGGACGGGTTCGACGAGGACGAGGTGATCCTGACGCGACTGGGCGGCGACGGCTCGGTTGCCGCCTGGCGCAACTACTGCCCGCACTGGACCGACGTCCGCCTCGACAGGGGATCCGGCGCGTCGGTTCGGGACGGCGAACTGCTCTGTGCGAAACACGGTGCGACGTTCCGGCCGGGCGACGGCGAGTGCACACACGGCCCCTGCGAGGGGGCCAATCTGGACCCCGTCGACGTGACCGTCGCCGACGGCGGAGTGTACCTCACCGACGACCGCTTCGAGTTCGACGGGATCGGCCCGGCGAGCGACGTGGATCTCTCTACCGGGAGTCGAATCGACTTCTCCGGTAACTAGCGGCTTCGGCGGACGGAGGGCGGTCTCACCGCCGCCGTCAGAGGTCCCGCGAGACGCCGAGGTTCAGCAGTTCCCCGCCGCACTCGCTACATCGTCCGGCGTCGGCGGCACCGGTCCGCGCCCCGCATTCGAAACATTCGTACACCGTCTCGTTGCTGGTCACGTTAGTCGGTCGCATATTCAGCCATATGGTGTGGGAAGGGTTAACGTGAACCCTAAAACGCCTAGAACACTCCAATGTCGTCCCAGGGCCCTTCGTCCTCGGAACTGGACGGACGGGAGGAAGTCACTCGATCCGGAACGACGGCTCCGCGACGGCCTCGCTCTTGCACTCGGGGCAGCGAGACGGGCGGTTGGCGGGGTCGTCGAAGTCCGAGAACCCGCAGTCCCGACACTCGGGGGGCGCGACCAGAAGCTGCTCGCCGGTGCCGTCGAGCGACTTCGCGACGTGCTCGACGTGGGTCAGTGCGGTGTCGGTCGTCACGTCGAACTCGGCCGCGAGCGCGCTCGCGGAGAGCGTCTCCCCGCGGAGTCGGTCGGCGATCCGCTCGCGAGTGGTTGCGTCGGCCTCGCGCATGGAGGAACCGAACGGCTCGGGGATCATAGGTCTTGCAGGCGACTGCGGGACGGGGCCGGACGCGGTCAGTCCGCGCTTCCCGGCGGCCGGGCCGTCGCGAACGCGCCGAGGTCCGCATCGATATCGACCTCCGCGGGCGAGTCGTACGGGCGGTCGACGACGATGTCGCCCGCGCTGGAGCGACCGACGCCCGGCAGCGCGCGGAGTTCGTCCATCGTTGCGCTGTTCACGTCCAGCGGGTGGGGAACGCCCGTCACCGAGCGGTAGCCGTGGTCGACGACGGCCACGTCGATCGTCCGGCCGAGTTCGCGCTCGCCGGGGATGCCGACGAGCAGGGGGTAGGTGCCGAGCTGGCGGCCGAACGTCTTGCCGTCCTGGTGGTACTCCAGATGCACGTCCGGCAGGACGGTGCCCGGCGGCGCGACGCGCTGGAGCATCGGGTTGTCGACCGTCTCCCGGACCTCCTCCTTGTACTGCTGGAACAGCTGCTTGTGATCCTTCGCCAGATCCGCACCGGTCTCGGCCATGTCGGTGCCCTCGAAGGCCATCACCTGCCGGATGTTCACCCGGCGGAGCATCAGCCCCTCGTCGTACACGCGCCGGAGGAACCGCTTGTTGTGCTCGAACGTCTCCTCGCGTTCGCCCTTCAGCCCGTGGAGCAGGTTGATGCCGGGCAGGAGCTTCGGGAGGCGGTTCGGTGCGTCGTCGCCGGTGGAGGGGCCGCGGGGTCGTTCGCCGTCGTCCCCTTCGCCCGGCCGCCAGCCGGCCTCCTCGTTGACGATCCGGACGGCCTCGAAGCACTCCTCGGCGGTGACGTTCAGGTTGTTCTCCTCCTGAACGACGGGGTCGGCCGACTCCAGGCCGAACGCGGCGGTGTCGCCGGGCGTGTTGTGCTCGGCGATGACGCGGATCCCCTCGCGGGCCAGGTCCGGCCACTCGACGACGGTGATGGGGTTCATGTTGTCGAGGTGGAGCGTCTCCAGGTCGGGAGCGACCTCGCGGATGCCGCCGTACAGGTCACGGAGGGCGTCGGGGTTGGGCTTCTCGCCGTCGCCGCCGTAGGCGAGGATGTCGGCCTGCCGGCCGAGCCGGAAGTGCTCGACGCCGCGGTCCGAGAGGGCGTCCACCTCGTCCACGACGGACTCGGGCGGCCGGAAGTCCGGGTCGCCGTACATCGGCTCCGTGCAGAACGAACAGCGGTACGGACAGCCCCGCGAGGTCTCCAGTTCGGCGATGAGGTAGTCCGGGTGGTTGGGATGCTGTTCGACGACGAAGGCCCCTTTCCGCGCCCAGCGCGTCTCCTCGGGGACGCCGCGGTATCGGTCCTCGAACCCCTCCAGCCCGTTGTCGACGATGTCGTGGGCCGCCGCCTCCACGTCGGCCATCGCCAGGAAGTCGAAGTCCAGGTCGTCCCGGGCCGTCTCGCTCGCGCCCTCGTTCGCCTCGCCGACGCCGAAGCGGACGGGGCCGCCCATCATCGAGACGCCGTCGGCGGTCCAGGCGAGTTCGCGCACCTCGTCCGGTTCGGCGGGGGTGCCGCCGACGTACTTGCCGGGGACGGTCATCCCGCCGATGTAGACGAACAGGTCGGCGTCGGCCACGTCGCGCCAGCGGTTGCGGTCGTCGCGCAGTTCGTCGATGGTGTGGTACGTAATCCGCTCGGGCGGCACGCCGGCGTCGACGAGCGCGCCCGCCGTGTACCGCGGGTACGTCGAGACGTACGGCGGGACCCCGAAGTGGGCCGGCTCGTCGACGTAGCCGTCGACGAGCGTCACGTCCAGGTTCGCGGGGTCGGTCATACGCCGGCGTACACGCTCGACGGGTAAAACGGGTGCGATGCGGCGGGCAGTGCAGTCGGCGGATTTTACTCGCTCGCGACGGTTCCCACGACCGATGCCCTCAACGCGACGCGACACCCTCCGACTCGCCGGTGCCGGGGCGGTCGCCGCCCTCGCGGGCTGTAGCAGCGTCCTCGGCGGCGACTCCTCAGGATTGACGACCGACGACGGAGCCGACCCCTCCCCGGCCCGGCGATGGCTCTACGACCCGACGGACTACGAGGACCAGACCTCGATGACGGCGACGTTCCAGTCGCCCGCCCGGCTGACTGCCGCGAGCGACCACCTCGCCGGCGAACTCTCCCCGGAGGTGCCCGGTCTTCGGTTCGACGCGACGCTGCCGCCCGATGAAACGGAGTGGTCCGTCCTCGCCGCCTCGCCGCTGTTCGAGGGCCCGTCGCTGTTCGCCTGCGGCGGGCGCTTCGACGCGGAGACGGCCGCCGCGAACGCCGACGTCTACACGAACACGGACCGGGACCCGACCGGCGAGGAGTCGGTCGGTGACTTCTCCGTCCGCCACTACGGCGACGACAGGCACGGTGCCTCCCGGGCGGGGACAGTGGTCTCCGCGAGCGCCGTCGACGCCGACGACTTCCGATCGCTGTTGCGGACCGACGAGACGCTCGTCGACTCCGTCGCCGGCTCGGAGTCGCTGGTCGCCCGCACGGGCTTCGACGAGGCGGCCACGTTCGCGCTGACCCGCAACGCCGACGCCGGCGAGTGGACCGGCTGGGGTGTGGGCTACGATATCGGCGGCGCGGAGACGCGGGTGACGCGGACCGAACTCCGGACCGACCGCGACGGCGACGCGGTCCGGGCGCTCGCCGAGGCCGTCGACGGCCTCACCGACATCGGTTCGGGTGAGCAAGACAACCTGGCGTGGGCCGAGGGGCGCGCGCCGACCGACGCCCTGGCGTTCGACGGCCGGCTGTTCGAGCTCATGGAACTGCCCTTCGGTGAGGGCTGACGACAGCCGGGTTCGGCCGGGTTTCGCCCTCCGTAAGCCCCTTTTCCGTCGCACGCGAACGGACGGGTATGCCGAAGACCGAGGAGATCAAGTGTACCAACGACGACTGCGAGCTGGACATGTTCGAGAACCACTACACGTACGACGTGCCCGAGGACCTCGGCTTGGACGACCTCGTCTGCCCGTACTGTGCGGAGACCGAGGGGCTCGAACTCATCGAACTGTAGCGCGCAGGATTTAGGCGGCTGGACGACGTAGGATCGGTCAATGACCCTACGAGAGATCGGCAAGTCGGTGACCGACACCGTGGTCAAGCAGGTCGGCCGGGCGACCAGTCGCCTGCAGGAATCGCGGTCACTCGCCGCGGACGTACTGGAGAGCGACGACGCCGTCCTCGTCGTGTTCGACGCGCCGGGGGCGACGGGGAGCGACGTGCAGGTGCGCTTCGCCGATGGCGCGGTGCTGGTCCGCGTCGACCGGTTCCGCGACTACCACGAGGGGTTCGAGATGCTGTTCCCCGGGCGCGGACTCTCGCTCGACGGCCGGGCGAAGCTTCCTGACGGCGTGAACGTCGACGCCGAGAGCGCGACGGCGACGCTGACCGACACGGGCGAACTCCACGTCCACCTCCCGAAAGCCGAGTCCGACGACGGCTCCGCGGCGGTCGAGACGACCGTCGACCCGGACGACGCCTGATCCTCGCCTGAGGCGGCCGCCTTACTCCTCGACGGTCATCCCCTCGACGATTTCGAACTCCTCGTCGCCGGTGAAGCGCGTCGGGTCGAACGCCGGGACCCCCTCGCCGCCGAGCACCTGCTCCGCGACCGCCTCGGCCAGCGCCGGGGCGCGCATGAACCCGTGGCCCTGGAACCCGCAGGCGACGAACAGGCCGTCCCGGACCTCGCCCAGCAGGGGGTCGCGGTCCGGCGTCGCACAGCAGAGGCCGGCCCACGCCTCCGTCACGTCCACGTCGTCGCCCGTCCGGGCGGCGATCCCCTCGCGGGTCGCTTCGACGAACGCGTCGTCGGCGTCGCGCGCCCAGTCGTCCGGGTCGCTCTCGAACTCCTCCGTCCCGTCGCCGGCGAGCAGGCCGTCGCCGTACGGCCGGAGGTAGAACCCGCCCGTCGCGTCGTAGGTCAGCGGCACGTCCGGGCCGTCGGCGGTCGTCAGCGCCTGCACGCGGTACGGCTTCAGCGCGACCGAAACGCCGGCCTCGGCGAGCAGCCGCTTCGTGTGCGCGCCGGCGGCGACGAGCACCGCGTCGAACGCGCGGTCCTCGCCGTCGACCGCGACGCCCACCGGATCGGTCGTCACGCTCGCGACGGCGTTCGGCTCGACGCTCGCACCGGCGGCCTCGGCCTTCGACGCGAGCAGCGGGGGGTACGTCTCGGGATACACCCGCCCCGCGTCCCGCGCGACCGCGGCGACCGCCACGTCGTCGGTCCGGAGCGCGGACCACTCCGCCGCCAGTTCGTCGGCGTCCAGCAGGGAGACGTCCCGGCCGTGGTCCCGCATCCGGGGCACCTGCTCGCGGATAGCGCTCGCACGCTTCTCGTCGCCCTCGCGGGCGAGCCAGACGTACGGCGTCTCGCGGAACGCGAAGTCGCCCTCGCCGGAGAACTCGCGGAACCGCTCGACCGCGCGGTCGGCCACGCGGGCGTCCACGTCCTCGGCGAAGGCGTCGTACACGATGCCCGCGGCGCGGCCGGTGCTGCCGCTCGCTATCTCGCCGCGCTCGAACAGCGTCACGTCCGCGCCCCGCTCGGCCAGGTCGTACGCGGCCGTCGCGCCGACCGCGCCGCCGCCCACGACTGCAACGTGTGTCATGCGTGACGGTGCGGCCGGCAGGTACTTGGACGTAGCGCCGTCGTCGCGCGGAAATCGCGGCAGAAAAAACCGGGTCGCTGCGCTCAGTTTACTCCAGATCGAAGCGGTCGAGCGTCATGACCTTGTGCCACGCGTCGGCGAAGTCCTGCACGAACTGCTCCTCGCCGTCGGCGGCCGCGTACACGTCCGCGATGGCGCGGAGCCGTGCGTTCGACCCGAACACGAGGTCGAGGCGGGTGGCGTCCCACGCGACCTCGCCGGTATCGCGGTCGCGCACCTCGTACGCGTACTCGCCGTCCGCGGACTCCTCCCACTCGTAGCCCATGTCGGTCAGGTTCACGAAGAACTCGTTGGTGAGCGTCCCCGGCTCCTCGACGAAGGCGGGCTCGGCGTCGCCGTGGGTCGCGCCCAGCGCGCGCAGGCCGCCGGCCAGCACGGTCATCTCGCTGGCCGTCAGGTTCAGGAGGTCGGCCCTGTCCACGAGCAGTTCCTCGGGCTGCCGGGTGAGGTCGTCGCCGATGTAGTTCCGGAACCCGTCGACCTTCGGCTTCAGCGCCTCGAAGGACTCCTCGTCGGTCTGCTCCGCGGCGGCGTCGACGCGGCCCGGCTCGAACGGGACCTCGACGTCGTAGCCCGCGTCGGCCGCGGCCTGCTCGACGCCCGCGGCACCGCCGAGGACGATGAGGTCGGCGAGCGAGACGCGCGTGTCGTCTCCCTGCGAGGCGTTGAACTCCTCCTGGATCCCTTCGAGGGTCTGGAGGGCGTGGGTCAGCTCCTCGGGTTCGTTGACGGCCCAGCTCTTCTGGGGTTCGAGGCGGAGGCGCGCGCCGTTCGCGCCGCCGCGCTTGTCGCTGTCGCGGTACGTCGACGCCGACGCCCACGCGGTCTTGACGAGCTGCTGGACGGTCAGGTCCGAGTCACGCAGTTCCGCCTTGAGCTCCTCGGCGTCGGCCTCGTCGATCGTGTCGTAGTCGGCGTCCGGCAGGGGGTCCTGCCAGATCATCTCCTCGTCGGGCACCTCGGGGCCGAGGAACCGCTCCGGCGGGCCCATGTCACGGTGCGTGAGCTTGTACCACGCCTTCGCGAAGTTCATCCCGAACTCCATCGGGTTCTCCTGGAACTCCTCGATGATCTCGCGGTAGTCGGGGTCGCGCTTCAGCGCGATGTCCGTCGTGAGCATCATCGGCGTCACCGACTCCTCGTCGTCGTGGGCGTCGGGCGCGGAGTCCTGCAGGTCCTCGTCGACCGGGACCCACTGCCACGCACCGCCGGGGCCCTTCTGTGCGGCCCACTCGTAGTCGAGGAGGTTGTCGAGGTAGCCCGTGTCCCACTCGGTCGGTGACTGCGTCCAGGGGCCCTCGATGCCGCTGGTGATCGTGTCGCCGCCCTTGCCGGTGCCGTGTTCGTTCTCCCAGCCGAGGCCCTGCTGTTCGATGGGGGCGGCCTCCGGCTCGGGACCGAGGTTCTCGTCGGGGTCGTCCGCGCCGTGGACCTTCCCGAAGGTGTGGCCGCCGGCGATGAGCGCCGCGGTCTCCTTGTCGTTCATCGCCATCCGGCTGAACGTCTGCCGGATGTTCTCCGCCGACAGCTCGGGGTCGGGGTTCCCGTCCGGCCCCTCGGGGTTGACGTAGATGAGCCCCATGACGGACGCGCCGAGTCCCTCCTGGATCTCGCCGGCCTCGTCGAAGCGCTCCTGGGTGTCCATCTCGTCCTCCGGCCCCCAGTCGACGGAGTCGTCGGGGCGGTAGTCGTCCTCGCGGCCGCCCGCGAAGCCGAACGTCCGGAACCCCATCGACTCGATGGCGACGTTCCCGGCGAGCACGATCAGGTCCGACCACGAGAGCTTCCGGCCGTACTTCTGCTTGACTGGTTCGAGCAGGCGGCGCGCCTTGTCGAGGTTCGCGTTGTCCGGCCAGCTGTTCAGGGGCGCGAAGCGCTGTCGGCCGCCGGCCGCGCCGCCGCGACCGTCGGCTGTTCGGTACGTCCCGGCGCTGTGCCACGCCATCCGGATGAACAGCGGCCCGTAGTGGCCGTAGTCGGCCGGCCACCAGTCCTGTGTGGTCGTCATGACCGCCTCGATGTCCTCTTTCACCGCGTCGAGGTCGAGCTCCTCGAACTCCTCGGCGTAGTCGTAGCCCTCGTCCATGGGGCCGACGGTTCCCGCGTTCTGGTCGAGAATGTCCAAGTTCAACTGGTTCGGCCACCAGTCCTGGGTAGATCGTTGCATCATCGGATAGTTGTTCTATCGCCTGTTAAGATTGTCTATTCATAATGAAGTCTTCGTGCCACGGAAAGCGTTTTATTGGGTTTGTGAACCCCTCGGGAGACGATCCGTCACCGGGTCCACCACGGGTCGGCCAGTTCTCCGGGACCGTCCGCGTTGTACCAGTCCCCGGGACGGACGCACCGCTGCAAGCCAGTCGGGTCGGACGGCGAGTGCCGGGCTACGCGCCGCCGGCGAACGCGTCGACGCCGCGGGCGGGGTAGCCGACGACGGTCGTCGCGCCGGCGTCCTTCAGGTCGGCGACGCGCTCGCGGACTGTCTCGCGGGAGCCGACCAGCGCGTAGTCCCGGACGGCCTTCGACAGCACCTCGCGGGCGCGGCCCGTGGCGGCGCTGTCGGTCGGTGCGCCGTCGGGGAGCGCCCGCGCCACCGGCTTGCGGCGCGCGGCGTAGTCGCCGACCGCGTCGAGGACGGCGTCCTCGTCGTCGGTGAGCACGGTCGGCGCGTACACCGCCACCTCCTCGGCGAGCCCGGCGTCGCGCAGGGCGCGCAGGTCACGTTCGGTCGTTCGGGAGAGCAGTTCGTACTGGGTGCCGCCCGCCGCCAGCGCGATGCGCTCGACGCCCTCGGTGCCGACCCAGGCGTCCGGGAAGCGCTCGACGGCCTCGCCGAGGCGCGGCGCGACGGCGCGGGCCGCCTCCGCCTCGCTCAGGTAGGCGGGGTGGCCCGCGACGAGGACGCGCCGGACGCCGTCGGGGAGGCCGTCGGAGAGCGAGTCGTCGCCGAGCGGGTCGAACCCGTCGGCCCGGACCGGCGTGGTGACGAGCACCTCGCGGTCCGCGGCCAGCGCCGCGAGCGTCTCGGCGTCCGGGAGGTGGTCCCGGCCCTCGTAGTCGACGGCGACGGTGTCGACCGGCAGCTCCGCCGCTCGCTCGACGCGACACTCCGACGGTTTCAGCGCGACTGCGTCGAGGCCGGCAAGGGCGGTCTCGGCGCTGGTCAGCATCGGCGGTCACCTCTCATGCAGGGAGAACTATCGTCCGCGCGGAACGCGATCCATCGTCTGTGCGACCATGTGGACCGTACTGGGAGAGCGACGCGCAAAAGGGTATCGTTCGGGGCGAAGCTCCGCGGAGCCGCGTCGCGCCGCTTCTGGACACATCCACCGGCGCTCAGTCGGCCCGCGAATCGGGGTCGATCCGCTCGGGCGCGCGCCAGTCGGTCGTCAGCTCGAAGAAGTCGACGACGATGCGGCCGGTCGCCCCCCAGACGGTGTAGCCGTCCACCCGGAAGTAGTGGATCACGACCTCGCCGTAGTGGGGGTGGTCGCGGCGCTCGTGGTCGTAGTTGTCCCCGTCGAGCATGGCCGCGACCGGCAGCACCGCGATCTCGGCAACCTCGTCGTCGTTCGGGACGTACTCGCGGTCGGGGACGCGGGCGACGAAGGGCGTCACCGAGTACTCGGTGATCGTCCGGATGTCGTCTATCTGCCCCATGACCTCGGTCTCGTCGGCCCGGAGACCGATCTCCTCGTCGGCCTCGCGGAGCGCGGTCGCCCGCAGCCCGTCGTCCTCGGGTTCGCGCCCGCCCCCCGGGAAGCTCATCTGCCCGGGATGCTCGCCCAGGTGTTCGGCCCGCTTCGTGAAGAGGAGGTGTGCCTCGCCGTCCCGCTCGACGACCGGGATGAGCACGGCGGCGTCGTACTTCTCGCCGGTCACCCGCCGCGGGGCGTGCTCGGCGACGCGGGCCAGGTCCAGTTGCATCTCCTGATAGGGGTTCGGGCCCGACTCCCCTTAGAGTCGCCGGTCCAGACGTGCCCGCGTCCCGTCGAGCGACACCGGGGCCCACGCCTCCACGTCGTAGCAGACGTCGAGCAGGGCCGCGATCCGCTCCTCGTCGTCGCCGGCCAGCGCCGCGTCGGCGTCCGCCGCCACGCGCTCGCGGACCGCCTCGCCGAGCGCCGCGCGGTCGACGCTCCGCTCGTCGACGTCCATGATGTGGGGGAGGTCCTCGGCGTTCGGCGGGAGCGTCGGGAACGCCGTCGGACCGGCGACCAGCAGGCCGTCGTGCTCGACGAGCGCGTACGCCTCGACGCCCGAATCGATCGCGTCGTCGGCGTCGTCTGCGTCGAACTCGTCGCCGCGGCGGTAGGCCAGTTCGGACAGCGCCGTCCGGAGTTCCTCGCGGGTCAGCGCGCCGAACAGGTCGACGACCCCCGCGAGTTCGTCGTGGGTCGGCGCGGCGGCCTCGTCGTCGGTATCCATACCGTCCCCATGCGCGGCCCCCCGAATGAGGCTTCCGGGAGCGCCGGTCAGCGGCCCCCGCCGGTCACGCGCTCGATCGCCTCGGCGGAGGCGCCGGCGACCGTCTCGGGCGCGATCGCCGTCTCGGACCACGCGGGCAGGCGGTCGTCCGCGCCCGGTTCCTCGACCGCGTCGGCGTACGCCGCCACCTGCTCGCGCTCGGCCGCCGGGTCGTAGTCGAGGCCGTTGAACGACGCGTCGGCGGCGTACTGGCGGACGAGCGCCCCGGCGGCGTCGCGGTAGCGTTCGGGCAGCGTCCCGTAGTCGGGGGAGACGCCGCCCGCCTCGACGACCCGGAACAGCGCCGCGCCGACCTGTCGGGCCATGTCGGCAAGCCCCGTCGGACCCGAAACAGAACGGTGGTCGTGCTCGTGGCGACCCAGGTCGACCTGTGCGGTGCCGGCGAAGCCGGCGTGTTCGAACGCGTCGCCGAGCGTGCCGACCTCCAGCCCCCAGGCGCGCTGGGCGCGGAGGTCCCGCGCGAGGTCGGCGGTCATGGCGAACTCGCCGGCGAGCGCGTAGCGGAACGCGGCGAGGTAGTCGAGCACCGGCACGTCGTGGGCGTCGGCGAGCGCGCGCACCAGCGGCGCGTAGAACAGCCGGAACAGCCGGCCGTACAGCCGGCCGTTCTCCACGCGGGCGTAGTACCCCTTCGAGAACGCGTGGCCGTCGGCGAGCGGCGCGAGCAGGCGCGGGACGTGGCTCGCAGAGTACGTCGTCGCGTCGGCGTCGTGGACCGCGACGTAGTCGGCGGTTTCGCTCGCGACGCCGAGCGCCAGCCACACGTCCCGGCCCTTGCCGAAGCCGTCGTCGAGGCCGGCGTCGTCGAGCACCGCCTCGACGCCGGGCGCGTTGCACCACAGCAGTTCGGTCGGCGCGTCGAAGGTGTCGAGCCACTCCACGAACGCCGGGACGCGGTCGGCGGGCGCACGGAGAGGGACGACGACCCGGGCGGGGTCGACCTCGGCGAGCGTCGTCAGGACGTGCTCGGCGGCCAGTCCGGCGTGCTCCCGGTCGGTCATCGGGACGACGACCGCGCTCCGGTCGGTCGGGGCCGCCGGCGTCGGGTCGTCGAACGCGTGGAGCGTCGTGATCCGCTCCTGAACGTACTCCATCAGACACGGCTTGGTCTACACGATGAAAACGGCGGCGACTCGCGGTCGCGTCGTCTGGGAGTTGCTCTCACTGCGTCCCGGTGCTCGCCAGCACCGGTACCGGCAGACATCGGTACGTGGCGGGAGCAACCACGATCAGGCCGTGACCGCCTCGCTCGGCAGCCTGTCGAACGCGTACAGCGAGACGAGGACGACCAGGATAGCGACCAGCCCGACGGCGAAGCCGCGGTACAGCGCGTCGAACCCGACGCCGGCGTCGGTGATCGTGCCGATGGCAACGCTCCCGCTCGCCTGAACGACCATCATGCTCGCGCTGTACAGCGAGTAGGCGCTGGCGCGGTTCTCGTCGGGGAGCGAGTCGAGGAGGTACGTGTCCAGCGCCGGAAAGAGGCTGTGGACGACGTAGCCCAGCACGACCGTCACCGCGACGACGGGCCAGAGCGTCTCGACGGCGGTCAGCGCCAGCAGACACGCGATGAACCCGCCGAGGATAGTCAGCATGAGCGGCACGTGCGGAACGCGGTCCGCGATCCGGCCGGTCACGACGAACGCCGGGACGCCGGCCGCGAACACGAGGGTCAGCATGTTCCGCGCCGCGGGCTCGCCGAACGACTTCGTCTCCACGAGGTACGTCACGTAGAAGTTGAACACGCCGTTCCAGACGAAGCCCGTCGCGCCGATGATCGCGACGCCGGTGACGATGATCGGCCATTGGCGGAGGAACGCGGCCTTGATCGCGCGGTCCTTCGCCCCGGCGTCCGGCATCTCGGCCCGGCGCGCGACGAGGAAGAAGCCGAGCGTCGTCACGGCGGCGACGCCGCTGACGATCCACAGCACCGTCCGCCAGTCCGACACCAGCAGGACGCCGCTGACCCCGAGCGGCGCGACGACCGCGGCGAGCTGGCTCGCCATCCCGTGGACGCCGATGGCGCGGCCGACGCGGTCGGGGAACAGTTCGCTGACGAGCGGGTTCGCGGCGACGAAGTACGCGCCGCTGGTGACGCCCATGAGGAACGCCCCGCCCGCGAGCACGACGAACGAGTTCGCGACGGCCGTCAGCGCCGCCGCGGCCGTCAGCAGGCAGCCCGACCCGAGCACCACGGCGTGGCGGGGCACCCGCGTCAGCAGGTAGCCCGTCGGGAGGCGCGGCAGCGCGCTCCCGGCCCACGCCATCGTCGCCACCAGGCCGACCGTCGCGCCGGAGAGCCCGAACGCCGCTCGCAGCGGCTCGACGAGCGGCGCGAACACGACGCGGGCGAGGTTGACGAGAAACACCATCGCACACAGCGAGCCGAACAGCCGACCGCGCCCAGCGAACGTCCGACCGGTCCCGTCGCTTCCTGACACGTGAACCAGTACGCACAACCCCGGTTCAAGCCTTTCGAATCGAAAGTCAGGGGTGGTTTTTTGACACGCAGTCACATACGTCCACCCATGAGATCCGTCCGAAAGGCGCTACGCGACGGCGAGCTGTTCAAGGACACGTACGAACGGCTCACCTGCGCCGACTGCGAGCAGACGCTCAAGAGCCGGAACGACCCGGCCGAGGTGTGGACGGTGCGGGAGTGTCCCGACTGCGGGGGCGAGTGGAAGGAGCTGTGAGCCGCGTCGGGCGGTCCGTTTCTCCGTGGTGGCGTCGCCGGTGACGACCAGTTTCGTGAAACCTCGGCTCTCCGTCCCGGACCGGGTCGGCGCTCACTCTCCCGTCACCGCCGCCATCCGTTCGACCAGTTCGGGCGTGCCAAGGAAGGTCGGCACGCGCTGGTGCAGGCCCGTCGGCTCCACGTCGAGGACCGACCCCGACCCGGCCGACGACGCGCCGCCGGCCCGCTTGACGATGTACGCCACGGGGTTGGACTCGTACTGCAGGCGGAGCACGCCGTCCGGCTGCGACCCGAGCGACGGGTAGGCGAGGACGCCGCCGTGGGCGAGCAACTGCCCCACGTCGGCGACCATCGCGCCGCTGTACCTGACCTTGTGGGTCTCGCCGACCTCGTCCAGCGCGTCACGCAGGGACGGGTCGACCTCCGCGCGGCCGCCCGACCAGCCGTAGATGCCCGAGTCGTCGGGGATCGAGACCGGATCCGAATCGACCACCTCGCCGTCGGCGACGACGTGCCGGGTGACGGCGTCCGCGTCGGCCACCGTAACGGTGGTGTACGAGCCGTAGAGCACGAGCGCGGCGGCCACGAGGTCACGTCCGCCGGCCGGGAGCGGCGCGTCGTACACGCCGACGACGGTGCCGGTGACGGAGTTCGACAGCAGGTTCGTCGAGCCGTCGAGCGGGTCGACCGTGACGCCGTACCCGGACCCCACGTCGAGCACGTTCTGGCGCTCCTCGCTTGCGTACGCGCCGACCTCGGGGCGGTCGGCGAACGCCTCGCGATAGCGCTCGTCCACCCAGTCGTCGGCGGCGACCTGCGTGTCGCCGGTCGGGTTCTCGGTATCGATCTTCGTGCGGTGTCGGTGGAGTCCGTCCCTGACGGCGTCGGTCGTTGCAGCGACGGCATCGAGGAGCCAGTCGGTGGGTGTCATGGTGGGAGAGGGGCCGGCGGTCGCCCGCCAGCATTCGGCGGGATCAGGAGAACAGCCGCTTCAGCCGGGCGACGAGGCTCTTCGAGCGGTCGCCGCCGCGGCGGACCTGCTCGTCGCCGGCGTCGGCCCCCGCGTCGGCCGTTCCGGTCTCGGCCTCGACAGCGCCCGTCTCGCCGGCGTCGGCGGCGTCGACGGCCTGCTCGATCAGCGACCGGGCGTCGTTGACGGCGTCTTTGACCGTCCCCTTGACGACCGGTTTCTCCTCGAAGCGGTCGCGGCTGACCGAGGTGTCGGCCGCGATGATAACGGCGCCGGCATCTGCGATCTCCTGGGCGGTCAGTTCGTCTTCGGCCCCCATCGCGCCCTGTATCTCGACGCGGATGTCGTGGCCCAGTTCCTCGGCGGTCTGCTCCAGGTTCTCCGCGGCCATCTGGCTGTGTGCGATACCTGTCGGACAGGACGTGACTGCTACGATGTTCATGATCGATGAATACGGTCGAGTACCTTAGTTCTCGTGTCGGCCGCACGGGCGTCAGCCGCCAGGTCCGCGGCCGCGTCGGTGTCTGTCGTCTCCACGTTCGCCTTCACGTCGGGGATGGTGACGGCGCTCATGCTCAGTTCGTCCAGCCCGAGCCCGACGAGCAGTTCCGTCACCTCGGGGTCGCCGGCCATCTCGCCGCACATACCGACCCAGGCGTCGCCCTCGTGGCCGGCCTGCACGGTGTGGTGGATGGCGCGCAGGACGCCCGGATGGAGGGGGTCGTGCAGGTCGGCCACGCGGTCGTTCTCCCGGGCGGCCGCCATCACGTACTGCGCGAGGTCGTTCGTCCCGATCGAGAGGAAGTCGACCCGCTCGGCGAACTCGTCGGCGACGAAGGCCGCGCTCGGCGTCTCGATCATCACGCCCAGTTCCGGTCGGGCGTAGTCGACGCCCTCGGCCTCCAGGTCGGCGGCTACCTCGTCGACGCGCTCCAGCGCGGCCGCCAGCTCCTCGACGGTCGCGACCAGGGGGAACATCACGGCCAGGTCACCGTCGCCCGCGGCGGCGGCCCGGAGGAGCGCGCGGAGTTGCGTCTCGAACAGGTCCGCGTCCGGCCCGAGCGAGCGGCGGATGCCGCGCTCGCCGAGGAACGGGTTCTCCTCCTCGGGCAGGTCCAGATACGGCACCCCCTTGTCGCCGCCCACGTCGAGCGTGCGGACGACGACCCGGCCCTCGGGAAACGCGTCCAGCGCCTCGACGATCGTCTCGAACTGCTCGTCCTCGTCCGGCGGCGACTCGCGGTCGAGGAAGAGGAACTCGGTGCGGTAGAGCCCGATCCCGTCCGCGCCGCGCTCGACCGCTGGTTCGACCTCCGCGTGCTGGCCGACGTTCGCGGCGACCTCGATCGCTTTCCCGTCGGCGGTCGAGATGGGGTCGGGACGCACCTCGGCGGTCTCCTCGGTGCGCGCCGCCTCGCGCTCCTCGTCGGTCGGGTTGACGACGAGTTCGCCCGCGTCCCCGTCGACCAGCACGTCGGCGTCGTCGGGCACGTCCAGCAGCGCGTCGCCGACGCCGACGACGGCCGGCAGCGCCAGCGAGCGCGCGAAGATGGCCGCGTGGGACGTGCGGCCGCCCGTCGCCGTCGCGAACCCGGCGACGCGCTCGGGATTCAACTGTGCCGTGTCGCTCGGCGTCAACCGCTCGGCGAGCACGACGGCCCCCTCCGGGAGCGCCGCGAGGTCGACGCGGTCGCCGTCCGTGAGGATCCGGACGAGTCGGTCGCGCACGTCCCGCAGGTCGTCCGCGCGCTCGGCCATGCGGCCGTCCATTCCCTCGAACTGCTCGATGTGGTCGGCGAACGCCTCGTGGACGGCGTTCGGGGCGGGGAGGCCGTCGTCGATAGCCGCCTCGACGGCGTCGGCGATGGTCGGGTCGTTGACGAACTGGACGTGCGCGTCGAAGACGGCCGCCTCCGCCTCGCCGACGCGCTCGGCGGTGCGCTCGCGCTCGCGTTCGAGTTCGGCCTCCGCAGTCTCGCGGGCGGCCTCGAACCGCTCGCGCTCGGCCGCCTCGTCGACGCCGTCGGCCGGCAGGTCGGGCAGTTCCGTCTCCGGGTCGTACCAGACGACGGTCCCGACGCCGGCACGCGGCGTCGCGCCCGTTCCGGAGAGGACCTGTCGCTCGGTGCTCATGCGTCTAGTTCGTCCTCCGGCGTGGTAAGGATGGCCGCCAGCGCGTCGAGGGCGGCGTCGGCATCGTCGCCGTCCGCGACGAGGCGCACGTCGTCGCCCTCGGCCACGCCGAGGCTGGTGACTGCGATCATGCTGCCGGCGGCGACGAGGTCGCCGTCGGGCGTGCCGACTTCCACGTCGGCGTCGTGCTCGTTCGCCGCCTCGACGAACGCCGCGGCGGGCCGGGCGTGCAGCCCGTCCTCGGGGACGACCGTGACCGTCCGCTCCGTGCTCATGCGACGGCCTCCTTCAGCGTGTCGCGCACCGCCTCGGCGTCCTCGGCGGCGTGGAGGTCCTCGCGGACCTCGTCGTGCATCAGCGCCCGCGAGAGCGAACTGAGGATCGAGAGGTGGTCCTCCGCGCCGGACTCGGGCACGAGGATCATGAACAGCAGCGTCGCCGGCTCCCCGTCCATCGACCCGAAGTCGACGCCGTCCTCGGAGCGGACGAACGCGACCGAGGGGCGCGAGACGGCGTCGGTCTTGGCGTGGGGGATGCCGATCCCCTTGCCGACGCCCGTGGTGGTCTCCTCCTCGCGGGCGAGCAGCGCCGTGAGCGCGGCGTCGCGGTCGTCGACGCGGCCCGCATCGACGAGCAGGTCGAGCAGGTACTCGATGGTGGCCTCCTTCCCGGCCGGCGGCTCCGAGAGCGAGACGTGGTCGGTCGGGATCAGCTCGTCCACGTCGCTCTGATCGATTGTGACCGTCATTGTTTGAAAATGATTGTCCGGGGACTTAACGGTTGTTAGTCATCGGCCTGAGGTGTTGCGCCGGCGTCGCCGGCCTCGACGCGGTCCTCGAAGTCCGGCTTGAGCAGGAGCGCCACGGCCGCCGTGACGAGCGAGCCAAGCAGGATGCAGGCCAGGAACATGAACGGCGAGTTCGACAGCGGAATGACGAAGATGCCGCCGTGCGGGGCCGGCATCGTCACGTCGAGCGTCATCGCGGCCGCGCCGCCGACCGCGCTCCCGGCCACGATGCTGGGGATGACCCGGATGGGGTCGGCCGCCGCGTACGGGATCGCCCCCTCGGTGATGAAGGAGAACCCGAGCACGAGGCCGCTCTTGGCGTTCTCGTACATCTCCGCCGCGTACTTGTGGGGCGAGATGAAGTTCGAGATCGCCAGCCCGATCGGCGGGATCATGCCGCCGATCATCACCGCCGCCATCGGACCGGTGACGCCCTCGCCGATCAGGCCCGTGGCGAACACGTAGGCGACCTTGTTCACCGGACCGCCCATGTCGAACGCCATCATGCCGCCGAGGATGGCACCGACGATCAGCGCCTGCCCGCCGCGCATCGATTCGAGGAAGCCGGTCAGCGACTCGTTGGCGAGCGCGATGGGGACGCCGAGCACGAACAGCATCACCGGCGCGAGCACCAGAGTCGTCAGCACCGGGATTATCAGGACCGGCATCATCGGCTCGATGAACGCCGGGACGTCGAGGTTCTTCAGGAAGCGTGCGACGTAACCCGCCAGCAGGCCGGCGACGATCGCGCCGAGGAAGCCGGCGGTCGCGCCGTCGGCGTTGAGATTCACCGCAGCGCCGGCGGCGTCTATCAGCATGCCCTGTTGCAGGATGTACGACAGCATGAACCCCGGAGCGAGCCCCGGCTTGTCGGCTATCGCGTACGCGATGTACCCCCCGAGGATGGGGATCATCACCGTCAGCCCCAGGTTGCCGATCTGTGCGAAGTACCACGGGAGCGACCCGGTCTCCGAGAACACCGTCTCCGTACTACCGGGGAACATGCCGAACTCGGACAGCCCGAACCCGATCGCCATGAAGATCCCCCCGATCGTCACGAACGGGATCATGAACGATACGCCCGTCATCAGGTCCTCCTTGACGGAGGTTACGTGCGCCCGAAGGACGCTTTCCGCCTTGTCGCTGGATGCCATAGTGGGATTCCACATCATTATACAATCAAATGTTCAAAAGTATTTTCGTTTGTGTTTGTTTCTGATTGCTATATTGGCACGGAAAACGCCACGAACACGAACCGACCGGGCTACGGGGAAGAAACGGAGTTACACCACGGAGACCGACACGGACTCGGCGTCGGTCCGCACGTCCGCGAAGGTCGGAACGTCGGTCCCCGGTACCGCGACGACGCGGGAAGCGACGGCGACGCCGGCCTGGAGCGCTTCACGGTCGGACCGGCCGCGTTCGAGCGCGTCGACGAAGCCGGAGAGCAGGGCGTCGCCGGCGCCCACGGTGTCGACCACGTCGACGGCCAGCGCGTCGGCGTGAAGCACGCCCGACTCGCCCGCGACCAGCGCGCCGTCGGCCCCGAGCGAGGCGACGACGCGGTCGAACCCGCAGTCACGGAGCGCCCTCGCCGCCTCGATGCAGTCGTCGAGCGAGTCGACGGGGTGGCCGGTCGCGGCGGCCAGTTCCTCGCGGTTCGGCTTGCAGAGAGCGTACTCGGCGGTCAGGTCGGCGAGCGTGTCGCCGCCCACGTCGACAGCCGTCCGCCACGGACCGGCGCGTGCGATCCGGTCGACAGCGTCCGGCCCGAGTCCCGGCGGCCGGCTGCCCGCGACGACGACCGTCGAGGGGTCGTACGTCCCGATGGTGTCGACGATCCGGTCGACGGCGTCGCCGGACACCGTCGGCCCGTCGTGGTTGATCTTGTACTCCTCGCCGTCGGTCAGCAGCGTCGTGTTCAGCCGGGAGCACCCGTCGATCTGCACGAAGTCACAGGGGATCCCCTCGTCGTCGAGGCTGTCGTCGATGTACTCGCCGAGGAAGTCGCCGATCGGTCCCGTCGCGAGCGTCTCCGCGCCGAGTTCGACGAGGTACTTCGAGACGTTGATCCCCTTGCCGCCGGGGTCGAACTGGGCGTCGCTCGTCCGGGCGACGCTGCCCGGCGCGGGCAGTTCGTCGATCTGGATGGTGTGGTCGACGGCGGGATTCAGGGTGACCGTGAGGATCATGCGTCCAGTCCTTCGATGAGTTCGACGCCCGCGCTCTCGAACGGCTCACGCTGGGCGTCGGTCAGCGACGCGTCCGTGACGAACACGTCGAGGTCCTCGAACCCGGCAAAGCGGACGAAGCTCCGATTCTGGAGCTTCGACCCGTCGGCGACGAGCACGACCCGGCGGGACTTCTCGATCATCAGCTCCTTGATCCGGGCCTCGTCCTCGTTGGGCGTCAGCAGCCCCTGAACCGGGTCGATGGCGTTCGTGCCGAGAAAGAGCAGGTCGAAGTTCATTCGCTCCATGAAGCTCTCGGCGCTCGGCCCGACCAGCGCCCGAGTCTGCCGGCGTAACGTCCCGCCGGTGAGGTTGACCTCGTTGTCACCCTTGCTCAGTTCCAGCGCCAGCAACGGCGAGTTCGTGACGGAGAGAAAGGAGCCGTCCGTGGGGGCGTGCTTGGCCACCTGCATCGTCGTCGACCCGGCGTCGAAGAAGACCACCTGGTTCTCCTGAATCTCCTCGACCGCGCGCTCGGCGATCGACATCTTCGCGTCGAGGTTCTGCACCTCCTTCTGCCCGTAGGACTGCTCCTCGCCGACCGTCGTCGCGGGGACCGCACCGCCGTGGGACCGCTCGATGAGCTGTCGCTCGGCCAGGTCGTTGAGGTCGCGGCGGATCGTCGCCTTCGAGCAGTCCATCGCCTCGGCCAGTTCCTCGACCGAGCGGCCGTCGTGCTCCGAGACGAGTTCGACGATCTTCCGCTTTCGTGCTGCCGGTAACATGGTCCTCGTTGTGCCGTGATCGCTTTTCCACGGTGATAGTTGTTTGCGTTCGTCTATGATCGTTTCTGGGTGGAGGGTCGTCGGTCGCCGGGCCAGCATGTGTCGCACGGGTAGTTACCCGTCGAGCGCGGCGTCGACGGTCGCGCCCTCGAACACGACCGCTTCGAGGGCGTCGAGGATCGCGGTCGGGTTCTCCCGCTGCCAGACGTTCCGGCCGACTGCGAGGCCCGAGACGCCGGCGTCTATCGCGCCCTCGACCATCGAGAGGAACTCGCGGTCGGAGGTTTTCGACCCGCCACTCAGGAGGACGTTCACCTCGCCGGCGGCGTCGACGGCGTGGGCCATCGCCGCCTTGCTGCGCGGGTACTTCACCTTCGCGAAGTCGGCACCGAGTTCGAGTCCGATCCGGGTCGCGTAGGCGATGGTGTCGGGCGTGCGATGCGCCTTGATCGCCTGCCCGCGGGGGTACGACCACATCGCCACGGGCAGGTCCCGGTCGCGGGCGGCTTCCTGTACGTCGCGGAACTCCTCGAACATCTCCGGCTCGCGGTTCGTGCCGGGGTAGACGGTGTAGCCGATGGCGTCCGCGCCGAGTTCCTCGGCGTACTCCACGCTCCAGTTCTGCGGCGAGTAGGGTTCGCCCTCCCAGAGCGCGCTCGTCCCGTTCAACTTCGCCAGCAGGTTCACGTCGTCATCGTACGACGGGTAGTACGTCTCCGCGAGTCCCTTTCCGACCGCGAACCCGGTGACGGCGTCGTGGGTCGCCATGTCGAACACCGTCTCGGGGTCCAGTCGTTCGGGAACGTCCGCGAAGGCGCTGGGGCCGTGCTCCAGGCCGTGGTCGTGAGCGAGCACGATCGACCGCCCGTTCCGCGTCAGCGGCGAGTCGGTAGTGGGCTGCATTCGTGATCGAACACACGGGTATCTGTGTGTAAGTTCTGTTGAATTTGATTGTTTTTGATTGGTAATAGCTGTGGAAAAGACGTTCGTTCGGGCGATGGCCGACAGTGGCGCGTTACGGCCTCCAGCCGCGGACCACGAATTTATATACGGAGAGTGAAAAGAGAAGACAACGTGAGCGACGACACCGCCGCCGTTCCCGCAGGGGTGCTCCGCGAAACCGTCCGGAGCATGCCCGCGACGGTACTGATCATCGACGTCGGGACGGGCCGGATCGCGGACTGCTCGGACCGGGCCGTCGATCTGTTCGCGGGGTCGCGTGAGGACGTGCTCGGGACGCTGCTCTCCGACTGGGTGCAGGGCGACGCCGACGGAACCGTGGTCGACGCGGCGGTCGACGGCGGCGGGAGCGCGACCAGGCCGGCGCGGTTGCGGACCCGCGACGGGACCATCGACTGTGAACTTGAGGCCGTCGTGACCGCGGACGGCGACCGGCGGACCTGTGCCGTGACGGTTGACACCGCCCTCGGCGACGACCCCGACGCGAACGCGAGCGCGGTCACCAGCCGGTTCGAGGCGCTGTTCGACGCGCCGGCCTCCTTCGTCATGCTCTGTGATCCCGATGGGACCCTCCAGCGAGCCAACGAGAACGCGCTGTCGTTCGTCGACGTGCCGCCCGGCGAGGTCAGGGGGAAACCGCTGCCGGAGACGCCCTGGTGGTCCCACTCCGCTGAGCTGCGGGCGGACCTCCGGGACTGGCTCGACGCCGCCGCGGACGGGCGACCGGTCCGCTACGAGGCCGTCCACCGGAACGAACGCGGCGAGTGCGTCACCGTCGACGGCGTCCTCCAGCCGGTCACGGAGGACGGCGAGGTGACCGCGCTCCTGACGGTCGGCCGGGACATCAGCAGGCGGAAACAGCTGGAGGAGCGGATCCGGGAGCGCGAGGAGTCGTTCCGGGAGCTGTACAACGTCATCTCCGCGCCGGACCCGTCGTTCGAGGACAAGCTCGAACGCGTCTTCGACCTGGGTCGGGACCGGCTCGGGGTCGAACTCGGCTTCCTGACCCGGATCGAGGACGGCGTTCAGGAGATCGAGGCGTCGTCCGGCGACCACCCGCTCATCGCCCCCGGCGAGTCCTGTCCCCTCTCGAAGGCGTACTGCAAGAAGACGATAGAGCGCGACGAGCTGCTGAGCGTCCACGACGCGCCCGCCGCGGGCTGGGAGGGGACGAAAGCGTACGAGACGTTCGAACTCGGGAGCTACATCGGAAGCAAGGTGCTCGTCAGGAACGAGCTGTACGGGACGCTCTGTTTCGCCGACTCGTCGCCGCGCGACCGGAACTTCACCGAGAGCGAGCGGACGTTCGTCGAACTGCTCACCCAGTGGGTGAGCTACGAACTCACCCAGGAGCAGGCCCAGCGCGAACTCCAGCGGCAGAACGAGCGGCTGGACAGCTTCGCCGACGTGGTGTCCCACGACCTCCGGAACCCGCTGCAGGCGGCGTCGGGCCACCTCGAACTCGCCCGCGAGGAGTACGACGACGACGACCATCTCGAAACCGTCGCCGAGATGCACGACCGGATGGAGGGCCTGATCGAGGACGTGCTCGCGGTCGCCCGCGGCGGACAGGAGGTCGACCCGGCGGACGCGGCCGACGTGTCCCTGTTCTCACTCGCGGAAGCGGCGTGGGCCACGGCCGGGAGCGAGGACGGCACGCTCGCGCTCGACAGCGACGACGCGACGCTACACTGCGACGAGGAACGCCTCAGGCGGCTGCTGGAGAACCTGTTCCGCAACGCCGTCGAACACGTCGGCCCCGGGGTGACGGTCCGGGTCGGCGCGCTCTACGGACCCGAGGACCGTGTAGACGGCTTCTACGTCGCCGACGACGGACCCGGGATCCCGCCCGACCGGCGGGACCGGGTGTTCGACGGCGGGTTCTCGACCGACGACTCGACGGGCTTTGGCCTGATGATCGTCGACGAGATCGCGGCGGCACACGGCTGGACCGCGTCGGTCACCGAGAGCGAGGATGGCGGCGCCCGGTTCGAGATCAGGGACGCAGCGTAGCTCGTCGGGTCACTCGAAGACGGCGTCGAACGCGTCGGCCCCCATCGGGTCGAACGTGCCGGCGGCGACGTTCTCCGCGACGTGGTCGGGCGAACTCGCGCCGACCAGCGCGCAGGTGACCCCCGGCGCGCTCCGCGCGAAGTTTATCGCTCGCTGCGCCGTCGTGTCGCCGGCCAGCCGCTCGGCCACGTCGTCGGGGATCGATTCGGCGAGCTGTCCCTGCGCGATGCTGGCGCTGGTGAACACGTCGATCCCCGCCTCGCGGGCGAACGCGAGCGCGCTCGTCGGCCCGTCCGGCGACTCGTGGGCCTCGACGGTGAACGCGTCGGCCATGGCGACGTTGAACGGCAACTGGACGGAACCGAACCCGGTCGTGTCGTTGCCGGCGGCGTCGGCGGCGCTCCGTGCGCGCGAGGCGACTTCCGGGAGCGAGAGGTACTGCTCGTGGTCGGGCGGCACGCGGAACGCGTCCCACGTCGCCACGCCGTAGGCGTTCAGGTCCCCGTCGGCGATACGTTCCTCGAGCCGCCGGAACGCCGCCTCCAGCCGGTCGTACACCGCCTCCCGGGAGCGCTCGGCGAGCTGCGTCTCCGGGTTGTGGACGTAGTAGAGGTCGACTGTCTCCAGCCCGAGGTTCGACAGCGAGCGGTCGAGCTGGTCGTCGAGGAAGTCGGGCGCGATGCAGTGACTTCCCCGGACCAAGTCCTCGCGGTCGACGAGTCCCGTCTCGACGTACTCCTCGCGGACGTACCGGCCGGGGTCGTCGGGACGCTCGCCGTCGAACGGGACGAATCCGCCTTTCGTGGCGACGAGGACGGCGTCGCGGTCGACGTCGGCGTCCGCGACCGCGTCGCCGACCGCGCGCTCGCTGCGCTGACACCGGTAGTTGATCGCCGTGTCGACGACGTTGACGCCGCTCTCCAGCGCCGTCCGGACCGATTCGCGGTACCCCTCGTCCACCGCATCGGTGGGGTCGCCGAGGTACGTACCGACGCCGACGCTGGAGACGACGCCGTCGCCGTACCGGCGGAAGAACGTGCGCCCGAACGAGTCGCCAAAGCGGTCCCGGTAGTCCCATGTTCCCTGCCCGGTTGCCATGCGAGCGCGTACGGCCGGCGCGGGGAAAAGCCCTACACGTCGCCGTCGAGCGCGGCGAACAGCCGCCCGGTGAACTCGTCGCGCGAGAGGCCGTCCGACGGACCGATCCCGTGCATGTGGTCGACGGACACCTGCCCGCCGCCCATCCGGGCGTGGCCGCCCGCGTCGGCCATCGGGATGTCGTCGACGACCGCCCGGAGCGCCTCGCCCATGTGGACGCGGTCGTCGCGCGAGCGCCCCGAGAGGTGGAGCGTCCCCTCGTGCTCGCCGTAGACGACGACCGCGGTGACGCCTTCGAGGCTCGTCAGCTCGTCGGCCGCCTGCGGGATGGCGTCGACCACGTCGACCTCCCCTACGTCACACACCGCGAACGACCCCCGCACCTCCCGGTCGTAGATCGCCCGCGCCTTCGTCTCCAGCACGTCAGCGCTCACCTGCGGGTTGGCGATGCGGTCGAGCGCCGACTGGTCGACGGCCGGGTAGAGGAACGCGCTGGCCTCGAACTCCGCGCCCGAACAGCCCTTCGTCAGCCGGTTCGTGTCGGACTGGATCCCGTACAGGAGCCCGGTCGCGAGTTCGTCGGTTAGCTCAAGGTCACTCCCGTCGTCATCGTCCGGGTTCGGCTCCGCATCGAGCGACTCGAAGTACTCCGCGAGGATGGTCGCACACGCCCCGTAGTCGGTTCGCACGTCGGTGAAGTCGTCACCCGTCCCGTTGCCGGGATGATGGTCGACGACCGCGAACGGCTCGACGGAGGACGCGCCGTCGAACCCCCGCGGGGCGTTGTGGTCGACGAGGATCACCTCGTCGGACGTCAGGTCGGCGGCCCGCCCGACCCGTTCCAGGTCCAGCCCAAGTACCGTCTGAAACGCCCGGTTCTCCTGATGGCGGATCTCGCCGGGGTACTGGATCGTCGGCTCGGTGTCGACGGCCTCGGCCATCGCCGCCACGGCCATCGCCGACGACATCGCGTCGGGGTCCGGGTTCGGATGCATCAGCACGGTGACCTCGTCGCGCTTCGACAGGATCCGGTTGAACCGCTCGCCCGGGTCACGACGGAACCACGCGACTGCCGCAGCGATTCCAAGCAGTAACACGAGGACGCCGACCCCGACGAGCGCCAGTTCGAGGGAGGAGAGCGCCGGCAACAGCTCCCGGAGAGCGTCGACCTGGAGCGGGGTGGCGGGTCCTCCAAGCGACAACATATGCCTCCAGTCTTTATCAACCGGTAAGAAGGTTCCCCCTACGGTTCGGCCCGGTACGCAGCGACCGCGTCGCGGTACCCCTCGCGGTACGTCGGATACGCGAACGCGTAGCCCATCTCCCGGAGCCGGTCGTTCGAACAGCGCTTGCTCGTCTGGATCCGTCGCTTCGCGGCCGCGGAGAGGTCGCCGTCGGCGAGGCGCTCCGCTTTCGTCCGTTTCTCGGGTGGCTCCACGCCGCACTGCTCGGCCAGCCAGTCGGCGAACGCCCACTTCGAAACCGGCTCGTCGTCGACGACGAGCACCGCGTCGTCGCGGGCCCGGTCCGTCTCCAGCAGGTACCGCACCGCCCCGGCGGCGTCGTCCCGATGGACCATGTTCAGGTACCCTTCCGTCACCGGCCCCTCGACGTACCGCCGGAGCCGGTACCTGTCGGGCCCGTACAGCCCCGCGAACCGTGCGACGGTGCCGTCGATGCCGTACCCGGCCGCCTCCTCCCGCGCGACGCGCTCCGCCTCGGCGAGTACCCGCGTCTTCTCGGTCGTCGGCTCCAGCGGCGTCGTCTCGTCGACCCAGTCGCCGCCGTGGTCGCCGTACACGCCCGTGCTGGACGTGTACACCAGCCGGTCCGGCGGCGAGGCGCGCTCGCCGAACGCGGCGATAACCGTCCGAAGCCCGTCGACGTACACGCGCCGGGCGGCGTCCGCACCGCGCCCGCCCGAACTTGCGGCGAACACCAGCGCGTCCGCGTCCGCGACGGCCGCCAGCGATTCGCGGTCGGTCACGTCCGCCTGCACCGCGGTCAGGCCGGCGTCGTCGACGGCGGCGATCCCGTCGTCCGACCGCCGGACGCCGACGACATCGTGGCCGGCGTCGCGTAGCTGTCGGCCCAGCTCCAGCCCGACGTAGCCACAGCCGAGGATAGCGACGTTCATGTCGCCACCTTCGGCCGCCGACACGTAGGTCTCACGGCTGCCGCCCGGCGATGGCGTGTTGGACGTGGACGAACTCGTCGAACGTCATCGGCGCGCGCCGCTCTATCTTCTGCTGGACCTCCTTGGGGTCCAGATCGATCGCCAGTTCCCGGGCGACCGCGTCGACGTCCATCACGCCCGTCGTCATCCCGAGCAGGAGGTGCTCGCAGGCCATCTCGACGAGCGTGTCCGCGCTGGGCGCGTCCGGGTCGAGCGTCTGAATGGCCGCGGCGGCCTCCAGCGTGAGGTCCGGCGAGTCGCCGGCTATCAGCGCCTCGACAGTCGACGGGTCGACGTCAGCCGCCTCGGCGGCGGTCTCTACGCCCGCGTGCTCGGCGGCGGCCGCGAGGTCAGCGTCGTACTCCGCCCGCAGGTCGCCGGGCGACAGCCCGTCGACGTCCGTCCGATGTTCGTGAAACATGGCTTCCCGTACGGGATCACCGTACAAGTGGCTTCAGATCCCCGGGGCCGGCGTCCGGCCAGCCTGGGGACTCCTCCGTCCGCTGCCCGTCCACGTCGCCGACCCCGCTCTTGCCCGGCGGGACGACGATGAGCACCGTCGTCGACGCCTCGAACGACACGCGTGTCGACCGGCCGAGCCGCTCGCGTTCGCCGTCGTCGTCAACGTCGAGCGAGACGGGCGAGCCGTCCCGCGAGTACGCGATGGACCCGCCCGGCGTCGCCGGCGACTCACGGCCGGCCCGGACGGTAAAGCGGGCGTACTGCCCGCCGATGTCGATCTCCCAGGCGTTTGCCGTCGCGTACCAGTACCCCGGTACCGGCGTCACCGGCACGCCGGCGGGGACGGCGGTCCGCGTTCCAGCAAGCCGCTTCGAGACGCGGTCCCCGGCGTTCCGGAGCCCGTCCTCGACCCTGCCTTCCAGCCGGGTTCGCGCGACCGCACGGAGTTCGTCAGCGACGGTCCGGACCGGACCCTCCGGGAGGCGGATCGAACTGTCCGCCATCGCTTCGGTCGTCGCGACGCGCAGTCGCGTCCGAACTCTGTCCCGCCAGGCCGCCGCGCCCGGCGTGTCGGCTCGCCGCATCGCGGCGTCGGCGATCGGCGCGGCGGCCGAGCCGTTCGCCAGCGCCAGCGCGCGGGCCGCGGGCGAGTCCCACCTCGCGAGACCGGCCGTGACGACGGCACGACTCTCTCCCGGGGTCAGCTCCGTCGCGTCGGCCAGTTCGGCCGCCGTCTCGTCGGTCGCTTCGCGGACCCCCGACCGCACGGCACCCCGGAGATTGTCGCGACCGTCGGCCAGCCCCTCGTCGTCGACCGCGGCGAGCGCGCTGTTGGCCGCCCGGAGCGTCTTCGCCGCAGTCTGCAGGTCGACGCGGGTCGTGTCGTCGGCGAACTTGCCGACGATCTGCTCGGCGGCATCGCCGTACGGTACGGTGACGATGTTCCTGTTTCGCGCGACCAGCGGGTGGTACGTCTCTCCCTCGGCCACCGCCGGGACTCGCTCGTGGTCGACCGACGCCGTAGTGAGGTACGCGGGCGCACCGTCGACACGGAGGGTCGTCGGGCCGGCGTCGGTGTCGACGACGTGTCGCCCCGGCTGGTCGACCGCCTGCCCGACTTCGATCAGCTCCTGAAGCCGGTCACCAGCGACCGCATCGAGGTCGCCCAGTGCGTCGTTCAGCGCCGCCTGCGTCTCGTCGACCGCGGCGGCCTGTCGCTCCAGCAGGCGGATCGTCCGGTCGACGTAGGCGGCGCGAGCGGCGACGCGGGCACGGTCCGCGACGCCGTCGTACTGCGCCGGGGCGTCGACGAGGTCCGCCCGCCGGGACCGGAGCTTCGCCGCGAGTTCGGCCGGCGGGTTGCTCCCGGTCGCGAGTTCGGCCCGCTGTACCGTGACCGAGATCGTTCGGACGCGGTCGCGGAGTGCTGCCACGTCGGCGTAGACCCAGCGCTCCACCCGGTCCGGTTGCTGCCCCTCGATCGTCGCGGTCGCGTCCGGGTCGTCGCCGGTCGCCGCTGCGCGCGCCAGGTCGTTCGCGCCGCCGCGGTGTACGACGAGTCGCTTCGCCGCGCGGCGTTCGATGCCCCGGAGGTTCCGCCCGTCGAGCGCGCCGCCCTCGGAGTGAACGCCGTCGACCGCGTGGTTCGGGACGCGCTCGCCGGCGGCGTGGGTGCCGACGATCCGGAGACCGACCCGGTGTCGGGTCGTCCACCGGTCGACCGTCGTTCTGGTCTCGTTGCCCCTGACCCACTCGCGGTGGGCGACCGTCCGCTCCTCGACGACGCGCCTGTACGATCGCAGTTCGTGGAAGCCGCCGGGAACCGCCGGGAGCGGCGCGCGACCGTCGCCGACCGAGACGTGCGTCTCTCGCGTGGTGTCGTTCAGCGTCCAGTTGCCGCCGTCCGGCTCCGTGCGCGGGCGAACCTCGGGGGGCACGGTCCGAACGTCGGAGATCAGCCGGACCTCGGTCTCGTACGTCTCGTCGATGACCTCGTCGAGGCTCGCCCCGTCGGCTCCGGTCAGCAGGTCGTACGCCGCCGCGTCGGCGGTGTGGTTCACCGCCACGGTGGTCGTCTTTCCGGGCGACACCCCGGCGCTCGCGTTCCCGAGGCCGGCGATCGCGCCGCGGGGCGGATCCCCCTCCCCGAGGACGTAGTTGACCCACGCCTCGCCGCCGAGTCCCCTGCCGGCCAGTACGTCGGTGATCCCGACGCGGGCCGTCCCCTTGGCGAGCGCAAGGCGGCCGCCCGGGTCAGCGCGGCCGAAGACGGCGCGCTGGGTCTCCAGCGCTGCGCCGTTGGCCGCCAGTTCGACGTGGCGGTTCCCGACGACGTTTGCGATCGGCGCGCCGCCGTACTGCGCGTAGCCGCGCGCCCAGGTCATCGCGTACAGCCGCGCCGTGACGCGCCGGCCGAAGCCGGTGCCGTCGAGCCCCCCGCGGTTCAGTCGCCCCTCGTACGTCCGGACGCGGTCGTGGAGCAGCAGCACCGGCGTCGGGACGGTGACGTTGACCGTGCGCTCGTCCCGCAGCACCGTTCGGTCGTCGCGCTCCGCGACGAACGAGACGTTTCGCACCGCGACCGCGAGTTGGCCCTCGCCGGTGCGCTCGACGGCGACGCGACGCTTGGCCGCCCGGAGGTCGGACGCGTTCGTCACGGGCGGCAACGAGGCGGTCGCCCGGGCGGTCCGGACGCGTTCGTCGACGGCACCGAGCCGGGACTGCACCGCGAGATAGATCCGGACCCGGAGCGCGTCGCGGAACGGCGACGAGTCGTTGATCGCCCGGCCGTAGGTGGTGTTCGCCGGTTCGATGACGGGTGCGGCCGCGGCTCGCCTGCTCGCGTCGGCGACCGCGCCCCGGACGGTCGTCTGGACCGCGGCGTCGGCGCGGTCGACTGCGGCCGCCGCGTCGACCTCCGGCGTCCCGTTCCGGTCGTCGATCAGGCTCACCCCCAGCGTGGCGCTGCCCACGAGCAGGAGAACGCCGACGAGGGCGAAGGGAACGCGTGCCCGGCGGTCGTCGGCCAGCCTCATCGCTCCCACACCTCCACGACGATCCGAACTTCCCCCGGCGACGCGGCGGCCGCGGCTGCGTGTGGCGACTCGAACGACCCGGCGAACTCGTCGGCCGCGGACTCGGTCAGCGCGTCCGCGAGCCGGCCGTTCGCCCGCCCCACGTCCGACCCACTCGGTCCGGGATCGGCCTCCGTCCCCACCGCCGCAGCGAACCGGTCGTACCGGGTGACCGCGAGCGGTCGCGTCGCGGGGTCGGCGAGCGTCAGCGCCGTCTCCGCGGGTGGAAACAGCGTTCGGACGACGCTGCGGGCGGTCCGCCGGGCGACGGCCCGGTAGCCGGCCCGGTCACCAGCAGGCGTCGTCACGGTCGGGCCGCCGCTCGGGACCGTCAGCGTGGCGACGTGCACGTCGGCTCCTCGTGGCGGCGGGTCGCCGGCCGTCACCTCGCCGCGGACCGGCGATCCGGGGTACGGTATCCAGACCGCACGCACCGCGACCGACGCGTTCGGCCGGTCGACGGCGTCCGCAACGACGGCCGTGGCGCGGTCGACGTACCGGTCGCTGGCGGGCGAAATCGGTCGTCCTCTGACGGTGGCGTTCGCGACGGCGGCGTCCGCGAGCAGTTCGGCGAGCGTGCCCTGCGCGGACCGGTCAAGTTCGTTCCCGTCGACGGCGAGCGTGTAGTTGACTCTTGCCGTGCTCGCGCCGAGCGCGTCGGCCGTCTCGTCGGCCGCGGTCGCGCGGGTCGGGTCCGGGTCGGACGGCACGTAGGCGAGCGTGGCGACCGCGCCGGTGACGAGCAGCAGGCACAGCGCGGCGTCGACCACGGTGCTGACGGCGCGGTCGGTCACGCCCACACCTCCACGCGCAGGCGGCCGACACATACCGTCCCCGGGTCGACCCGGACGCTCGCCGTCCGGGACGCCGACGCCGCGTCGGCCGGGGCGGCGGGACCTGCAGTCCACGTCTCCCCGGCCGCGGAGAGGGTGATCCGGACCTCGTGCCCGTCGGGTGCCGTGTCGAGACCGGCCGCGAGGTCGGCGGGCGAGACGACGCCGGTCTCCGCGACGGCGCGCCAGACCCGGCGGAGCGCCGGCGTCGCGTCCCGAGCGCTGCCGCCAGCCAGCGTCGTGTCGACCAGCCCGGCGTACAGCGCGAGACCAGCACCGACCGCGAGCACCGCCGCGAGCGCGGCGATGGGTTCGGTCTGTCCCCTACGCGTCGACCAGCGTGACACGCTTCTCACCCCAGGAGACCGTTCTGACGACGATCCGGTCGTCCGCACTGTGCCAGTCGGGGTCGCGGTCCCGCGCGTCGGTCGCCGCCGCAGCGAAGTCGGCCGGCGACTCGAATACGTGTTCGGGGTCGGCCCCCTGCGCGACCTCCCACAGGAGCGTTCCGTCGGCGACCGGCGTCACGGGACCGTACGTGAACGTCGCGCGGCCGGTGCCGCCGGCGTTCCGGAGGGCGATCCGGTGGGGGCCGAGCCTGACCGCGTCGGCCGAGACGGGCTGCTCGGCTGTCGCCGCGAACTCGCTCGCCGCGACGGCGTCGACCGTCTCCGCGGCGGCGGTCGCGTCGGGCGGCGCACGCGTCGGGAGGTCGGCGGCGACGCCGGCGAACGCCATGCCGGCCAGCGCGACGCCGACGGTGAGATACCACGCGTCTACTGGCGCGTCGAACATGGCCAGGGTTCGCCGCGTTTCCGGACTTAAACCTTCAGACCAGCAGCCGGGCGACGGCGAACGCGCCGAGGAACGTCGGCGTCGCGGCACAGAGCGCCAGTCCGACGCGGTAGCCGACCAGCGGCCGGTCGAGCCCGGCTTCGAGTCCCGCCCCGAGCGCCGAGAGGATCGCGGCGAGCAGGAGCACGTACGCGCCGACGGCGACCCCGAGGCCTGCCGGCGGGAGCGCCGGCTCGCCGAACTCCGTGCCGCCGATTCCCCCGGCGAGCGCCACGGTGACGCCCGCGACGAGCGGGCCGAAGAGGGCGGCAGTGTGGCCGAGCGTCCCGGTGACACGCGAGAGGTCGTGCCGTGCCTCCCGCTCGACCGTCCGCAGCTCCTCGACGTGGTCCGCGGTGGCGACGACCGCGCTCCCTGCGGGCTTCCCTTCGCTCGCGGCCAGCGCGAGCAACGCGGCGGCGCTCCGGACGCGGGGGCTCGGCACGTCAGCCAGCGCGCCGTACTCACCGAGGAACGACTCTCGAACGCCGACGCCTAACTGTCGCTGGCGGCGGGTCGCGCCGGCGAGCACGTCGCCCATCTCGCCGCCGACCTCCTCGCTCGCCCGGGCAACCGCCGACTCGGCGGCCGCGCCCTCCGCGACGCGTCGCCCGACGAGGTAGAGCGCGTCGACCAGTCCGGCCTCGACGGCCCGGACGTGCTCCCTCACGGCGACGATCGGCTGGTACCACGCGACGAGTGTGACCCCGACGCCAACGCCGACCCCAGCGACGGGGGCAGTCCAGCCGGGTAGCAGCGCGACGCTCGCAACCGCCGTGAGCACGCCGGCCCCGCCGCCGGCGGCAAGCGGCGGCCACCGACGGGTGGGAACGTCCGGATGCGACCGCGAGACGACCGGCGGCGGGAACGCGACCGGCCGGCGGAGCAGCAGCCAGCCGCTGACGCCGAGGAGCCCGACCGGCAGCAGGCAGTCGTACACGAACGCGAACAGCGGGAGGGTGACCGGCAGCCCAGCGACGCTCGCGGCGGGCACCGCGGCGACCAGCGAGAGCGGGAGGAGGACGCCGAACGCGTACAGCGCGGTGGCCGGCGCACGCACGTCGCTGGCGAACGCGGCCATCCGGTCGCGCGTCCCGTCGAGGACAGCCGTCAGCGCGCGGTCCAGCGTCCGTGACCGCTCGCCAGCCGGGGCGGCCGCGGCCGCCAGCAGCAGGTGGGTCGACCGCGCCAGCGCGGGGAACCACTCGTCCCACTCGTCGGCGAAGCCGGCCAGTCCCGTTCTCGGCGTCCCCTCGGCGGCGCGGACGTGGTCGCGGAGGCTCCGCGCCAGCGGCCCGCGGCCGGTCCGCGCGGCGAAGGCCGTCGCAGTCTCCGCGGCGGGCGTGATCCGCATCCGCAACACGGCCCGGCCGACGATCCCCGGGGCATCGCCGAGCGCCGCCGTCCGTCGCGCCGCGGCCGCGACGACCGGCCCGCGGTGGACCGCGTGGGCGGTTCCGAGGGCGAACGCGAGCGTGCAGACCGCGACCGCCGGAAACAGGGATTCCGGGACGAACGCCGCGGCGACGACGCCGACCGCTGCGACGACCAACGCCGCGCCGTAGCCCGCGTCGACGACGGTTTCGGCCGACACGTCCGCGTCGAGAAAGCCGAGCGAGCGCCGGAGTTCCTCGCTCGGGGACGGGTCGGCGGGCGACAGGCGAGCGAGCGCGCGGCACAGCCCCGTCAGCATTTCTCCACCGCGTACGCTCGCGTCACGTCTTCCGGACGCGTCCGTTCGTCCGCGGCGAGTCCAGCGAGCAACTCGGTTCGGGTTGCGAGCCGGTCGCGAACGTCGGCGTACGTCTCGCCCGCGTCGGCGAGTTCCGCGACCAGATGACTCTCGCCGCGGTCGATCCGGCCGGTCCGGGCCGGGTCATCGCCGTCGAGCGCGTACAGCGCGTCGAACCCCGCGCCGCCGTCCCGGTCGACGACCTCCTCGATCGCACTGACGCGGCGCGCCCGGTCGCCATCCCGCTCGTACGCGTCGAGCGTGACCACCAGGTCCGTCGTCGCGAAGGCCGATTCGGGGACGCTCAGGTCCGAGACGACGCGCTCCCGGACGCTCTCGCCGCCGTCGCCGTGGATCGTCCCGAGCACGGCGCTCCCGTTCGCGCCGACCCGCATCGCCTCGTACAGCACCTGCGCCTCCTCGCCGCGGACCTCCCCGAGGACGAGACCGCCCTCGCCCAGGCGCAGCGCAGTCCGGAGCGCCTCGGTCGGCGTGATCCCCGGTCCGTCGTCCAGCGTCGTCCGGACTGGCTGCACGTCGCGTCCGGCAGAGCAGAGCGCGGCCGTCGGGAGTTCGGGCGTGTCCTCGATGGCGACGATCCGGGTCTGGGCCGGGTACTCCCAGAGGAGCGCGCCGAGCGTCGTCGTCTTCCCGGCCCCGCGAGCGCCGGCGACGAGCACCGACGCGCCGCGCTCGACGGCCAGCGAGAGCAACCCGGCGGCGTCCGCCGGGAGCGTCCCGTTTGCCACCAGCGCCGGCAGCGTGAACGCGTCCTCGCCCCCCGCACGGAACGCGAAGGCGACGCCGTCGCTGACGGGGTCGGTGACGCCGGCGACGCGGATCCGGCCACCCGTCGCCGTCTCCGCCGCCGCGTCCAGCGTCGGCTCGGCCCGGGAGAACCCGCGACCGCTCGTTCGCCGGAACCGGGAGGCAAGCGCCGCGACGCCGTCCTCGGTGAGCCGGACGTTCGTCCGCATCGTCTCGCCGTCGACCACGACGCGGAGCGGGTTCGCCGTCACCGGTGCGGTCGCGTACACGTCGGAGACGCGCGGGTCCGCGAAACAGTCCTCCAAGACTCCGAAGCCACGGGCGTGCTTCCGGAGCACGTCAGTGAGCCGCCGGACGGGGTCGTCCTCTTCCGCGACGCGCCTGACCGCGCGCCCCGGCGCGCGGTCGCCGCCCTCGACTGCCCCGGTCGCCAGCGCCTCGTGTGCGTCGACCAGCGTCCCCGTCGCGTCGGGGGAGAGGTCCTCCTCGACGGGCACGAGGTGGTACGTTCGGAGGGCGTCGGCCGGCCGCGCGTAGATCCGGGCGGTCGAGCCGGTGTCGAGGTCGGACACGTCGTCGAGCCGCGCGTCCGAGGGCGGTCGGGACCGGACGCGGGAGCCGGCGATCGCGACGCCGACCGCCGGGCGGAGCGCGTCCTCGTACCCGTCGACGGATTCGGCCAGTTCGAGCAGGCCGGTTTCAGCCGCGATGTCACTCACGGGGCTGGCCCGCGCGCCGGCGTCGCGGGCAGTTCGGAGGGGGTCCGGCCGCACCTGCTCGGCGAGCGTCCCGTCGCGGAACGCGACGCGCTCGGCGAACCGCCCGGCAGCGACCAGCAGCGCCGCGGCCTCGTCCTCGTACGTCCGTTCGACGCCCCGGTTTCGCGTGAGGACTGTTTCGGCGTCCCGGTCGGTCAGCGCGGTCACGACGGTTTCGCGGCAGTCGGGCTCGTCCGCGAGCCGCCCGTCGCCGGGACAGCCGTCGGCGTCGACGACCAGCCGGTCGTCCTCGAACGACGGCCGACAGCCGCAGGGGCGCTCGTCGTCCGCCCGGAAGCGGTCGAAGATACCTCGCATGCGCCGGGGTCGCCGCGGCCTCCTACCTAAACCCCCGGACGGTCGACGACGACGGTCCGGTCGCCGTCGACCCGGACCAGCCGCAGTCGGAGCCGGTACTCGCCGCTCCCCCGGAGTTCGAGAGAATCGTCCGCCGGCCGGAGCGGCACGTCGAGCGTCGCGACCGCTTCCGGCCGCCCGGCGACCGCGTACCGTATCCGTCCCGTCGACGCGCCGTCCGGGGGCGGTCGGACGGTCAGTTGCTCGACCCCCGCACGGTGCCAGCTTCGCTCCGGGAGCGACACCGTGACGGTCCGCCGCGGCGCACGCGAGCGGTCCGCCACCGTCTCCTCGGTCGCGAGCAGGTCCGCCGCGGCGCGCTCGACCCGGGTTATCTCGCCGCGGACCTGTCGGTCGGTCGCGCGCCCCCGGCCGTCGTCGACCAGGGGGAGCGAAACCGCGACCAGCGCCCCGGCGAGCAGGACCGCGATGACGACGCGGACGATCACAGCGCGTCGCGGAGGCGGGCGACGACGCCCGTGTCGTCTGTGTCGGTCGCGCTGTCGGTGGATGCGGTCGCCTCGCTTGCGGCCGCAGTCGCGTCGTTCGTGGTAGTTGTCGAGTCGGGTACGGTCCCGTCCGGGCGCGCCCTATCGGACTCGGTCGCCCCGGCAGACGGGGCGGACGGTTCGTCGGTCCATCCGGACCCGCCGGTGGTCTGCCCGTCGTGTCCAGCCTCGAGGGTGTCGACGCGGTCCTCGAGCGATTCGACGCCGGCCACGGCCGCGTTCGCGCGGGCCTCCACGTCCTCGTTGACCGAGCGGACGCTGCCGACGTACCCCCGAACCGCCTGCAGTGCGGCGTCTAGCTCCTCGATCCGTTCGTCTATCGCGTCGAGTTCGCGTTCGAGTTCGTCCATGCGGCGCGTCAGTTCGGCGTCGTCCGCGAGCGAGGGGAGGTCGGCGTCGGCCTCCGTCAGCGCCCGTTCGACGGCGGCGAGTCGCTTCTCGATGTCGTCCATGGGCCCGCCTGGCCGCCCGATCCCGGATAAACCCCGGCATCCGGACGGTTCGCCAGCCGGGTCCACGGCGGAACGTTCAACTATCGACCCTACAAACGCAGGCGCATGAAAGTCGTCCTGATAGGTATCGGCCAGGCCGGGGGGAAGGTCACCCAGGCGCTGGTCGAGTTCGACGAACGCATGGGCTTCGATGCGGTTCGCGGCGCGGTCGCGGTCAACTCCGCGAAGACGGACCTCCAGTCGCTGGATCTTGACACCGTGCTCGTCGGACAGGACCGCGTGAAAGGCCACGGCGTCGGCGGCGACAACGAACTGGGCGCGGAGGTGATGCAGGCCGACGCGACCGAGGTGATGGACAGCATCGACGGCCGCATCACCGCCGAGGCAGACGCCATCTTCGTCGTTGCCGGCCTCGGCGGCGGCACCGGCAGCGGCGGCGCGCCCGTGCTCGCAAAGGAACTGAGTCGCGTGTACAGCGTCCCCATCTACGCGCTCGGCGTCCTCCCCGGGCGCGGCGAGGGGGCGATGTACCAGGCCAACGCCGGGCGATCGCTGAAGACGCTCGTCCGCGAGGCCGACGCGACCCTGCTTGTCGACAACGACGCCTGGCACAGCGCGGGCGACAGCGTCGAGCAGGCGTTCGACGCGATCAACGAGGCGATCGCACAGCGCGTCGGCCTCCTGCTCGCCTCCGGCGAGGCCGTCGACGGGGTCGCCGAGAGCGTCGTCGACTCCAGCGAGGTCATCAACACGCTCCGCGAGGGCGGCATCGCCGCGCTCGGCTACGCGAACGCGAAGGCGGACGAGGACAGCGCGGAGAACGTCAACACCGTCACGAGCGTCACGCGCAAGGCGCTGCTGACGGGGACGAGCCTCCCGGACGCGGTGACGGCCGAGTCCGCGCTGCTCGTTATCGCCGGCGACTCGGACCGCATCCCACGCAAGGGCGTCGAACGCGCCCGCGCCTGGGTCGAGGAGGAGACCGGCAGTATGCAGGTCCGCGGCGGCGACTTCCCGCTCGAGAGCGACCATCTCGCCGCGCTGGTCCTGCTGGGCGGCGTCGAGCGCGGCCAGCGCATCGAGGAGTTCATGGAGCGCGCCCGCGAGGCACAGAAGCAACAGCCCGACGACGGCGACCCCGCCGAGCAGTTCAAGAACGACGAGATAGACGACCTGTTCTGAGCGGAAGGTTCAAGCCTCCGGGCCGGCTGAGACACGGGAAATAGCCGGTCGGTCGCGGACCGTGCGATCGCTCTCCCGTCCGACGTGCCGGCCGGAGGTGTCCGATGTCGAGCAAACAGTTCAAGGACCCGGTACACGGGTACGTCGAGGTCGCCGAACCGATAGTCGAACGCATCGTCGACACGCCGTCGTTCCAGCGGCAGCGCCACGTCCGCCAGCTGTCGGCGACGTATCTGGTGTATCCGGGCGCGAACCACACCCGGTTCGAGCACGCGCTGGGCGTGTTCGCGCTGGCAAAGCGCGTCTTCCGGAGCCTCCGGTCGCAGCGCCGGTTCGCTCGCGGCGCGTCCGAGGATCACCTCGACGCCGTCGAGGACACGCTCACGTGCGCGGCGCTGCTGCACGACATCGGCCATCCGCCGCTGTCGCATCTCGGCGAGCACCACCTCGACGCCGCCGGACTCCGCGAGCGGCTCGCCGACGCCGGCCTGGTCGGCGCGTTCGAGGACGCCGGCATCGAAGTCGGGGAGCCCGACGGTCCGTTTCGCCGCGCCAGCCCGCATGAACTGCTCAGTTGCGTCGTCGTCCTGACGAAGTACGCCGACGCCCTCCGTGCTCTCGGCGTCGATCCGTACGAGGTCTGTAGCTACATTCTCGGCTACAGTCTGAGCTACGAGCGCGAGGGCGACCGCCACTTCGGCGTCGCGGCCGAGGTGCTCCACTCGCCGATCGACGTGGACCGACTGGACTACATCATCCGCGACAGCCGGATGACCGGCGCGGAGGTGTTGAGCATCGACACCGAGCGCATGATAGACGCCTACACCGCCGTGCCGGACGCCGGGCTGGCGCTTCGGGACAAGGCGCTGTCGACCGTCGGCAACTACCTCGAAGGCCGGGTGGCGCTGTACATGTGGGTCACCCAGCACCACAAGGCGGTGTACGCGAACGTCCTGCTCCGGGAACTGCTGGACGAGTTCGTCGAGCTTGCGGACGAGCGCCCCATCACGGCCGACAAGGTGCTGGAGGGGTACGTCGACGACTACTACGCGATGGAGCGGATCCGGGCGGCCGCCCGCGAGCATCCCGACTCCGTCCTCGCCGACCTCCACGACCGCTTTCGCGCCCGGCGGTTCCCGGAGTCGTGCTGGAAACACGGCGTCGGCTACGACGAGTCGGTCGACGTCACCGACGACATGGCGGCGTTCTCCGAGTGGCTGCTCCGCAACGCCGACGCGCTCGAAGCCGACCTCGCCGCGACGCTCGACAGGCCGGAACACGAGGTGTGGATCGAGCGGTCGTACGTGCCCGAGTACGAGCCTGGCGAACTGATGGACATCCCGATCGCCCACCGTGACTCGACCCGGTCGGTCGCGGAGACGGGACTGTACGGGGACAGGGCCTTCGAGAACGCGATCCCGTTCGTGTTCGTGCCCGACGGGGACCGGTGGGCGGCGATCGACCACCTCAACGCGGAGTTCGCCCGGGCGCAGGCGGCCGAGCCGCGCTAGGCGGCGTCAAACGATGCTCGCGCCGTCGAACTCGCCGCGGTCGTAGTCGACGTCCATCAGGTCCAGGATCGTCGGCGTGAGGTCGAACAGGTCGACCTCGCTGATGGTGGCGTCGGGGTCGTCGACGAACAGCGTCGCGTTGTCGAAGCTGTGCATCCCGTTGCGCGGCCCGGTGTCGAACACCGCGTCGTGGCCCTTGAAGCCGGCCTTCAGGTCGAAGCCGTAGTTGGGGATCACGGTGAGGTCGGGCGCGATGTCGTCGTGGTCGCCGCGGAACGCCTCCTCCTTCTCGACGACGCGGTCGGCGACGGGGTTGCCGTCCGGGCCCTCGAGCGATTCGAGCTTCTCCTTCAGCTCCGCCCGGACTTCCTCGTACTCCGCCTCGGGGACGCTCCCGCGCGGCTCGCGGCCTTCGAGGTTGATGTAGAAGCGACCGGGGATGAGCGAGTACGCCTTCGTGTCGTCGGCGATGTCGCCGAGTTCCTCGTGGTCGTCGGCGGCGTACTCCAGCCACCCCTCCTGTTCGAGCCACTCGTTGAAGTGGACCTCGTAGTCGAGACTCGTGAAGCCGTGGTCGCTGGCGACCAGCATCGTCACGTCGTCGGCGAGCATCTCGCGGAGCTGGCCGAGGTAGTCGTCGAGCTTGCGGTAGAACTCGAGGAACTCCTCCTTGTACTCGCCGTCGCGCTCGTAATGCTTGTACAGGAAGTGGTTCACCCGGTCGGTCGTCATGAAGACGCCGAAAAAGAGGTCCCAGTCGTCCTCCTGGATGTAGTGTTTGAACGCCTCGAACCGCGCGTCGAGCGTCGCGTGGGCGTTCTCGATGAAGTCGGATTTGTCGTCCTTGTGCCCGAGCTTGGCGTTGGCGTCGATCTTGTAGTCGATACCCTGGAGGTACTCCGCGAGGTCCTCCGGGTAAGCGGCCTTGTCGATGCCGGGCGAGAGAAAGCCCGAGACCATCCGCTGGACGTTACGCTGGGGCGGGAACGTGACCGGGACGTTCATCACGGTCGCGTCGCGGCCCGCCGACTGCACGCGGTCCCAGACGCGGTCGGCCTGCACGTCCCGACCCATCGGGACGTACGTGTCGTAGGAGCCGACCTCTCGGTCCTGAAAGCCGTACACGCCGGTTTCTCCCGGGTTCTGTCCGGTCGTGAGGCTCGGCCAACAGGCGCTGGACTCCGGCGGCACGATGCTGTCGATGGGGCCGGCGCTCCCCTCGTCGGCGAGTGCGGCGAGGTTCTCGAACTCGTCGAAGTGGTCGGAGAGCATGCTGTACGGCACGCCGTCGATACCGAAGAAGGCGACACGGGGGTCGTCGTCGCCCCGGATCCTGTCGAAGAGGCCCATACCAGTTGTACCAATGCACGGGCATAAGAACCTTCTTTTCAGGGGCGAGGCCCGCCGGCGGACGCCATCCGTCACACGGCGGCGGGAGGGTGCGGGGCCGCCTCCGGCCATCCCACGGTACCACCGGGGTTTTTTATCGGGATGGGAACAAATGATCGGCCATGGTGGTCGGGGTGGCGTCGGTCGGGACGGCGTACGCCGTCGCGACGATAACGACCGTCGCTATGGGCTACGTCGTGTGGCGACACCGTGACAATCGCGGCGCGTTGCCGCTTCTGGGGAGCATCGTGGGCAGCGCACTGTGGTCCGGGGTGCTCCTCCTCGCGACGCTGTCGGACAGCTACGCCGTGTCCGTGTTTCTCAACAGACTGCTCTACGTCGGCGTCGGGCTCACCGTCGCCACGATAGCCCTGTTCGCGCTCGAATACACCGGGCGGGAGCATCTCGTCACCCGCAGGACCGTCGCGCTGCTCTCGATCCATCCCCTGCTGGTGTCCCTGCTCGCGTTCGTGAACCCCGGGGACGTGTTCTTCGCGTCGATCACGCCCGCACCGTCGATGCCCACCGGCGTCGCCGTGGAGTGGGGAGCCGCCTTCTGGGTCCACGCGTTCTACTCCTACGGCATCACGCTGTTCGTCGCCGCGTTCGTGTTCGAGATGGTGTTCCGGTCACAGGACCTCTACCGGAGCCAGATCCTGGTGTTGACCGGCGCGGTGCTGGCCCCCGTCTTCGCCAACCTGCCGAGCCTGCTCGACCTCGTTCGCTTCGACAGCACGCCGATCGGGTTTCTGGTCACGAACGTCCTGTTTACCGTCGCGATAACGCGGTACGAACTGATCGACCTCACGCCGATCGGTCGGGAGCACGTTCTGGACACCATCGATGACGCGGTGTACGTCGTCGACCTGGACGACCGTGTCGTGGACGTGAACCCGGCCGGCCGGACGCTCGCCGAACGGACCGGCACCGGCCCCGACATCGTCGGGCGGGAGGCGGGCGAGTTGCTGACCGGGATGCCGGAGTTCCTCGACCTGTACCGGACCGCCGTCGAACGCGGCGAGGACCGGACCGACGAGTTCGAGTTCGGCGGCCGGCACTACGTCGTCGAGGCGAGCGCCATCGAGGACGGCCGTGGCCGGCGCGTCGGGTGGCTGGTTCTCGTTCGGGACGTGACCGAGCGCGAGCGACGCGAGGCGGAACTGCGGCGGCGAAACGACCAGCTCGACGAGTTCGCCGACATCGTGAGCCACGACCTCCGGAACCCCCTGAACGTCGCCGACGGCCACGTCGACCTGGCCCGCGAAACCGGCGACCTGTCGCATCTCGACAGCGTCGACGAGGCGCTGGACAGGATGGAAGCCATCGTCGAGGACGTGCTGGCACTCGCCCGCGAAGGCGACGAGGTCACCGAACTGACGGCGGTCGGCCTTCGGGGAGTCGCCGAACGCGCGTGGGGGCACGTCGACAGCGGGGACGGCACGCTCCGGGTCGTCGACGACGCGACGGTCAGCGCCGACCGGGACCGGCTCACCCGGCTGCTGGAGAACCTGTTCCGGAACGCCGTGGAACACGGGGGAACAGACGGTCCAGTGACGGTGACCGTCGGGACGCTGGCCGGGGAGGCGGGGTTCTACGTGGCTGACGACGGGCCCGGGATCCCGGAGGACGAACGCGACCGCGTGTTCGAGAGCGGTCACACGACCGCGACGGACGGGACGGGGTTCGGACTCGCGATCGTCGAGCGGATCGCCGACGCCCACGGCTGGGGGGTCGACATGACTGAGAGCGAGGCTGGCGGCGCAAAAGTCGAGATACACGCGGTTGCGACGCCCGAAGGAGGCGACGAGGGACCGACGCCACGCGCCGAACCGTAGGCGCTACCGGTGGTCCGCGAGCGGGCGGCCACAGCGGGGGCAGTCCGTCGTCTCGCGGTCGAAGTTCCGGGGGACGACGGTCGTGTGGTTCATGCCGACCGTCTCGTCCGTCCGGCACTCGTCGCCCGGTCCGACCGTCGGGTCGGGGTCGCTCGTGGTGGCCATTGCATCAGTTCGTTGCGCGCCCACCCTCAAAAGATTACCCATGATTATAATACATCGGCAGTCGCCGGCGAATAACTCGAACGTATTTTGTCGGCCGAGTCCGAACCGCGTCCCATGCTCGACCGGAACGTCGGCGGCACGGATCGGGTCGCTCGCATCGGCTTCGGATCGGTGTTCGTCTTCGTCGGCGCGGTCGTCGCGCTCGCGTTACAGCGGCCACTGGTCGGCGCGGCCACGGCGCTGGTCGGCGTCGGGCTGCTGGCGTCGGGCCTCGCCTGTCGCTGTCTGGTGAACGAACTGCTCGGCCTGGATACGACGGAGTAAACGGCGGGACTGCGGCGCGTCTAGAAGTTCTCTTCGTAGAGGTCCATCGCGTGCTCGATGGCCTCCTTCGCGGCGGCCTTGTCCTCCCAGCCCTGCGTTTCGACTTCCTTGCCTTCCTCCAGGTTCTTGTACGTCGCGAAGAACTCGTCTATCTCGTCGAGTTGCTGCTGGGGGATGTCCTCTATGTCCTCGATGTGGTCGTAGCGGGGGTCCTCGGTGGGGACGGCGATGACCTTGTCGTCCTGCTCGCCGTCGTCGTCCATCTTCATCAGGGCGACGGGGCGGGCCTCGATGACACAGCCGGGGAACGTCTGGTCCTCGACGAGCACGAGCACGTCGAAGGGGTCCTCGTCGTCGTAGTACGACTGCGGGATGAACCCGTAGTCGGAGGGGTAGTGGACGTTGCTGTGGAGAACGCGGTCGAGGACGACGCCCGGCACGTCCTTGTCGTACTCGTACTTGTTGCGCTCGCCCTTGAGACACTCCACGACGGCGTAGATCTCTTCCGGCGGGTTCGGTCCGGTCTCCAGATCTTCCCAGAGGTTCGTCATGCGACCGCGAATCCGTTGGGCGACCAAAAAGTACTTTCGACCTCGCTACAACCCTCCGAACGGACCGTTCGTGGGACCGATCCGGGCACGCGTCCCCGAACTTCCAGCGACGAAGAACGCGTCTGACCCCGCCGCAGCAACCGCTCCGGCGGATCTAAACGCGTTACCAGTCAAGAAGTGTTAAATAGCTGTGTGACATTAACCAAACCATGTCAGAGGCACAAACAGTTTCCGGCGATCCGGGCATCGTTCGCGACCTGACCGCGTTCCAGCAGAACATCCTCGTGATACTCGCAGAGGAGTCACGGTACGGTCTCGCGATCAAACGCGAGCTGGAGGCGTACTACGGCGACGAAGTGAACCACGGGCGGCTGTACCCCAACCTCGACGAACTCGTCGAGATGGGGCTCGTCGAGAAGAGCGAACTCGACAAGCGAACCAACCAGTACGAGCTGACCGACGACGGCCACGAGGCCGTCCTCGACCAGCTCGGCTGGACGCTGTCGAAGGTCGTCACCGACGACGAGCGCGCGGAGACGGTCCGCGACCTCGTCGACGACCAGCTTTAGAAACCGGGCACCCGTTTTTCCGCGGCGTCGAACGCGTAGCGGAGCGACCGCTCCACGACGGCCCGCTGTTCGTCACTCGGCCAGGCGTTTCGCGGGTAGTACTCGTGGAGGAACTCCCGTATCTCGTCGCCCGTCGCCGAGTCGAGCGGCCGCGCGTAGTGGTTGCTCATGAAGTCCGCGAACGCGCGGACGTTCTCGGCGTGGACGTCGCCGTGGTCCTCGCGGACGCGCGCGACGAGGTCGGCGTTGTGTTCCTCGACCGATTCCCAGTCGTCCGGGTCACCGGGGCCGTCCAGCGGTATCTCCTCGGCGCGGTCGGTGTCCTCGACCCTGTCGGGGCGGATGGTGCCGTCCTCGACCCACTCGTCGGGGTGAAGCACGAGTACGTCGCGGGCGTCCTCCTCGCGGACCCGGGCGCGGAACCCGTGGTCGGCGAGTCGTCGGTCGCGGTCGCGGCGGTACGCGTCCGCTTCGCTCTCGTCGACCGCCTCGCGTGCGAGTCGCGTCAGCCGTTCGGCCGCCTCGGCCACGTCGTCGGGGAGGTCAGGCATCGTCGAGCGCCTCGTTGGCCAGTTCGTCGGCCCGCTCGTTTACCTCCCGCGGAACGTGCTGGAGCGACCAGTCGTCGAAGCCGGCAAGCAGTTCCCGGACGGTCACCCGGCGCTCGCGGAGGTCGGGGTCGTTCGTGTCCCACTCGCCGCGGACCTGCTTGACGACGAGTTCGGCGTCGATACGCACGTCGACTACGTCGTACCCGTAGTCCCGGGCCGCCTCCAGCGCGCGGATCAGTCCCTCGTACTCCGCGCGGTTGTTCGTCGTCTCGCCGATCCGCTCGCTCCCCTCCGCGACGATACCGTCGCTCGTGACGATGACCCACCCCACCGCGGCCGGTCCGGGGTTCCCGCGGCTCGCACCGTCCGAGTACAGGTGCGCGCGACCGCCGCCCTCGCGCAGCACCGCCTCGATGTCGCTCGGCTCAGACCCCTGCACGACGACCTTCTCGTCGTACGCGACCGCCGTCGCATCGCCGCGAGAGGCCCGCCAGCGCTCGTGATCGGTGTTTCCCGCCTCGACGTCGGCACCCGCGTCGAGCAGTTTTTCCCGCGCGGCCGCCACGTCACACTCGATGACCGGCATTGAGCGTAGGTGAAGCGATCTCGAATTTAACCGTTGCGGTCCGGCCGGCGGATCGCCCCGGGAACACCCTGTCGTCGTGCGATCGCCGCCGCGCTCACGTTTCTGACCTCGCGACGACCATAAGATTCTTACCGAGGGTTTAAGTTGATTGGTCTTACTACTATAAAAGTGCGATGACACGGTCCACCCGCCAGCGGGAGCGCGAGCTTGAGACGGAGGAGTCCGAGGAGCAAGAGGGGGTACGGGAATGCCCCGAATGCGAGTCCGAGAACCTCGTCAAGAGCTCCGACAGGGGAGAACTCGTCTGCGAGGACTGCGGCCTCGTCGTCGAGGAGGAGAAGATCGATCCGGGTCCGGAGTGGCGGGCGTTCAACCACCAGGAGCGACAGGAGAAGTCCCGCGTCGGCGCGCCGACGACCCAGACGATGCACGACAAGGGACTGACGACGACCATCGACTGGAAGGACAAGGACGCCTACGGACGCTCTATCTCCTCGAAGAAACGCAGCCAGATGCACCGGCTGCGAAAGTGGCAGGAGCGCATTCGAACGAAGGACGCCGGCGAGCGGAACCTGCAGTTCGCCCTGAGCGAGATCGACCGGATGGCGAGCGCCCTCGGTGTGCCGCGCTCGGTCCGGGAGGTCGCAAGCGTCATCTACCGGCGCGCGCTCAAGGAGGACCTGATCCGTGGACGCTCCATCGAGGGCGTCGCCACCAGCGCCCTCTACGCCGCCTGCCGAAAGGAGGGCATCCCCCGAAGCCTGGAGGAGATCTCCGAGGTATCCCGCGTCGAGCGAAAGGAGATCGGCCGCACGTATCGTTACATCTCCCAGGAACTCGGCCTGGAGATGAAACCCGTCGACCCCAAGAAGTACGTTCCCCGGTTCTGTTCCGAACTCGAACTCAGCGAGGAAGTCCAGACCAAGGCAAACGAGATCATCGAGACGACCGCCGAGGAGGGACTGCTGTCGGGCAAGTCCCCGACCGGCTACGCCGCCGCCGCGATCTACGCCGCGTCGCTGCTGTGTAACGAGAAGAAGACCCAGCGCGAGGTCGCCGACGTGGCGCAGGTGACCGAAGTCACCATCCGCAACCGGTATCAGGAGCAGATCGAAGCGATGGGCATCCACAGCTAACGCCCCTTCCCTCACGGTTTCTTCAGTTCCCGAGCGACTGCCGACGCGAATTCCAGCTCGCGTTCCCGCTTGGCCGGTCCGAGCCTTTAGGTGTGATAGCGCGGCCAGGGCCGCTGTGACCTGACCGCTACCGCGGGGCGGTTCGCGATTGTGCGGCGTGTCCGCCCCGTGCTCCGACAGCGCCGCCTGCTCGCAAGGTTCATAGCCGCGGCTCCCCTACCGCCGACGAATGCGGCTCGACGAGTTCATCGAGGACCTCGAACCCGACGAGGACGCCCGGAGGCGTCGGCTCGCCGAGGAGAAGTCCTACGAGATCACGGACTATCTGGAGGGGTTCGAGTCCCGGTTCGAGGAGACGGTGCAGGGCGACGCGCTGTTCGGGAGCACCGCGCCCTCCATCTTCGTCGGTCGATCGAACTACCCGAGCGTCTCGACCGGCCTGCTCTCCCCGGTCGGCCACGAGACCGAGGCCGAGGAGTTCGTCACCGACGCGGACTGGTACAGCCAGCGCTACGGCATCGACGACGTGTTCCAGCGGCGCACCAACCTGCTCAACTCCCGCCGCCGCTCCAGCGTCGACGTAAACGACGTGTGGGACGGCTTCGTCGGCACCCAGCGCGAGGTCGCCATCGCGGACCGCCCGGTCGACGTGGAGATCGGGCTGGACGACCGCCCGGAGATCGACTTCGACGTAGGCGAGGGCGTGGCCACGCCGACCGGGCCGAACGCCAGCGCCGAGTCGGTCGATCTCACCGAGAACCCCCACGTCCCCCGCGCCGTCGAAAAGACGCTGGAGGACGACGACTGGCAGGCACAGGGCGCGATGACCTACCTCTACCGCCGCGGGTTCGACGTGTACGAGATCAACACGATCCTCTCGGCCGGCGCGCTCGGCCGCGGGGAGAACCGGCGGCTCGTCCCGACGCGCTGGTCCATCACCGCCGTCGACGACACCGTCGGCCAGTACCTCCGGGGACGGATCCGCAACGCGCCGAGCATCGACACGCCACAGGTCTGGGAGAACGAGTACATGGGGAACCGCTACTGGGTCGTCCTCGCGCCGGGGCAGTGGGAGTTCGAACTCGTCGAGATGAAAGCGCCGGGCAGCATCTGGAACCCCGACCCCGAGGGCGACGTGTGGATGGCCAGCGCCGCGGAGGGGTTCGAGGGTCGGACCGGCTACGTGGACGAGACCGCCGGCGCGTACTACGCCTCGCGGCTCGGCGTCCTCGAACACCTGGAGTCGATCGGCCGCCAGGCGAAATGTCTCGTGCTCCGCGAGGTGTCCGACGACTACTGGGCACCGGTGGGCGTCTGGCAGATCCGCGAGAGCATCCGCAACGCGTTCGACGGCGAGCGCGGCGAGGCCGAGACGTTCCACGCGGCAGTGTCCGCCGTCGCCGAGCAACTACCCGTCTCGCTCGGCGCGCTCCGCCGCAAATCGGAGATGGTGGCGGGGTTGCAGGCGACGCTGTCGGACTTCTGAGGTCGACGCTTTTCCGCGTCGGCGTCGACCACCGTGGGAGGCGCGCCAGTCGTCTCCGGGACTTCCATGGACACGAACGAGGACGCCGCGACGGTCGAATCACTCCCGGGAGCGCCGCGATCCCGCTGGCTCGACACGACGCCGGCGACCGAGTTCGACCCGCTCGATGGCGACCTGCGGGCGGATGTCGCCGTCGTCGGTGGCGGCATCGCCGGCATCACGACGGCGACGCAGCTACAGGAGGCCGGGCAGTCGGTCGCGCTGCTCGAAGCCGACCGCGTCGTCGAGGCCGTCACCGGCCACACGACGGCGAAGGTCACCTCCCAGCACGGGCTGATCTACGACCACCTGCGCACCGCATTCGACACCAAAACGGCCCGACTGTACGCCGAGGCGAACGAGGCGGCGATCGAGGAGATCGCGACTCGCGTCGAGAACAGGACCATCGACTGTGACTTCCAGCGGCGGCCGGCGTACACGTACGTTGCCGACGACGGGAAGCGCCGGGACGTTCGCAGGGAGGCGGTGGCGGCGAGACGCGCCGGCCTCCCGGCCGAGTTCGTCGAGGCGACGCCGCTGCCGTACGACGTCGAGTGCGCGGTCCGCTTCGATGACCAGGCGCAGTTTCACCCGCGGAAGTACCTGCTCGAACTCGTGGAGGACCTGCCGGGCGACGGGAGCGACGTGTTTGAACACACCCGCGTCACGGACGTGTCGGACGGCGATCCGTGCCGCGTCGAGACGGAGCGCGGTACGGTCCGCGCGGACGACGTGGTGGTCGCCACGCACTTCCCCGCGTTCGACAGGGCAGGGTACTTCGCCCGCCAGTACCCGAAGCGGTCGTACGTGCTGGCGGCCCGCCTGAACGGGACCCCGCCGGAGGGGATGTACTACCGCGACGAGGAACCGTACTTCTCGGTCCGGACCCATGCCGGCGACGACGGGGAGTTCGTGTTCGTCGGCGGGCAGAACCACAAGACCGGTCAGGGCGGCAGCACTGCGGACCGCTACCGCGAACTCGCCAGCGAGGCCCGCAAGCGGTTCGACATCGACGGGATCGCGTACCGCTGGTCGACCCAGGACTACCGCACCGCGGACCGCGTGCCGTTCGTCGGGCGTCTCGGCCCCGGAACGGAGCACCTCTACATCGCCACCGGCTTCGGCGGCTGGGGGATGACCGGCGGGACGGTCGCCGGGATGCTCCTCTCGGACCTGATCGTCGAGGGCGAGAGCCCCTGGGCCGAGGTGTTCGACCCGATGCGGTTCGACCCCGCGGCGTCGGCGCGGGAGGTCATCTCCGAGAACGCAAAGGTGGCCCGTGAGTTCGTCGGGGACTGGGCGACAAAACCGCTGACGGGGGTCGTCACGCTGTCGCCCGGGGACGCGACGGTGTCGCGCGACGGCGGCCGGGTGGTCGGGACGTACCGCGACGCCGACGGCGAGGACCACCGCGTGTCGGCCGTCTGTCCGCACATGGGCTGCCTGCTGGAGTGGAACGACGGCGAAAAGTCCTGGGACTGCCCGTGTCACGGGTCCCGGTTCACCTACGAGGGAGAGGTGCTGGACGGCCCGGCGAACGAGGACCTATCCCGCCCCGATGGCGAAGAGAAATAACCGCGAGTTAGAGGTTTCCGAACGCCTCGTCGACGAGTTCGCCGGTGTCGGCGACGATGTCGGCCCACGCCTCGTTGTCGGGAGCCATCCCAAGCAGGCGGGCGATCCGCATGATGCTGACGTGGTACACCTGCTGGACGCCCGGCTCTTCCTCCCAGACGATCACGTTGCAGGGGAACAGGCCGCCGATCCGTGGCGTCTCGTCCAGCGCGCGGTCGGCCATCTCGGGGTTGCACGCGCCGAGGACGTAGTAGGGGTCGCGGTCGGCGTCGACCTTCTCGTTGAGCAGTTCCGAGGGCGAGAACTCCACCGGAATGCCGAAACCGGCGTCGGTGAACGTCTCGCGGACGTGTTCGACGGCCGCCTCGTGGTCCATCTCCAGCGTCGTCTGCTCCTCGCCGTACTCCTCGGGGTCGATCTCGGCCGGGTCGATGGGCAGGCTCATGGCCGAACGTTGTAACGCCGACCTCTAAATCTCACCGGCGAACAACGGACGCGGGTCACAGCGGAAGCGGGATCCAGCGGAGCCACCGGACGACCGTCTCCGGCGGCAACAGCGGCGGGTGGAGGACGAGCCAGTCCAGCAGGACGAGGCCCGCGCCGTGGGCGACCACGGAGGGGAGGATGGAGTTGCTCTTGTAGTCGACCGCGCCGAACAGCACGTCCGTCGGGCCCGAGAGGACGAACTCGATCGGCGGCTTGTGGAAGTGATGCAGGGCGTAGACCACCGGGCTGATGAACACGCTCTTGAACCCGATCTCGCTGACGCCGACACAGAGTAGGCCGCGATAGTAGGTCTCCGCAGCTACAGCAAGCGTGAACAGCTTTATCGCGTGCGGGACGAACTCCCCGGGCGCTGTACTGGTCTCCCAGATCGGATAGAACGCCCGGATCGTCGGGAGCGACGACCCGACGAGGTAGAAGGGGAGGACGAAGGCGGCGAGCAAAACGGTGTTGCGGAGGGCGGTCCGGTCGACGCGCCAGCCGATCCGCCGACCGTGGGAGAGGCCGAGCGCGAGCGGCCCGACGATGAACACGAGCGTGTCGAACACCACGCGGTTGTCGAGGCCCGGTTCGACGCCGTACATCCAGACCGCGGTGACGAGCGCCCCGAAAAGCAGCGACTTCTGCACCCAGGAGAGGTCGACCGCGTAGCGGCGGACGGCGTCGACGTTCACGTCACTCGTCTGCGGTTGCGACGGGGCCGGTCCCGACGACGGCCTCGACCTCGTCGACGAACTCCTGCCGGCGGTCGAAGTACGTCGTGTCCGTCTCGGGGAGCACGTCGGCGAGCGTCGTCGGGCCGTCCGGCGTCCGGATGACCGCGTCGCCCTCCTGGCGTTCGATCTCGCTGCGCTCCTTCGGCCAGGTCAGCCGCGAGGCGACGCGGGCAATCGGCGCGCCCTCGACGGACTCGCCCTCGCCGAGTTCGACGGCGGGCGCTTCCTCGGTTTCCTCGTCGTCGTCAGCCATACCCGGGCGTTCGGAAGCGCCGCGATTAGTCCTTTCGCTTGCGAGCGACCTGCCGCCGGCGGCCGCGGTCCTCGCCGCCGACCGCCCGATGTCTGACGTAGTGTTTTGTGTGAGGCCCCGCAAAGGGGTGACATGACGAGTCTCGAAGAGGTGTACGAGGGGCACGTCGGGGAGGTACAGAGCGTTCGCCGCCTGTATCTCGGGACGGGGCTGTTCCTCGTCGGTGCGGCGCTGGCCGTCGTCGGCATGGTGGTCGCCACGACGGGCGTGCTCGCCGCCGCGGGCGTCGACCGGTTCGGGAGCCGGCTCGTCGCCGGGGTGCTCGGCGGCGTCGGGTTCCCGACGGTCGTCCTCGGGGTGTTCACCGTGCTCCCCGCCGAGACGCGGATCCGGGCGGCGGCGGCCATCGGCGCGAGCGTCACGGCGCTCGGCGTCGCGCTGTTCTGGTACGCGTACCCCGACCACTGGGCCGGGTACGGGCGCGACCTGACGTTCGTCGTGACCGCGGTGTACTTCCTCGGCGTGATCACGCTCATCGGCTGCCTGTTCGCCGGGATCGCTACGTTCAAGCGGCGCAACGACCCCGGCGGCACCGTCCGGATGGAGGTGACGAAACAGGGCGAGACGAAGGTTATCGAGGTCGACCGCTCCGAACTGGGCGAGGGGTTCGGCAGCATCGGCACCTTCGGCGAGACGCCGGACGGCGAGGTGGAGACGCAGACGAACCGTCCCGACAAGGGGTCGACCCAGACGGGCAGATCCGCCGGGTCCAGCCGCGGGGAGACCACGGCGTCCGGCGGAGCGTCCGGGTCCGTCGCCGAGCCGGCGACCGGAGGATCGGGCGGAACGCCCGGCCCGGCGAGCGACGGCGGCTCGGCGGCCAGCGACATCACGTCGCCGCTGGACGGTCGACAGGACGACGGCGAAGTGATGGACGACGGGCCGTCGCCGACGGAACTGACGGACACGTACTGCGGCAACTGCGAGCACTTCGAGTACGTCCGGACGGGTCGCGGGATGCAGCCCTACTGTGGCTACCACGGCGAGCGCATGGACGACATGGAAGCCTGCGACCAGTGGGAGCCGAACAACTAGCCGCTCGATTCCTCGACCGCCGCCAGCGTCTCCGCGACGCGGTCCCAGTGACTGCCCGTCCAGAAGCACTGCCCGCAGTCCCGGCACCGCCAGACCGACTCCTCGGACGGGTCCGGCGCGTAGTCGGGGGTCCCGACCTCGGTCGGTTCGAGCGCCCCGTTGCACGCGCCACAGCGCGATGGGTCGTCGTCGAGCGAGAGGTCCAGTCCGGCGGCGAGTGCCCGTAGCTGTTCGTCGGTGTCGGTCGAACCGAGCGAGATCGCGTCGTCGGCGCGACCGGCGAGGCTCCTATCGCGAGTGACCAGCGTCCGGTCCTCGTCGCTGGCGATCCGCAGGAGGGCGTCATCGTCCTCGACCCCGCGGTCGAGCGCGTACGCGGCGTCGTAGCCACACATCCGGAGGTGGGACCGGACGCCGCCACACATCGCGTCGAGGAGGAGCCGCATTAGCCCAGAAAGTCACGGAGGCCGTCGGCGTCGCGGGTGTTGACCACGTCGGCGGCCTCCGCCCAGCCGCGCCGGGCGGTGTGGACGCCGTAGCGGATCAGGTCGAACTCGGCAGGGCTGTGAGCGTCCGTGTTCACCGCGACCGGAGCGCCGGCCTCGACGGCGGTCCTGACGGCGTCGTCCCGCAGGTCGAGACGAGCCGGGTTCGCGTTCACTTCGAGCGCGGTGCCCGCGGCGGCCGCCGCCTCGGCGACGACCGTCGCGTCGAAGTCGAGGCCGCTCCGGCGGTTGATCTTCCGGCCGCTCGGGTGGCCCAGCACGTCGACCTCGGGATGCTCGACGGCGGCGACCAGCCGCTCGGTCGCCGCGTCCTCGGGCTGGTCGAGCGCGCTGTGTGGCGAGGCGACGACGATGTCGAGGTCGGCCAGCACGTCGTCCGCGACGCTGATCCTGCCCTCAGCGTCGACGTTCGCCTCGACGCCGGCGAACACGTCGATCGGAGCCTCCGCGGCCACCTCGCGGACCGCGTCGATCTGGTCCCGGAGTTCCTCGTCGGTGAGCCCGACGCCGCCGACCATCCCCGGGCCGGTCGCGTGGTCGGTGACGCAGTGGTAGTCGTAGCCGCGCTCGGCCGCGGCCTCGACCATCGGCTCGATCGAGGTGGTCCCGTCGGACCAGATCGTGTGGGTGTGGAGGTCGCCGCGGACGTCGTCGACCGCGACGAGATCGGGGAGGTCGCCCGCTTCCGCGGCCGCGATCTCCCCGGTGTCCTCGCGGAGTTCCGGCGGGATCCACGGGAGGTCGAGCGCCCCGTACATCCCCGTCTCGGTTTCGCCGGCGACGCGCTCGCCGGCGCGCTGGTCGTCCCCCTTCCCGTCTAGCTCGCTCACGTCGAACGCGCCGTACTCGTTCAGCTTCATGTCGCGGTCGATCGCGTAGTTCCGCAGGCGGACGTTGTGGTCCTTGCTCCCCGTGAAGTACTGGAGCGCGCTGCCGAACTCGGCGGGGGTGACAACGCGGAGGTCGACCCTGACGCCGTCGGCGCGGACGCTGGCCTTGATCGTTCCGGCTTCGATGGTCTCGTCGGCGCGCTCCCAGTCGGTGAAGGCGTCGACGACCGCCCCGGCGTCGTCGCTCGCGGCCAGCACGTCCACGTCCCCGATCGTCTCGCGCCAGCGGCGGAGCGAGCCTGCGACCTCGGCCCTCTGGACCGGTCCGACCCCGTCGAGCAGGTCGAGCACCTCGTCGGCGAGCGGTCTGGCCTCCCCGATCCGCTGGCGCTCGGTCGCCTGCCGGGCGAAGTCGACGTTGTCGAGGATGTTCGCCTCCGTCTTCTCCCCGAACCCCTTGACCTCGCGGATTTCCCCCTCGCGAGCGGCCCGTTCGAGGTCGTCGAGGGTCCGGATCCCGAGCGCCTCGTACAGGTCCCCAACCGTCTTCGGGCCGACCCCCTCGACCCGCGTCAGCGCGTCCATCTCGACCGGGAGTTCGTCGCGAAGCGCCTCCAGTTCCGCTATCTCGCCGGTCTCGACGTACTCGACGACCTTCTCGGCGAGCGCCTCGCCGACGCCGTCGATCACCTCGACCGCGTCCGGCCCCTGTATCGCACGTTCGTCGATCGGGCGCGGGAACTCCCGGATGTTCTCGGCGGCGCGGCGGTAGGCGCGGGGTTTGTAGTCGACCCCTTTCGCCGCGAGCAGGTCCGCCATCTCCTCGAACCGGTCGGCGACCTCGTCGTTCATAGCCCCGGTCCCCCGGTGGAGGCGTCCTTCTTGCCGAGCGCCTTCTGCAGGAAGTTCATCCAGCGCTTGCGGTCGGTCATCTCCTGGACCTCCTCCTCGCGCTCGATGTCGGTCGGTGAGAGGCTCTCCAGGGCGTTCAGTGCGCGCTCGATGCCGATTATCGCCCGGACGAGTTCCTCGCCCTCCTCGTAGCTCACCTCGCCGGCTTCGAGGGTCTGCTTGCGCTGGAGGCGCTCGCGGCGGAGGTTCTTCTTCGCCTGTTCGACGCGCTCTCGCTCCCCCGGCGGTACCGTGTCCCGTCGCTTGATCTCGAAGACGAACTCCTGCAGGTCGATCTCCTCGCCCTGGACCGTGATGCGGTCGGGGATCGCCGCGCCCACGGTCGCCCCCTCGCGCTCGATCTTCGCGAGGAGCTGTTTTCGCTCGTACTCTTGCACGGCAAACTATCGGACCGCGACCGGCAAAAGCGTCCCGACGCGACCGTTCGGTCCTGTGACTGCCGGGGACCGGAGCCGTCCCGGCCACCTCGCCGACCAAAAGCCCCATTGGGGGGCCACCCGAAGGACGTGGCAATGGCGACGTGCGACCAGTGTGGCAAGGACGAGAACATGCCGTACAACTGCCGGCACTGCGGTGGCACGTACTGCGCCGAGCACCGTCTGCCGGAGAATCACGGCTGTCCGGGGCTGGAGGACTGGGGGGACCCGGACGGCGTGTTCGACAGCGGCTTCGACGACAGCGTCCGCGACGAGGGGAGTTCGGGCGGTCTCACTGACCGCATCGGTCTGAACACCGGCGTCGGCGGCCCGCTGGGCTACTTCCGGGGGAACATGACGTTCGTCTTCCTCGGGCTGATGTGGATCACGTTCGCGCTCCAGCTGATCGCACAGACGGTCCTCGGTCCGGCAGTCAACTTCGCCGGGACCCCGGAGTTCGAGCTCTACCGCAGCATCTTCGTACTGACGCCCCAGCACCCCGAGTACGTCTGGACGTGGGTCACGTCGGTGTTCGCCCACGGCGGCTTCGGCCACATCGCCGTCAACAGCATCGTCGTCTACTTCTTCGGCCAGCACGTCGAGCGCTACGTCGGGTCGCGGAACTTCACGCTGCTGTTCCTGGGCAGCGGGATGGCCGCCGGACTGGCCCAGATCCTGCTCCAGCTGTTCCAGGGCGTCGGGGTCGGCGGCGGCGTCGTCGGGGCAAGCGGCGCGGGGCTGGCGATCATGGGCGTGCTGACGGTGCTCAACCCCGACATGCGCGTCCTGCTGTACTTCCTCGTCCCCGTGCCCATCTGGGTCATCACGGGCTTCTACGCGGTGATCAGCGTGCTCGGCATCATCGGGCCGAGCCTGGCCGGCGCGAACGTGGCGAACGCCGCCCACCTCGTCGGGCTCGCGGTCGGGCTGACCTACGGCCAGCACGTCAAGAACAAGGGCGTCAGCACGCCCAACCGGATGCGCTTCGGCGGCGGCGGTGGGCCGGGCGGCCCCGGCGGTCCCGGCCGCGGTCGCGGCCCGTTCTGATGGAGCCGGTCCGCCCGGAGTACGTCCCCGACGCCGCGCTCTCCCGCGCGGAGATGGAGTCGCTCCAGCGCGACATCGCCGCCGACGCCGCGTTCAAGAACGGCCTCCCCTTCGATCCCGCGACCGTCACCGAGGGGCCGCTGGCGACACCCGGCGCGGAGCCGCCGACGGTCGTCGGCGTCGACCAGGCGTTTCTCGACGAGCGCGCGGTGAGCGCCGTCGTCGCGATGCGGGACGGCGAGGTCATCGAGCGCACCCACGCCGTCACGCCGCTGGAGATACCCTACATCCCCGGCCTGCTGTCGTTCCGCGAGGGTCGGTCGATCCTCGCCGCCTTCGAGGAACTGGACGCGACGCCCGACCTCGCGCTGTTCGACGGGAGCGGCCGGATCCACTTCCGGCAGGCCGGGCTGGCGACGCACATCGGCGTCTGTCTCGACCTGCCCAGCGTCGGCGTCGCCAAGAGCCTGCTCTGTGGCCGGCCGCGGTCCTCGGTCGACGGGCTCCCGGAGGGCGCGCGCGTCGCCGTCGAGGCCGACGGCGACGTGGACGCCCCGGACGGCACGGTGATCGGCTACGCCGTCCAGTCCCGGCAGTACGATTCGGGGTCGACCTCGATCAACCCGCTGTACGTCAGCCCCGGCCACCGCGTCGACGCCGAGACGGCGGCCGATCTGACCCTCGGACTCGGCGGGGAGTACAAGCTCCCCGAACCGACGCGGCTCGCCGACGCCTACGCCGACGAGGTCAAATCGCAGGTGCGCTGACGACCGACGACCCCCGTCGAATGCGCCGGAACCGGCTAGCTTTACTGTCCCGCGGTCGACACCTCGACCATGACAGACGCGGCCACGGACGACGCCGTCGCGGCGGAGGCCGACGACGCGGCAGACGAGTCGAGCGGCTGTGCAAAGACGGTCCTCATCACCGGCTGTTCCTCCGGCATCGGGCGGGCGACCGCGAAGGCGTTCCTCGACGAGGGGTGGCAGGTGTACGCCACCTCGCGGGACCCCGACGACGTTGCGGACCTGGCCGAGGCCGGCTGCGAGACGGCCGCGCTGGACGTGACCGACGACGAGCAGGTCGAGGCGGTTGTCGAGCAGATCGTCGCGGACACCGGCCGGATCGACTGCCTCGTGAACAACGCCGGCTACGCCCAGATGGGGCCGGTCGAGGACGTGCCGGTCGAGGACGTACACCGGCAGTTCGACGTGAACGTGTACGGTCCCCATCGGCTCTCGCGGGCGGTCCTCCCCCACATGCGCGAGCGGGGCGACGGCACCATCGTCAACGTCTCCAGCCTCGCCGGACGCGTCTCCTACCCCGGGAGCGGCGTCTACTGCGGGTCGAAGTTCGCGCTGGAGGCGATGAGCGACGCGCTCCGCGCGGAGGTCGAGTCGTTCGACGTGGACGTTGCGCTCGTCGAACCGGGCCCGGTCGAGACGCAGTTCGGCGACCGCGTGGAGGACGAGGTCGAGGAACTGGACCGGACGGACGCGTACGCCTCGCTGTACAAGATCCTGGACGACACCGCCGCCATCGGCGGGGGCGGCCCGGCCTCCGTCCCGCCCCGGCGCGTCGCCGAGGTAGTCCTGAACGCCGCGAGTTCGACCGAGCCGGAGGCACGCTACCCGGTCGGCCCGTTCGCAAACCTGCTCGGCTACGCCGGGATCCTCCCGGCGAAGTGGCGCGACGCCGCCTACCGGCTGGTGTCGAAGGTTGCGGGCGTCCGGTCGTGATCGAGCGCCGCGACGCGCTCGCGACGACGCCCGCCCGCGACGCCGCGCTGGCCTGCGTCGAGGCCGGGATCGAGGCGGGCCACCCGCGAACGGTCGTCCGGAACGCCGTCTCGGTCGACGGCGATGCGCTCCGGGTCGACGATCGGACGTACGACCTCGGCGACTACGACGAGGTGCTCGTCCTCGGCGGCGGCAACGCGGCCGGGCACGTCGCGGCGGCGCTGGAGGCGGTCCTCGGCGACCGGATCGACGGCGGCGTCGTGGTGACGGACGACCCGGCAGCAACCGAGCGCGTGACCGTCCGCGAGGGTGACCACCCGGTCCCGAGCGAGCGCGGGGTCGCCGGCGCACGCGACGTACTTGCTGCCGCGGACGACGCCGGCGAGCGGACGCTCGTGCTCGCCGCGATAACGGGCGGCGGGAGCGCGCTCCTGCCGGCCCCGGCCGGTGAGGTGACTCTGAGTGACCTCCAGTCGGTCACCGACGCGCTGCTGGCCAGCGGTGCGGACATCGGCGAGATCAACGCCGTCCGGAAACACCTCTCGGCGCTGAAAGGGGGTCGACTGGCCCGCCGCGCGGCCCCGGCGACGGTCGTCTCGCTGCTGTTCAGCGACGTGGTCGGCGACGACCCGAGCGTGGTCGCCAGCGGCCCGACCGCGCCGGACGCGTCGACGTTCGACGGGGCGCTCGGCGTGCTCGACCGCTACGGTATCGACGCGCCGGCGAGCGTCCGCGAGCACCTCGAACGCGGCGCTGCCGGCGGCGTTCCGGAGACGCCGGGACCGGACGATCCCGCCTTCGACCGCGTGACGACTCACGTCGTCGCGGACGCCCGCACCGCCCTCCACGCGGCCCGCGACGCCGCGCGCGAGCGAGGGTACGAGCCGCTGGTGCTCTCCGCCCGGGTCCGCGGCGAGGCGCGGGAAGCGGCGAAGACGCACGTCGCGGTCGCCGAGGAGGCGCGCTCGACCGGCGACCCCGTCTCGCCGCCCGCGGTGATCCTCTCCGGCGGCGAGACGACCGTGACCGTCCGCGGCGACGGCGAGGGCGGCCCCAACCAGGAGTTCGCGCTGAGCGCCGCGCTCGAACTCGTCGGCGGTTCAGCGGACGGGGTCGCGGTCGCCGCCGTCGACACGGACGGCATCGACGGCGCGACGGACGCGGCGGGGGCGGTGGTCGACGGAGGAACGGTCGAGGACCCCGACGACGCCCGGGCCGCGCTCGCCGACAACGACGCCTGCACCTACCTCGACGACCGCGACGCGCTGCTCCAGACTGGAGCGACCGGGACGAACCTCAACGATCTGCGCGCGCTTGTCGTGGAGTAGCGGCCGCCGTCGGAGGCGAGCGACGGACCTAAAATTTAAGAATTATTTCATTTATTTCGATGTGATACACACTCACCGCTTGCTCCGAACTGGTGATTTTTTATAGGATAATTATATCGGTACTACCCAGATATGGTAAACGAACGGACGGTTTCGCGTCGGCACGTACTGAGTTCGGGTGTTGCGCTGAGCGCCGCGCTCGCCGGGTGTACCGGGGGCAGTGGGTCCGACGGTACGGAGACGGCGACCGACGCGGACACGGACACGGATACGGACACGGAAACCGCGACTGCAACGGAGACGACCGCGGATCCGGGGCCGACGCTGGACGAGTTCGAGTATCCCGCCGGCGCGAGCCGGGACGGCGTCGACGGCACGACGCTGTTCGGGACCCACGAGTCGACGCTGACCGGAGCCGGGACGCTGACGGTCGAGGGTGAGATCACCCGGGAGCTCCCCGGCTTCTCCGCGACGGAGACCATGACGAAGAAGATCGGCTCGGACGGCATCGCGGGAACGATCGAGAGCGGGGACCTGACGGAGTCGCTCTGGTCCCCGGACGACGAATCGGTCGCGTACGTGCAGATGGCGGCCGGGTTCGAGGAACGGTACCGGATCGACAACGAGTCGCCGCAGCCGCGCGAGCTCGCGGAGCTACGCCGCTTCCGGGGCCTGCTGAACGGGGCGGCCTGGGGCGAGGCACTGGAGGTCGTCGAAGGCCCGTCGGGATACGCCGTGACGTACGAGGCGACCGGCATCGCCGACGAGAACGCGCTGCTGCAGGTCGCCCCCGGCGAGAGCGTAAGCGAGGTCGAGGCGCGGATCACGGTCACCCAGTCGGGCTACGTCCGGGAGGTCGGTTACGACATCAGCGTCGCTCGGGGGAGTGACACCGTCCGGCAGGACGCCGTGCTGGCCGTCGGGAGCGTCGGGGACACGACCGTCCCGGAACCGGAGTGGGCCGACACGGCGCGCGAGGAGGGCGTTCGGTTCGAACGCGGACTGACGTCCGACGGCCGGGCGGTCGAACTGGAGATGGTCAACGGGACCGAGATATCGGCGGATGCCCGGACCGCGCTGTCCGACCGTCGGGGGCGCGGCGAGGGGCAGCTATCCGAGCCCCTCGCCGAAGGTGACCGGCTGTTCCTCGCACTCTCCGACAGCGGCGAGCTGCTGACCGCTCGGGACGGCGTTCCGGAGGGGGCGCGGCAACTGGAAGCGTTCGCCAGGGCGACGATCCGGTACCGGGCGTATCCGCTGCTGGTGACCGAACTGCAACTGTAGCGGGCCGGCCTACTCCAGGCAGGCCGCCACGATCCGGAGCATTTCCTCGCCGCGGACTTCGTCGGCAAAGAGCGGCACGCGCCGGACCTCGTGGCCGCGGAACACGTCCTGTGCAGCCGCCAGCGCGTCCTGCTGCACGTCCCAGCGGCGCTGGCAGAACTCGCAGGTGTCCAGGTTCGGCGAGACGAACCGCGAGGCGTCCACGTCGTCGGTCACGTCCGCGAGGTCCTCCATCACCTTGTTGACGACGACGGTGCCGACGGGGATCTCGAACTCCCGGAGCTGGTCTAACAGGCGCTCGGACTCGACGACGCTCATCTCCTCGGGCACCATGACGACCCGGAAGTCCGTCCGGTCGGGGTCCCGGAGCGTCGCCCGGAGGCGCTCGATCCGGTCGCTCAGTCGCCGCAGGTCGTCGATACCCTCGTCGACCTCCGCCTCGCTCGCGCCGCCGAACATCCCCTTGAGGCCGTCCATCATCCCGCCGAGGCGCTCGCGGAGGGAGAGCATTCGGCCGACCATCGTGTCCATCACGTCGGGCAGTTCCAGCAGGCGGAGCGTGTGGCCGGTCGGCGCGGTGTCGACGACGACGCGGTCGAACCGGTCGTCGTCCAGATACTCCATGAGCGTCTGCATCGCGGCGGCCTCGTCCGCGCCGGGCATCGCGCCGCCCAGCAGCGACTCCATCGGGCCGCCCTCGCCGCCGAGCAGTTCCCCGAGCCCGCCCATCGGTCCCTCGCCCTCGGCGAAGGCCGCGGAGCCGTCCTCGATGGCGGCGTCCGGGTCGATCTCGGCGGCGTACAGCGGCACCTCGTCACGGATGCGCGTCGGGCGGGGCGGCACGTCCGTCTCGAACGTGTCCGACAGCGAGTGCGCCGGGTCGGTCGAGACGACGAGCGTGGTCGTCCCGCCCTCGGCGCTGGCCAGCCCCGTCGCGGCGGCCATCGTCGTCTTGCCGACGCCGCCTTTCCCGCCGTAGAGGACGTACTCCGCGCTCGGGTCGAGCGACCGCGCCGTCCGGTCGACCGACGCCTCCTCGTCGACCTCGTCGACCGGCTCCACGTCGATAGAATCCATGCGTCCGCGTAGCCAGCGGACGCTTGTGTACCCGTCGGTTACTCGTCGAGGTCCGACTCGCGGGTCACCGTCGGGCCGCCCGACCCGGACAGCGGGTCGTCGTCGGACTCCTCCAGCAGCTCGCGGAACTGCGCGTCGAGGTCGTCGTCGCCGTCGTCACTGCCCCCGTCACTCCCGCCGGCGTCACCGTCGACCGCGGCTTGCAGGTCATCCAGCCGCTCGTCCAGCGCCGACACCTCCGTCCGGAGCTCCAGCATCGTCTTCTCCATCCGGTCGACTCGCTCGGCGTCGGCCGAATCGCCCCCGCCGTCGGAGCCGGACGCCGCAGCGGCGCGGGCGGTCGCCGCGGCCTCGTCCACCCGGTCGTCGAGCGCGTCCACGCGATCGCGGAGGTCGGCGACGGCGTCGTCCGCGCTCCCGGCGTCGTCCTCGACCGACGAGAGGCGCGCGTCCAGATCAGTGGTTTCGGCATCGATTCGATCACGAAGGTCGTCGGCGTCGGCACGGAGGTCGGCGACGCCGGACTGCAGGTCGTCGACTGTTGCTTGCAGGTCGTCCAGCCGCTCCGTCGTGGCATCGGCGCGGGCAGCCGCCGTCTCGGCCCGCTCCGAGGCGGCTTCCGCGTCGTCGCTGGCCGCGGTCGCGGTCGCTTCGGCGGCGTCGACGCGGTCGGTCAGCGAGTCGACCCGTGCCGCGGACGCCGCGCCGTCTTCGGGGACGCGCTCGTCCACCGTGTCGATCCGGTCGTCGACCGCTGTTATCCGGTCACCGAGCGTGTCCACGCGGTCGCGGAGGTCGGCGACGGCGTCGTCGTCCGCTCCGTCCTCGGCCGCCGCGAGCCGGTCGTCGAGCGCGTCCACGCGGCGTTCGAGCGCCGCCGTCGTTTCGGCGACCTCGTCGAGTCGGTCCGACGCGTCGGCGTCCTCGACCGTCGTCACGCGCTCCTCGACGGCGTCGAGTCGCGCGGGCGCGTCGTCGATCCGGTCGACGCGCTCCGAGAGGTCGGTCACAGTCGACTGAAGGTCGTCGACCGTCGCTCGGAGTTCGGCGACGGCGTCCGCGGTGTCGTCGTCGCGCTCCGCGTCCGCGAGGCGAGCGTCGAGTTCGTCGACGCGGTCGGCGTCGGCGGCTCCGCTCAGTCGGCTTCGCGTCCGGAACGCCAGTCCGAGGGACCCGAGCGAGAGGGCGACCGCGAGGGCGAGCAGCCCAGTCACGATGGGTTCGGGCATTGCGTACAACGACCGAGGTCGCCGATATAAACGTTGGCCCGAACCCGGGCACATCCGCCCCGTCAGAAGTACTCGGCCAGTCGCGCCGCCGCGGCCTCGACCTGTGGCGTCACCAGCGCGAATCGGATCCAGTCCTCGCGGGCCGTGCCGAACGCCTCGCCGGGCATCCCCGCGACGCCGGCCTCGTCGATCAGCTGGAACACGTTGTCCAGCGTGCCGGGGAAGCCGTCGAACCGCGCCATGACGTAGAACGCGCCGTCGGGGCGGGTGTACTCGGCACCGGCCTCGTCCAGCGCGTCGGTAAAGGTGTCGACGCGCTCGGCCATCGTCTCCCGGTTCCGGGCGTAGTACTCCGGCGGGGTCTCCCGGAGCGCCTTGAGCACGGCGTACTGCGCGGGGCGGCTGCCGGCGACGTTGACGAGCATGTGCCGGCTCTTGGCCCGGTCGACTATCCCCGGCGGGAAGACGGCGTAGCCGACGCGGAGCCCGGTGATCGCCATCGATTTCGAGAACGCGTTCGTGACGATCCGGTGGTCCGAGTCGATCGTCAGCGCGCTCTCGAAGCGGCCGGAGAAGTCGAAGTGGTCGTACACCTCGTCGCAGAGCAGCGTCGCCTCGTGGTCCTCGGCGACCGCCACGAGTTCGCGCACCGTCGCCTCGTCGTACACCGCGCCGGTGGGGTTGTTCGGCGTGTTGACGACGATCAGCGCGGTCTCCTCGCTCGCCCGCTCGCGGACGGCCGCGGGGTCGAGTCGGCCGTCGTCCTCGGTCGGGACGAACGTCGCGTCCGCGCCGAGCATGTTCGTCTTGCCGGGGTAGTACGGGTAGACGGGGTCCGTGAGGATCACCTCGTCGCCGTCGGCCACCTCGAGCGCGGCCGCCATCGCCAGGTAGTTCGCCTCGCCCGCGCCGTTGGTGACGACGACCTGCTCGGTGTCGACGTTTCGCCGCGCGGCGATCTCCTCACGCAGTTCCAGCAGGCCCTCGCTGGGCGGATACTGGAAGGCGTCGGCTCCGAGGTCGGCGTACTCCCGCAGACCCTCCCGAAGCGCCTCCGGTGGCCCCCAGTCGGGGTTGCCCGACACCATGTCGATCACCTCGCCAGCGGCGGCGTCGCCGACCGCCGGCCACTCGCGGTCGCTCTCGCCGGCGTCGGCCGCGTACTCCATGACCCTGAAGAACAGCGGCGTCTCGTAATCAAGATTCATAGAGATTTAATCGACCTCCAGTTCATACCCCACCAAGGCCCAGAAGCGCCAAACCGCTTTCCCATCCGCCTGACCGTGGCATTTATCCCCAGATGGCGACTTATGTACCCACACATACGACCAAGAATTTTATGATTTACGGGGTGCTGCATCACGATATGCGACCTACTGAACAACAAGCAAGGTCGTCCGCCAAACAGATTCTTAACGATGTACCCGCGAGCGAGGTCGTCGGGTTGGAACTGGAGAGCCATATCGAAGGGTCCGAGTATCAATTCAGATATGAACTGAACCAAGCTGAATGGGCGGAGCCAAGCGCATTAGTGTGTACGGTGGGCCACTACGGACCATTTCGATCTGTTGAAATCCGAACTGAATTGAGTGGGGGCGCAGAGGCAGATGCCGTCGGTTTGATCAGTTGCTACTACTGAGAGTAGACTGCTTCATTTCCCAAGTATACTGCCGTCAGCGTATTTCTCTTCGTATTCGTCCTCTTCAGCTACTAGAATGAGAATCCCCTCTACTAACCCGAGAAGAGCAGGGATACCCGTCCAAAAGAAGCACAAATAAATGATTCCGTTTTTCGTGTTTCCTTGATAGAACTTGTGGACACCGATTCCCCCGAGGAGAATCGCTAGGATGCCTGCCGCAACTTGTTCGCTATCAGAATCCGATTCGTATGTAGACGGTTGCTTTACGCCGCACTCCGGACAGATCTCTGCTTGTTTATATATTAGCTCGCCGCACTCAACGCAATATTTTTCATCCTCAGCACGGTCCTTATGGCGACCTTCGAGATCTGTTGATTGATTCACCCCACAGTTTGTACATACTTCGGCATTGTCATTGATTTCTCCCCCACAATTGATACAGTGTTTCATCTCAATAGAGGACGGTTGACTTACGAGCCTTAAATAGTTGGTTCACGCTCGGATGATCTTTCAATGGCTATCAGGAGTATAGCAACAGTCGCATACACAACACCAATGATCAGAATGCGTGTTTCCAATTCCAGCAATAGTCGTCTGAGTGCCATTCCGTATCCGAATCCCAGTAACACCCCCGTGACAGTTCGAATAACGTTACTGCCGTTCGTTTTCCCAAACGAAGTGATTGCCCAGTCAATGAGTGCAGGTAATGGTAGCAGGGCAATCACAGGGACACTCGCTAATTGAAATGGATACATCAACGCCAACAGGATCCCCGGATAGATACCGGAACAACGTGCGCAAAGATAGATCTGCCGGCTAAAGAAATTCAGTTCGTGGCATCTATCCCGTTCCTCGGGGGCATGATGAGATAATAGGAACGGCCGCGTGGCAGCTAATCCTTTCCGCAGTTCATCTCTCATAACTTGTAGCGTCGTCGGCTGTAGCTATCTACTGAACCCGTCCTAAAGTTAGTGTTGTCCCGGAGCGTTATTCAGAACCCCATCGGCATGGTGAAATCTGAACCGTTTCTACAATCCGATAGCCTCGCAATTTCACCTGCTCGATCCGAGCGTATGGAAACATCATCGACCTCCCCAACACCACGCTGGTTGTATCCATGGTTGGTTAGTCAATGAATCCGTGTAGGGGTACTGGGGGTTCGGCTGAAAGGTCGTCCCTTGGCAGGACGGGAAACCTGCTCGTAGTTCGGCTACTTCGGACTTGCTCCGTGCTTGTTTGCCGCATCACGAACATTGGTTTGAGCGATTTGGAGATACTTTTCCCTCATTGGGAGATGAGTATAGCCTATCAACTCCTGTAGTATACTGGAACAACTGCCGAATTTCTACCTCGGAGGTATCAACTACGTCTCGTACTCCATACGCCACGATCCGGCACCGGGCAGGTGTACGTTTTGGTCGGCGTGTCCCGCGCCGGACAGTTAACTGCCCGCGGGCCGTGGGGGCGACCATGAGCGACGACATCGCCACGCGACTCGGCGACCGACTGCGCGACGCCGGCGGGACCGTCGCGACGGCCGAATCCTGCACCGGCGGTCTCGTCGGCGGGCGGATTACGGCCGTCCCCGGCGCGAGCGACTACTACCTCGGGACGGTCGTCGCGTACGACAACGACCTCAAGCGCCGCCTGCTCGGCGTCACCCGCGAGTCGCTGGACCAGCGAGGCGCGGTGAGCGCGGCCGTCGCCCGCGAGCTGGCCCGGGGCGTCCGGGACCGCACGGACGCGACGTGGGGCGTCTCGACGACCGGCGTCGCCGGCCCGTCGGGCGGCACCGAGGAGACGCCAGTGGGCACCGTCTACATCGGCGTCGCCTACGCCGGCGAGTGGGGGACCGAGTCGTCGTACGCCACCGCCACGCGCCACGAGTTCGACGGCGACCGCGCTGCGGTCCGCGAGGCGACGGTCGACCGCGCGCTCGGCGACCTGCTCGCGGAACTCGACGGGTAGGCCGCGGCCGGGAACACGCCTGACCGACCGGGCGGCCCGCCGCCAAGGGAAAACCTTGTGCCGGTCCGGTCCGAGCCTCGGAGTACCGATATGAACAAACGAGGACACGTCCTCAACGCGATACTCCTGAGCATCGGACTCGGCTACCTGCTCGAACCGGCCGGCGACGAGCAGACGTTCATCACCATCGCCGAGGTCGGCGTGCCGGTCGTGCTCGGCGCGCTGTTCCCGGACGTCGACACCGCGTTCGGCAAGCACCGCAAGACGCTCCACAACTTCCTCGTGCTCGGGGCGTTCGTCGCGTTCCCCTACTACTTCGGCAACCTGGAGTTCGTCTGGATCGGCATCCTCACCCACTACGTGCTCGACGTTGCGGGGAGCAAGCGCGGCATCGCGCTGTTCTACCCGTACTCACAGGAGTACGGCCTGCCGATCGGCGTCGCCGTCAGCAGCAAGCACTCCGAACTGGCGACGGTCGTCGTGACGGCCGTGGAACTCGTCGCCGCCTACCTGGTCATCTACCGGATCCCGCAGCTCAGCCTCGAACTCGGCGGGCAGACGATCGGGTTCTGACGCCGCGAAAAGGAGCCGATCTCGGCTGCTTCAGCCGATATACCGCAGGTCCTCGTCCGTCGGCACGTCCATCGACTGCTGCTGTTCCATCTCCTGGATCTTGTTGATCACGTCCTCCATCTCGTCGGCGCGCTCCTCCAGGGACTCGTAATCCACCTCGAAGCCGAGCAGGTCCTCCAGCGTCTCCAGCACCGCCCGCGCGCTCTTGGGGTCGACGAGGTAGCCGCTCGTCTCGCCCATCAGGCAGGCGGCGTCGAACTCGCGCCGTCGGCCCAGACCCAGCAGGAGGCCGCTGACGCCGACGATGCCGCCGGCCGGCTCGTCCTCGCGGAACTCGACGCCGATCGCCTCCAGGTCCTCGACGAGGCCGTCGTTCGCGGCCGCGCCGAGCACGTCGTACTCCTCGATGAGTTCGCCGGTCGGCACGCCGCCGAGCGAGTACACCTCGTCGACGCCGAACGACTCGGCCACGTCGAGAAACGCCGACGCGAGCCGGTAGTGGCCGACGTTGTCCTGCGCCTGGTGGTCGCCGGTGAGCACGAGCAGATCCCGGGCGTCGCCGTCCTCACCGTCGTCCGCATTCTCGGACGCGACGCTCTCGGCTTCGATGGCGTGGAACTCGGCGCAGGTCAGCGCCGCGACGCCCTCGTCGTCGATGTCGACCTGCGGCGGGAAATGCTCGGAGTACACCCGCCGAACCAGCGTGCTGTCGAACTCCTCGACCAGATGCTCGGCCGCGAGCTTGCCGACGTGGCCGACGCCGGGCAGGCCCTCGACGAGCACCGGGTCCGACAGGTCGGCCTCGGCGACGGTCTCGATGTCGAGTTCGTCCATACGGCTTACTCGCGGGCGCGCCGCTTAAGAGCGCGTCGGTACTCGCCGTACGGGTCAGCAGGATCGAACGGGGCTGGCGCGGAGTTGACGGCGTCCGCGCCGCAGTCGGGACAGGAGTCGGAGAGCGTGTACACCGGGCGGTCGTGTTCGTCGTCCCAGGCCGAACACACCCGGATGTCGGATTTCATCGTGGTCGCTCCCGCCGACCACCAGTGGTCGCCCGCACCGCCCCCGGCGATACCCGGTGACCAGTGAGAGCGAACACGGTCATTCCTCGTCGGTGCGACGGTCGCGGTGGAACTCGCCGGTCCCGCCGAGTTCCGCGATGCGGTCCGCGGCGCGGGCGGCGCTTTCCTCCAGCTGGGATTCGGCGGTCTTGTAGTTGGGCGCGCGCACACGGATCCGGTACTCCGGCGCGCCGACGTAGGTCACTTCGAGGTCGACCTCCTCGGGGACCTCGCCGTTCCCCTCGGCGGCCTGCAGCGCCTCCTTGATCGAGTCGACGCCGTCGCCGTCGGGGCACTCCAGGTCGACGTAGCCGGTCACGTTGACGTACGGGACCGACACGTTCTCGCGGGCCGTCTCGACGATGGCGGCGACCTCGTCGTCGTCGAGGTCCGTGTCCGCCAGGGCCTCCTCGCCGTGGATGGCGGCCTGCTCGAAGCCGTCGTAGAGGCTACCGTGCACGGCGAGCAGCTCGTTGGCGACCGTGCCGTACGTCTCGTCGTCGATGTCCTCGCCGAAGGCCAGCTCCATCCAGTTGTCGGCCTTCTGCTCGTTTTTCCACTCCTGGATCTTGTCGGAGCGCTGGTGGTCGTTGACGTCCTTCAGCGAGAGGTCTATCTGCTGGGAGTCGCGGTCGACGTCGAGCACTTTGCAGACGACGGTCTGGCCCTCGCGGACGTGGTCGCGGACGTTCTTGATCCAGCCGCTCGCGACCTCGCTGATGTGGATGAGGCCGCGCTTGTCCTCGTACTCCTCCAGGTCGACGAACACGCCGAAGTCCTCTATCTCGTCGATCTTGCCGACGACGAGTTCGCCGTTCTCGGGCCAGCCGCTGAACTTCATCGTGCTTCGACGGTCTCGATCACTTCGCCCTCGTAGTCGGCCTTCCCGCCGGTGGGTCGCGCGAGCGTGTGCCCGCAGACGGCACACGACACTTCGGTCGAGGCCTTCTCGAAGACGGTCTGTTCGTTCTCGCAGTCCGGACAGCGGACGGTGTGGAAGCTTCCTGCCATTGGTTTAGTCGGTGAGTTCGAGTCGGCCGGCGCGCCATCCCTCGCGGAGGTGAGCCTGACCGCAGTCGCCGCAGCGGTACTTGAGGTCCGTCTTCTTGGTGGGCTTGTCGCCGCCGGGCACCTTGGAGAACCGACCGCGGTTCCCGATCCCCTTCGAGCCTTCCTTCTGCTTGCGGTCGTCCCACTTCATCCCGGTCGAGCGGCCGCCGCGGACCTTCTCGACCTCGTGTTCGTTGTGTTCGTTACAGTGCGGACAGTACGTGTTGAAGCGTCGAGGCATCTCCATGGATATCTACCTTACGGGCAGTTACGCACCGGCGTTTAAAACCCGTTTGGTTCGGGGCGGCGGGGTACCGGTCCGGGGTCCGATGGAGTGTGTTGCTCCCGATGACAGCCGGATTAGTTCCCACCTCAAATTTCTTGGACAAAGTATTCAAGAGGTCGGAGGGAGCTCTGCTTCGATGCGCTTCCGATCCGCGCTCCTCGTCGTAGTCGTGCTTTCCGGGCTGCTCGCCGCAGGAGTGGCGACGCCCGCAGGAGCCAGTGCGCCGGCGACGCCGCTCTGTCCCGTCTGCGGACATACGTTCGAGTACGCCGGCGAGGACGAGGGGGTGACGGTTTCCACGGTCGACAGCGAGGTCGAGGTCGCGCTGGCGGAGAACGGGAGCGCCCGCTGGACCGCGCGGACCCGGGTGGAAGGCGGCACGAGCGAGCGCCTCAACGGGAGTCGCCTCGACCGGGCGGTCGAGACGGCGTTTGACCACTGGCGGCTGGACCTCGACCCAGAGAACGTCTCCGCGGAGCGGTCGGGCCAGACAGTCGTCGTGACGTTCGAGACGCCCGGCTTCGCAGAGCGCCGTCACGGCGTTCTGGTCGTTGACACGCTCTACCGCCCCGACTGGGGCGCGTCGGCCCACGCGAACGCCGACCCGTTCGTCCTCCGCGGCCCCGACGGGACCACCGTGACCGCCAGTCCCGGAGACGCGACGGTGGACGGGCGTGCGGTGGTCTGGAGCGGCGACTACCTACCCGGATCGACGCTCGTCGCGCTCGCCGACGGGGGCGGGGCTGACGCGTGGATCGCTACCTGGCTAGCGCTCGCCGACCTGGCGCTCCCGACCGTGCTCGGCAATCTCGGCAGGTTCGTGCTGCTCCCCGCGTTCGGCTTCGGGCTCGCCGTACTCGTGCTGACCCGGATCGTTCAGCATGCAGGTCTCGACGAGCGGATAAGTCCGGTTGCAGCGATCGGCGGTTCGCTCGTACTCGTCGGGGGGCTTCCCGTCGGTGCATCGGCTCTCGGGAGCCTGACGCAGATCGGCATAGCCCTGGCGGGCCTCTACGCCGTTCCGCTGGTCGCAGTCGTCCGGTGGCGACGCGCTGAACGGACACCGCAGCCGGCTGTGTTCGCAGCGACGAGTCTGCTCGCCCTTCTCGTTGGGACGACAGTGGGAGCGGTGTTGACCGACGGGTGGATCCTCGGGCTGTACCCGCGGGAACTGTCGTTCCCGCTACTCCTGCTAGCCGTTGGGTCGTTGTTTCCGATCGGCCGGCTCGCAGCCGAGAGGCACCGCCAGGAGTTCGGGGTAGTCGCCGCGACGGCCGTCTACGGGCTCTTCGTGGCGTCAATGGTCGACCTGGTCGGGTTCAACCACGGGCTCATGTTCGCGTATCTCGTGACGATCACGCCGGCCGTTGCCGCCGCAGGCACGCCGCTGTACGTCGCCGGCGCGGCGCTGGCGAAGCGCGCGGAGTGAGGGCCTTCGAAGCGCTTAATTGCGTCTCTTCCGAAGCCGCTGGCATGAAGCGACTCATCGTCTCGGGCGACCCCGACATCCGGAAGGACGCCATCATCGACTACGACGGCGAGGAGCAGGTCGTCTTCCAGATCAACCGGAACGGGGACTGGCACGGCCCCGAAGAGGTCCAGCTCTGGTGTATCATCGGCACCGAGGACGAGCGCGAGGCGTTCCAGAAGCGGGAGTACATCCCCCACTGGCTCGACGTCGACCGCGTCGAGGCCGAGGCGCTGGACGTGATCAAGGCGAAAGGCGACCTCTCCGTCTAGGCGAGTTCGGAGCTGTTGACCCGGTAGATAGCGATGAACGGACTCTCCTTCGCGACCGATATCCCCGGCTCGGCGTCCAGATTCCGGGCCCCGTAGCGCTGCCGTTCCGTCGGTCCCATGTAGATGTAGCGTACGTCGTACTGCCGGAGTAGGTCGGCGCGTTCCTCGGTCGACCCCGTGTAGATCGCCTGTACGTCGGCCACGCGGCGCTGGTACGGTTCCACCCCGCGGTAGCCGACCTCGTGGTTCCAGCCGGCAACGGTCGGGAGCCCGGTGAGGCTCGACGGCGCGTTCACCCAGCGGTAGATCTTCGTGCCCGGCGCGGAGACGATGTGTGGCTGGCCCTCGCGGGCGTCGAGCCAGGCGATCATCTCCGCCTCCACCGGGTGCCGGTCCGCCACGTACGCGGTGCCGTCGAGCGTCGCGTTCGCCGTCCCGTTCTCGAACTGGTTCGTCGCCACGAACCCGCCGTACAGCGACAGCGACGCGAGCAGGAGCACGGCGACGAGCGACGCGACCGCGCCGCCGGTACCCACCCTGACGGTGCGGTCGGAGCGACGGCCGCCGTCCGCACGGCGGCCGACCCCGAAGCGCCGTTCGACGGCCGCGAAGACGGTGCCGGTTCGCGTCCACGCGCCGCGGAGCACCGCCCCGAGGGGCGCGCGGTCGGCGAGCATCACGCCGGCGGCGACCCCCCACAGCACCCACATCTGCGTGTACACCTTGAACACCGTGTTCATCCGCCCGGGACCGGCCTGCTCGACGACGTAGGCGAACTCCACGGCGGTCACGAGCCCGAGGACGCCGACGAGCAGCACCGTCTCGAAGCCGGCGTCGTCGCCCGTCCGGAGCAGGAGCCAGGCGAGCGCCAGTACCGGCACGAACAGCGCCACGGCGGCGAACCCGAGGGGCACGGAGACGATAGCGAGGGCGACGACCGAGAGCGCGAGCAGTTTCGGGGCGGCGTCGGGCACGCTGTCCCGGGAGAGCAGGTGCGCGACCGAGATGGCGAGAAACGCCCCGTGGACGACGAGCAGTCCGACGGCGTCGCTCCGGTTCGCGGGGAAGACGCCCAGCCCCCGGCCGCTCGCGGTACCGGCGAAGAAGGGGAGCGCGAAGAGGACGCCGAGGGCGGCGACGGCGACACCGACGCCGAGCGCCGCTCCGGTCCGCGCCGCCTCGGCGTGTAACCGGGACGGCGAGCCGTACTCCCGGACCGCCGTTTCGACGCGCGAGGGGAACAGCGTGGCGGGGGAGGCGGGAGCAAAGGTCGCGACGAGCCAGGTCAGCCCGGCCACCGTGGGGAACGTCCACGTGTTGACGACGGCGATAAATCCGGCGAGCGCCGGCACGACGAGGAAGACGATCGCCCGCCTGCGACGGCGCTCGTCCTCGGGGGTGAGCCAGTACTGGAACAGGACGGCGGCGGCGAGCAGGAGAAAGGGCATGCTCAGCATGTGGGCGTGGAGGTCGCCGTTCCGGAACGCGAAGAAGGGGAACTCGGTGATGTAGTGCCACTGCTGACCGTCGACCACTCGCCGGTCGATGACCCGCGACGCCGGCCAGTAGTAGAAGGCGTCGGGACCGGCGGCGACGCTCGGGCGCTGGTCGACCGCCAGGCTGGCGAGGTCGGCGAGCCGGCTCCCGGCCCAGTCGGGCAGGTAGTACACGAGCAGGCGCAGCGGCGTCGAGAGGTTGCTGGCGACGGCGACGAACACCGCGGCGAACGCGCCGGCCGTCCGCCCGGAGCGCCCGCGCTCGGCCGCCACCGCGCGGGCGAACCCGTACGCGGTCGCCGCGAGCGTCCCGTACACGCCGGCGAGCGCGAGGTTGTACGCGTAGCGCGCCGGCGTGCCGGTGAGTTCCGTCAGGAGCGCGGCGAGCATATGGCCCCCGTAGTAGTACTGCACCGGTTCGCCGGCGAACCACATATCCGCCGGCGGGAGCGTCGTGCCCCGGAGCAGGGACTTGAGGAGGCCGAAGTCGAGGAACTTCTCGCCGCCCCCCGGCGTGATCGAAGGGTCCACGCCCCGGAGCGCCACGAGCAGGCCGAACGCGAGCGTGAATACGACGACGACCTCGGCGTAGGCTCCCAGGTCGACGCGTGCGCCGCGCCGGAGCGCGACCGCCGTTCCGACGCCGATGACCGCCAGTCCCGCGGCGAGTGCGACCGGGCCGAACGAGAGGTGGCCGACCCAGAACCCGACGACGCCGAGCGTCCCGAGGGCCAGTGGGAGCGCGACGCCGGCACCGTGGTCGTCGAAGCGGTCGAACAGGAGGCCGGCCATCGGCAGCGTGACCGCGCCGAGGCTGACGAACGCCGTCCACCAGACGGCGACGTACTCGGCCTGTAGTCCGAGGATGTACCGGGCAGCGACAACGTCCGGCCACGTACCGAGGCGCGTGGCGGCCGCCACCGCCACGGCGAGACCGACGGTCGCCCGGAGAACGTATCGTTTCCAGCCGAATCCGGGCGACCCCCGGATCGCCTTCCAGACCCTGCCCGCAGCACAGACCACGACGACGGCAACCGTCGCCAGGACGGCCGGCCAGTCGAACCGCGTCAGGCCGACCCAGTACGCGCCGCCCGCCGCGATCGTCGCCGCGAGCGTCAGCGCGAGCGCGCCGTCGCCGGACAGGTCGCGGCGGACGCCGACGAACGGCGTCGCGGCGACCGCCCCGAGCGCGACGTACGCGAGGATCCACGAGAGGGCGGCGACGATGTCCATCTACGCCCGGAAAGGAATTCCTTGGTGTAAACGCTTTCTCCTCGCGTCGCTCCGCGCTCGGACTGTCCCCGACGCGCGGTCCGGCGTCACTCCCTCGCCAGCCCCTCCAGTACGTACTCGGCGGCCGTTCGGGTCGTCGCCAGCGGCGTGTCGTGCACGTCGCAGATCCGCAACAGCGCGGAGATATCCGGCTCGTGGGGCTGTGCGGTTAGCGGATCCCTGAGGAACACGATGCCGTCGACCCGTCCCTCGACGACCTCCGCGCCGATCGTCATGTCGCCGCCCAGCGGCCCCGACTGCTTGCGCTCTAGCTCCAGATCGGTCTCCTCGACGATCCGCCCGCCAGTCGTTCCGGTGGCGAGCAGGTCGAACGATTCGAGGGTCTCCCGGTAGTCGGTCACCAGGTCTATCATCTCCGGTTTCTCGTCGTCGTGGGCGATGAGCGCTACGCGCGTCATACCGATAGGTCGGCCGGCCGGCCGATATGCTTTCGGCCCGACCGGACGGTTCCGAACCATTTTACTCGCCCGGGCCACCTTCGGTAGGTAGATGGCCCCGTCCCTCGGCATCGTCGTGCCGGCGTACCACCCCGACCGCAACGCCCTGCGGACGTACGTCGGGGACCTCCGCGAGCGCCTCGACCCGGCCGCGATCCGGATCGAACTCGACGACCCCACCCCCGAGACGCGGACGGCGCTCGCCGACCTGCCGGCGACGGTCAACGCGGTCGACGGCCGCCGCGGCAAGGGCGGCGCGATCACCTGCGGGTTCGAACAGCTCGACACCGACCTGCTCGCCTTCGCCGACGCCGACGGGAGCACGCCCGCCGACTCGGTGGCCGACGTGGTCGCGCCTGTCCGGGCCGGCGACGCTGACCTCGCCGCCGGCTCCCGCCGCCATCCCGATGCCGACGTGCGAAGCCACCAGACCATGGCGCGCCGCCGCCTCGGCGACGCCTTCGCATGGGTCGCCCGGCGGGTCCTCGGCGTCGACCTCTACGACTTCCAGTGCGGCGCGAAGGCGCTCACCCGCGACGCGTGGCGCGCGGTCCGCACCCACCTGTACGAACCCGGGTTCGCCTGGGACGTGGAGCTGGTCGCCGTCGCCGCCGCGCTCGACCTGCGGATCGTCGAGGTGCCCGTCACCTGGCGGGACATGCCCGACTCGACCGTCTCGACGCTTGGCACCACCGTGGAACTCGCCCGGGCGCTCCTCCGGTCGCGCCGGCGTGCCCGCCGCCTCCGTGACGGGTCCGGCGTCACGGCGTCGACGCCGGACCGCGACGGCCCCAGCGCACTCGTCGACCGCCTCCCCGTCGACAACGACTGACCATGCTGGACGCCATCCGCCCCCGTATCCGGGCGCTCCTCTCCGGCGTCCGGTTCGGCCAGTTCGCCTCGGTCGGCGCGGTCGGCGCGGTGTGTGACAACGCCGTCCTCGGGACGCTCCTCCAGTTCGGCGTCGCCCCGGAGCCCGCCAAACTGGCCGGCGCGGAGACGGCGATAATCGTGATGTTCCTGATAAACGAGCGCTGGACGTTCGCCGAGGAGGGCGCGCCCGGCGCGGGACCGCTGCTCCGGCGCTTTCTCACGTCGAACCTCGTCCGCGCCGGCGGCGTGCTGGTCGCGACGGCCGTGTTCTCGCAGGTGTACCGAAACTTCGACGTGACCCTTGGGCTGTTCGGCGTCGACCTGTGGTTCCTCGCGGCGAACCTCGTGGGCATCCTCGCGGGGATGGTCGTCAACTACATCGCCGAGAGCCTCTTTACCTGGCAGGTCGGCACTGGGCGGTAGAAACTCCCATACGGCTACCGAATCACAACCCTTAACTAGCGAACCGCGTTACGGAGATGTAGCGGGATGGGATAGCCAGGAGATTCCGGCGGGCTCATAACCCGCAGACCGGTAGTTCAAATCTACCTCCCGCTATACTTTTGCCGAACCAACTTCCGAACGAGGCGTTTCATCGCCGAGTGACTGCTGGGTTCGGCAAACATCGAACGGAGTAGATTTGCACCTGGGAACGAGCGAGCGTAGCGAGCGACGTTCCCGTGGTTCAAATCTACCTCCCGCTACTTCTCGCGACTTCACCTCCTAGCGAGGCGTTTTATCGCCGAGCGTCTCGTGAAGTCGCAGCGTAGCGTGTGGTAGTTTGAACGAGAGAAACGCGAGCGAAGCGAGCGTTTCGCGTTGTTCAGATCTACCTCCTGCGACTCGCGCTGGGTTCGAGTGACAGCTCTCCCCGAACCCCGAGCTACGTAGAACCGACAGTCACCGCAGTCACGGCGTCGCCCCGGTCGCGTCCACGCTCTCGGGAGCGTCACCGTACCGGTCCGCGAGCCACGCCTCCCACGTGGTCGTTCCCACCGCACGGTCCGGACACGTCGCGTCGCCGGCGCGGAAGCCGGAAGCGACGGCACCGGGGAGAGGCAGGCGGACGACCGGTCGCCGGAGCCCTCTCGCATCGCGGTACGCCCGCGCTAGCTCGCCGAGCGTTCGCACCTCGGGACCGCCGATGGGTGGCACGCGCCCGCCCGCGTGGGGCGTCGCGTGCTCCGCGACCGCCTCCGCCACCTCGTCGACGGCGACCGGCTGGAGCTGCATCCGGGTCGGCAGCGGCCAGACCGGGAGCCGCGAGACGGCTCCGAGGACGCCGTCGAGGAACGAGTGGAACTGCGTCGCGCGGAGAACGGTCGCGGGCACGTCGCTCGATTCGACAGCGCGCTCTGCCGCCAGCTTGTGTTCGTAGTACGAGTACGGTATCTCGTCGATCCCGACGATGGAGACGTAGAGGAAGTTCGACACACCCGCGTCGGCGGCGGCGTCGAGCAGGCGTTCGGTCCCCGTGACGTCGACTGCTTCGGAATCGCCCCGCGGCGCGGTCGCCGCGTGAACGACGACGTCGGCGTCCGCGACCGCCGCGTCGATTCCCTCGCTCGTGGCCAGGTCGAGTGTCACCCAGTCGCCGTCGGCGTCGTCCGGCGGCGACCGGCTCGCCGCGCGGACAGTATGCCCCAGTTCACGCAGTCGCGGGCGCAGCCCCCGGCCGAGCGTTCCGGTCGCGCCGGTGAGCAACGTTCGAACCATACAGGGCCGTAGGCGACGCACCGCCGAACAGCTGCTGCCGGAATCGCTCGGGGGTTTTAAGTTAGTCGGCGGGGTGCCGCCGGTATGCAACACGTCCGGGTGACGATGACGGCGGACGGCCGCGAGGCCGAGGTCCACCCGATGTACGGCCTGCTCGCGAACGCGCCGTTCGTCGAGCGCGCGACGGCGATGAACTGGAACTTCACCGGGGATACGCTCGGGATCCTCCACTACGTCGAGGGCGACGTGGACGCTTTCGACAACGCCGTCGGGGCCGTCGATCCGGTCGTCGCCTACGAACTGGAGCCGGCCGGCGACGGCGGCTTCTACGCGTATATCCGGGACGAACTGACCGAGGCGTCGCGCGAGCTGTTCGCGCCGCTCACGTACGCGGAAGTCGTCGTCGTGCCGCCGGTGGTGTACCGCGCCGACGGCAGCGCCACGCTGTCGATGTTCGGCCCGAGCGACGTGGTCCAGGCGATGCTGGAGGCGGTGCCGTCACCCGTCGAACTAACCGTCGAGTCGGTCGGCGGCCTCGGCGGGATCCCGATGCTGGCCGAGACGCGGCTCAGCGACCGCCAGCACGAGGCCGTCGCGGCCGGGCTGGCGCTCGGCTACTACGAGGTCCCGCGGACGGCGGGGCAGGAAGCCGTCGCCGACGCGCTGGACTGCGCCCCCAGCACCGCGGCTGAACATCTCCGGAAGGCCGAGGCGAAACTCGTCAGGTCGGTCCTGTCGGCGTGATTGGCCGCTCGTCGCGGCGGTCGCTGTCAGTCCGCGGTCACGCCGAGGCGCTCGATCAGCGCGGTCGCGGCGGCGTCCGACGAGCCGGGACCGCGAGCGGTGATCAGGTCGCCGTCGGTCGTGACGCTCTCGTCGGCGTCGAGTTCGGCGTCCCAGTTCGCGCCGGCGGCTTTCACCTCGTCCTCGACCCAGTATGGCAGCTTTCGGCCGTCGGGCATGTTGTCGTGCTCGTCGACGATCCCCTCCTCCCACGCGTTCGGGAAGCCGGTCACGTCGCGGCCGTCGACGAGGAACTCGCCGTCCTCGTCGCGCGTGAAGGCGAGGATGCCGACGGCGTGGCAGACGACCAGCGCGACGCCGTCGTCGCCGGCGACGGTCTCGCGGAGCAGCGCGCGGGCGTGGCGGTCCTGGTTCACGTCCCACTCGGTGCCGTGACCGCCGGGGAACACGACCGCGTCGTACAGGTCGGCGTTCGCGGTCGCTATCGGCTTCGGGTTGATCATCCGGTCGTCACGGTGGACCTCCATCACCGCGTCGACCGTCTCCTCGCCGACCTCGTCGGGGTCGACCGAGCGGTCGTCGACGACCGGCTTGTTGCCGCTGGGCGTCGCCACGTCGATGTCGACGTTTCTGTCGGCGAGTTCGCGGAACGGCGTCGCGCACTCCTCTCCCCAGTACCCCTGCTCACTGACGACGAACAGTACCGATGTCATCGCCCGTACTACCACCGTGAGGCAGGTAAGTGCCACGCACGGCTGTGGGCTTGCCGACACCTGAACGCCCGGAAACAGCTACCGTCGGACGCGGCCTTGCCGCCGCCTACCCGTCGCCGTTCTCGTCGACGATGACGACGTCGCCGTCCTGCACGTCGACGTTGATCAGCGTCTTCACGTCGTAGGCCGTGTCGTCGAGTTCGTTCGGGCCGGCCTTCTTGATGACGGCGACGGTGTCACAGACGTCCGCGCCGATGTCCTCCAGCGACCCGAGGATCGCCTTGAGCGTGCCGCCGGTCGAGAGCACGTCGTCGAGGACGAGCACGCGGTCGCCCTCGTCGACGTCGTTGATGTACATCTCGGACTCGGAGTACCCGGTCTCCTGGAACAGCGCGACCTCGCCGTCGAGGCCGTACTGGCGCTTCCGGATGACCACGAGCGGGATGTCGGTCATCAGCGAGACGGCGGTGCTGATGTGAATGCCCATCGCGGCCGGCGTGACGATCTTGTCGACGTCCTCCAGGTCCGCCTTCCGGATGAGCTTGATGACGATCTCGCGGAGCAGTCCCGGTTCGAGCATCGGAACCCCGTCGCTGATGGGGTGTACGAAGTAGTGGTACCCGTCCTTCTCGATGATCGGGGCGTCCAGCAGCGACCGCCGTAACTGATCCATATTGGGGGTACTCGACCGCCCGGAAAAAGATACTGGATGTGTGCCGGCGGTGCTACTCGTCCGCATCGTAGTCGAGTTCCGGCGGGGCCTCCTGCTCGCCGAGCCGCATGTGCCGCTCGTGGTAGAGGTGGGCGACCGCCGCGACGGTCACCACGACGGAGATGACCGTCGCCCAGGCCAGGTCCGAGACGGCCGTCAGGGGGTACACGTCACCCCAGAGCGCGGCGACCAGCGCACAGCTGACCGCGCCCAGCGAGAGGTACAGCTCCCGCCACGCGAACTCGTTGCCGGGAACGATCTCCAGATACACCGTGAGTTCGGCGGTGGCGTCGGTGCGCTCGATGGTGCCCTCGTCGGCGTCGTACGCGACGATCCCCACCTGGTCCATCTTCGGAAGGTGGGTCTGCTGGAGGGTCGTGTACACCCGCTTGCGCTGTGCGGAGGTCACCCCGTCGGTCGTGGTGTCGTACTCCCAGGCGGCGACCTGTGTCGCCAGATCGCCCAGTTCGACGGGCGTCTCGTTTCGCTTCAGGTACTGCAGGACGAACCGCCGCCGCTGGTTCCGCAGCACGTCGAATATCTCCGTCTTCGAGAGGGGCTCCCCGGTTTCGGACGCTCCGCTTCCCGTCTCCGTCCCGTCACTGGTCGTTGCGCTTGCCATATGTACTGTCGTGACGCCGCTGGTCAGGGCACGGTGTCGACCTGACCACGCGACCTCCCATACCGCCGACCAGTCCTTCCTCCTATATAAGATAATCCCGACGTGTGAAACGCATGAAACAAATCGACGGCGCGTCGTCGGACGGCCGGTTGAACCCGTTTCCGGAGGCCGGTGACGGTCGGCCATGGCAGGCAACCGATCGTATCAGTCGCGGCGCTCGTAGCGCTGGTGGACCCGCCAGCCGAGGACCACGATCAGCCCGCCCGCGATGACGAGCCGGCCGCCCAGGTCCCAGTTCCCGCGGAACCCGATGAACATGAGGCCGAGGCTGACCGCCAACACGGCACCGTTGGCCAGCAACACGAGCGTCCAGAACATGGCTTTCAGGTCGCCGGGCACGTCGTCCGAGTCGGCGTCCACCGATGGAATATCGACCGAGGGGTCGTCCGGCCCCTCGACGGCGGGGACGTCGGGACCCAGTTCCTCCTCGGGCGGCGGGCCTTCCTCCATCCCGAGCGGGTCCTCGTCACCCTCCCCGGAGTCGTCGAACATGGTAGTCCGTGGTGGCCGCAGGGGTATAAACGCCGCCGAACGCGGCGCGGTCGCCTACGCGAACAGGACGACCAGCGCCAGCGCGACGACGACGGTGAGGATGAGGACGCTGGTGCCGACGGTCGTGTCCATCGGGACGTGCTCGGTGTCCTCGCCGAACCCGAGTTCCGCGGTGCCGCCGGGGAGACGACGGGTGAGCCGCCGGGGGTCCCGCGCGGTGGCCATCGCGGCGTTCGCCGCGGCGACGGCGGCCCGGTCGACCGCGGCGTACGTCTCCGTGACGCCGCGGACGAGGCCGCGCGTGCCGTAGAACGACAGCGGTCCGTACAGCGCGTCGATGTCGGGGACGCGGCCGAGCTTCGACAGCGGCTTCTTCGCCGCGTAGAACCCGACCAGCCCGGCGACGGCGAGCGCGACCCCCTCGACGACGTGGCCGACGGTGTAGGTCTTGTAGACGTGGGCGACGACCGCGCCGTCGGTCACGTCGAAGGGAAGCAGTGAGAACAGCGCGCCCGGGACGAGCCCGTAGAACACGCAGAGTGCGGCCACGGCGAGCATGGCGACGCTCTGCCCACGGTTGGCGTCGGCCACGCTGCCGTCGTACTCGCCGTGGAAGAAGGCGTAGTAGCCGAACTTGATGAACGACATGAACGTGCCGACGCCGCCGAGCAGGAGCAGCCACTCCAGCGTGTAGAAGTCGCCGATCGGGAGGGGACCCTTCGCGAAGTCGTAGTGGCTCGCGGAGATGACGATCCCCTTGCTGACGAACCCGTTGAACCCCGGGAAGCCGGCGATCGACAGCGCCGCGACGGTGAACGCGCCGGCGGTGACCGGCATCTGCCGGGCGAGGCCGCCGAGCTTCTTCAGGTTCTCCCGGCCGGTGCGGTAGACGACCACGCCGGCCGTCATGAACAGCAGCCCCTTGTAGAGGATGTGGTTGAACACGTGGGCGAACGCGCCGGACTGGGCGAGCGCGCCGCCGATGCCGACGCCGGCGACCATGTAGCCGACCTGCGACTGGATGTGGTAGGAGAGCAGGCGGCGCATGTCGTTCTGGAACAGCGCGAATGTCGCGCCGAAGACGGCCATCGCGCCGCCCATGTACGCGATCCAGATGTGGCCCTCGGGGAAGGCGCGGTACATCCCGTACACGCCGGTCTTGGTGGTGTACACGCAGAGGAACACGCTCGCCGCGACGTGGGGCCGCGGGTACGTGTCCGGCAGCCACGCGTGCAGACCGATGAAGCCGACGTTGACGCCGATGCCCAGCGCCGCGAGCGCCGCGGGCAGGCCGGCCGTGATACCGGCCACCGCCGGGCCGCCCGGCACCGAGGCAAAGAGGAACGTCCCGACCTCCGCGTAGTGCCAGACGATGGCGGCCATCAGCAGGCTCCCGCCGATGCCGTGCAGCAGGGCGTAGCGGAAGCCGGCGCGCACCGCCTTCCCGCCGTGGTGCCACACCAGCAGCGTGCTGGTGACGGCCATCAGCTCCCAGAAGAAGATCAGCGTGAGCCAGTCGCCCGCGAACACCGCGCCGAGGCTGGAGCCGACGTAGGTGAGCGCGTACGCGGTCTGGACGTTCTCGGCGTCGCTGTAGTACGAGTAGACGACCGCCGCGGCCCCGATGAGACCGAAGACGACGCCCATCAGCCGCGAGAACGGGTCGACGTTGAACAGCACGGCGTCGAAGCCGAGGAACGTCAGCTCCGGGCCGAGATACGCCCCCGCCGGGACGAGGTACGTCCAGCCCATCACGCCGGCCGCGGTCAGCGCGCCGAGCGCGTGGCCGACCCGACGCGAGAGCAGCGGGAGCAGCAGCGCGACGGCGAGGACGGGCACGGCGGGCGGGACTGCGGTGAACGCGAACTCGACCATCAGCCCAGCACCCCCGTCACGATCAGGTCGACGATCTCCAGAAACACCGCCGCGTGCGGGACGACCCCGAGCAGTATCGCGCCCAGCGCCGCCGTCGAGATGGGGCCGAGCATGAACCAGGTGCTCTCATCGCCGAAGCCCCGGCGCTCCCAGCCGCCGGCCGGCGGCCCGCCGTGGTGCTCGTTGTGGTGGTCGGGGTCCTTGTCGTCGTGTGCCTCGTAGCCGTGGTGGTCGTCCGCCGTCGCGTCGGCGGATCCGGGCGCGTCGTCCATCTCGCCGGCGTCCGCGCTCGCGTCGTCGACGTGGTCGCTCGGGTTGCGGTCGACCGCGTACGTCTCGTCGTCCTCGCGGACCGGACCGTCGTCGGCCGACCCGCCGTCGGTCCGGGCGGCGTCGCCGTGGCCGGTTGCCGCCGGCGTCGCGCCGCCGAAGGGGTTCTCGATGACGGGCTTTGCGTCGGAGTCGTCGGCCGTCTGGAAGAACGCCTGGTAGACGACCGGCCAGAAGTACGCGATGTTCAGCACGCCCGAGACGAGCAGGGCGACCGCGAAGACGGCGTACCCGGCCTCGACGCTCCCGAGCAACAGGTACCACTTGCTGACGAAGCCCGCGAGCAGCGGGATGCCGGCCATCCCGAGGCTGGCGACGCCGAACGCCGCCATCGTCAGCGGCATCCGCCGGCCGATCCCGGCCATGTCGCTGATGTCGTCGGTGTGGGTCTCGACGTGGATCGCGCCGGCACAGAAGAACAGGGTGAGCTTCATGAACGCGTGGGCGGGGATGTGGAGCAGCCCGCCGGTCAGCGCCAGCCCCGAGGCGTCGTACGCGCCGACGCCGAGGCCGAGCACGATGTACGACAGCTGGCTTACCGTCGAGTAGGCGAGCCGCCGTTTGAGGTTGTCCTGCCGGAGCGCGATGATGCTCGCCACGAGCAGCGTGAACGCGGCGACCGCGGCCAGCGCGACGCCGACGCCCAGGTCCGCAACCGTCCCCGGGCCGAACACGTCGAGGACGACGCGGGCGACGCCGAACACGCCGCTCTTGACGACCGCGACCGCGTGGAGCAGGCCGGAGACGGGCGTCGGCGCGACCATCGCGTCGGGCAGCCAGGAGTGGGCCGGCATCAGCGCCGCCTTGACGCCGAAACCGCCGGCCAGCAGCGCGAACGCCGCGCGGGCGTACAGCTCGTTTGCGGTCGCGAGCCCCTCGATCCCGCCGGGCGAGAACGCGACCGTGCCGGTCAGCCAGTAGACGAGGATGGTGCCGGCGAGCACCGCGACGCCGCCGCCGAACGTGTAGGTGAGGTACTTCCGGCCGGCGGCGCGGGCCTCGGCGTCCTCGTCGTGGGTGACCAGCGGGTACGTGGCGACCGTCAGCAGTTCGTAGAACACGAACAGGACGAGCAGGTTCGCGCCGAAGGCGACGCCGACCGCCGCCGCCACGCTGGCCGCGAACGAGGCGAAGTAGCGCGTCTGCGAGTGCTCGTCCAGCCCCCGCATGTAGCCGACGCTGTAGAACGTCGTGACGACCCACAGGAAGCTCGCCAGCAGGGCGAACAGCACGCCGAGCGCGTCGGCCCGGAGCGCGAAGTCCACGCCGAACACGAACGTCCCGAGGTTCGTGACGTAGACGGCCCCGTCGAGCACTCCGGGGACCATGCTCGCGACGATCCCGAAGGTGGCGAGGGCGGCCGCGACGGACCACCCCTCGCGGACGTTCGGCCGGCGGTGCGACGCGACGATGGCGACGATGGGGAGCGCGGCCGCGAGAACCGCGGCGAGCGGTCTGAGCGATGGGTCAGTCATGGTGAGAGGAGTGGGGGGAGGGTCTGTTCTAGCAACTGTGCGTACTCGGTCGCGACGAAGCCGAGCGCGACCGACGTGACCGTGACGACGACGACCAGCGCGACGACGCCCGGCGTGAGGGCGAAGGGCCCGTCAGCACCGCCGTCGGAGCGTGGTGACCCGCGTCCGGAGAGCGGCCCGTCGCCGCCGTCGACGACCGCCGCGTCGGGCGTCGGCTCGGTGGCCTCGTCGGCCGCGGTCGCCGCCGGGGCGCTTGCGAAGTACATCCGCTCTATCACCCGGGCGAAGTACGCCAGCGTCAGCAGCGTGCTGACGAGGATGACGACGGCGATGGACCACGCCTCGGCCTCGACCGCCGCCAGCGCGATGTACCACTTGCCGACGAAGCCGACCGCCGGCGGGACGCCGACCATCGCGAGCGCGAGGACGGCGAAGGAGCCGGCCAGCACCGGCCGGCGACTGGCCAGCCCGCGGTACTCCGAGACGGTCCGCGCGCCCGTCGCCGCGGCGACCGCGCCGGCGGCCATGAACAGGCCGCCCTTCATCACGGCGTGGCCGAGCAGGTGAATGGTACCCCCGACGAACGCCGACTCCGTCGCCAGCGCGAACGCGGCGACGACGAGGCCGAACTGCGACACCGAGGAGTACGCGAGCATCCGCTTGATCTCGCTCTGGGTCACCGCGAGCGCGCTCCCGGCGACGACGCTGACGCCGGCGAGCGCGACGACCAGGTCCTGTGCGACCGGGTTCGCGCGGAGGAAGTCGACGGTGAACACCGAGACGACCAGCCGCGCGATGGCGTACGCCGACACCGTCGACACCAGCGCGGAGATGAACGCGCTGACGCTGTCGGGCGCGCCGGCGTACGCCTCCGGCTGCCAGGTGTGCAGCGGGAAGATAGCCGACTTGACCGCCAGCCCCGTCACGATGAGGCCGAAGGCGGCAAGGACCAGCGGGTCGGCGTACCCGACCTCGGCGAGCTTCGCGGACATGTCGGCCATGTTCAGCGTGCCGGTGGCGACGAACGCGTAGCCGACGCCGAGCAGGTACAGCGACGCGCCGACGGTGCCGACGATGAGGTACTTCAGCGCGCCGACGGCCGCACGGCCGCCGTCGCCCGAGGCGACCAGCGCGTAGGCGGCCAGCCCGGTGATCTCCAGGAAGACGTACAGGTTGAACACGTCGCCGGTGATGCTCATCCCGGAGAGGCCGGCGACGAGCAGGAGGTACTCGGCGTGGAAGGCGGGCGTATGCGGCCCCGAAACCCGCGAGTAGACGAGGACGCCCAGCGCGACGACGGCGACCAGCACCGCCACCGACGCCGACAGCCCGTCGACGACGAGTTCGATGCCGTACGGCGCGGCGAAGTTCCCCACCTCGTACGACACCGTCCCGTCGCGGAACACCGTCGTCGCGAGCGAACCGGCCAGCACGACCTGCGCGGCGGACGCGACCAGCGCGACGGCCCATGCGGCCCGGTCACGCCACTGTCCGACGACCAGCGCGACGACCCCGGCCACGATTGGCACCGCGACCAGCAGCGCCGGCACGTCACTCATCGGCGCGCACCTCCCGGAGCACGTTTTCGTTCAGCGTGCCGTACTCCGCGTAGATCCGGACGATCAGCGCGAGCGCCACCGCGGTGAGGCTCACGCCGACGACGATGGCCGTCAGGATGAGGACGTGAGGAAGCGGGCTGGCGTACTCGCCGACCTGTCCGCCCTTGACGAGCGGCGGATTGCCGCCGTCGACGTACGCCGTGGTGATGAAAAACAGGAAGATGCCGGTCTGGAACACGTTCATCCCGATGACCTTCTTCACCAGGTTCGCGTTCTCGATCATCATGTACACGCCGATGCCGAGCAACAGGGCGACGGCGACGTAGTTGTAGCGAGTGAGTAGCAGGTCTATCATACCAACCTCCGTCATGCCGATCCCTCCTCCTCCGCGTCGGCGTACCCGCCGGCGATCAGGAAGAACAGCCCGACGACGACGCCGGTGACGATCGCGCCGATGCCGAGTTCGACGAGTTCGATGCTGTATTTCACGACGGTGAGCGAGCCGTAGCGCCCGTACTCCAGGAACGCGCCGCCCAGCGCCACCGACCCGAGGCCGATGGCGACGAAGGTGCCGACGCCGAGTCCGATGACGCCGAGGACCGCAGCGGGGTTGATCCAGTCCCGGACGGCCTCGATGCCGAAGGCAAAGGCGAGCATCAGGATGACGGAGCCGACGACGACCCCGCCCTGGAAGCCGCCCCCGGCCGACCCCGCGCCGTGGAACATGACGAACAGCCCGAGCGTCAGCACGAACGGCGCGACGACGCGGACGGTGGTCATGATGATGGTGCTCTCGACGTAGGGGATCTGGTCCTCGTAGCTCATACGAACTCCTCCTGTCGCAGGACGACGAGCACGGCGACGCCGGCGGCGAACACGACCACAGCCTCGCCGAGCGTGTCGAAGCCGCGGTAGGCCGCCAGCACCGCCGTCACGGCGTTTTCGACGTGCGTGTCGGCGTATGCGTTTTCGAGGTAGTACGCCGTCACCTCGCCGGTCGTCACCGGCGAGTCGCTCCCGATGGCCGGCAGCGACGGGACGGTCACGAGCAGCAGGGTCGACAGCGCGCCGCCGGCCGCGACGCCGCGCCAGCCGACCGATTCGAGCAGGTCGTCCGTCGGGGGCCGTACCGTCCGGACGATGGTCAGCAGGAACAGGATCGTCATCACGCCCGCCCCGACCGCCGCCTCGGTCAGCGCCACGTCGGGGGCCTGCAGGAACACCCACAGGATCGAGACGCCGAGGCTGTACGCGGCGAAGGCGATGATCGCGCCGAGCACGTCCCGGAGCAGCGCGGCCGTCAGGGCCGTCCCGAGGACGAACACGAGCGTCGCGACCTCCAGCGCCGACACCATCAGCCCTCCCCCTCCTCGTCGGCGGTCCACGGTTCGATCTCCTGGTCGTACGCCGCCCGGGTGATCGCGTGGGCGGCGGTCGGGTTCGTGATGAACATAAAGAGGAGCAGCAGTGCGATCTTGACGGTGGGGACGCCGGCGTCGAACGCCAGCGCGGCAGCGCCGAGCGCGAGCACCGCGCCGAGCGTGTCGCTCTTCGAGGCGGCGTGGGTCCGGGTGTACAGGTCCGGCAGTCGGAGCAGGCCGACGGCCGCGACCAGGCCGAAGAACACGCCGCCGGCCGCGAGGACGACGACGGCGATCTCGGTCGGCGTCATATGATCCCCCCACGCTCGACGGTGAACTTGGAGATGGCGATGCTCATCAGGAAGTTGAGCAGGGCGTAGATCAGCGCCACGTCGAGGAAGCCCGGCTCCCCGAACGCCGCCGCCAGCAGCGCGATGATGACGACGGTGTTGGAGCCGATGACGTTGACGGCGATGACCCGGTCCTGCATCGTCGGTCCCTTCGCCACCCGGTAGAGGACGACGGCGGTGAGGGTGGCGAAGGCTCCGGCAGCGGCGACCAGCACGTCCGCGACCAGCCCGGACGCGGCGGTCACTCGTCGCTCACCTCCGTCTCGTCGGCCGTCTCCCCCTCGCGTCGTTCCGCCGGGCTGGCGATGGCCGCCGCCTCGCGTCCGTAGAAGACGAACCGGACGGCCCGTTCGAGCGCGCCGTCGAGCAGGCCGTCACGCGTCGATTTCGTCAGCGCGTGGACGTGGAACTCGCGCCGGCTCACGTCGACGGTCAGCGTCCCGGGCGTCAGCGTGATGCTGTTCGCGAGCGTCGTCACGGGCAGGTCGCCCCAGACCGCCGCCTCGAACTCCACCATCTCGGGGTCTATCGGGAGCTTCGGGTGGAGGACGACGTACGCCATCTCGATGTTCGCCTTCGCGATCTCCCAGAGGAGGTAGGGCACGTAGACGAGGAACCGCAGAATCCGGGCGGGCGCTCTCCGTCCGGGGGCCGTCTTCAGCGAGATCCCGGAGAGAAGCGCCGCGGTGACGAGAGCGCTGAACGCCCCCGTCACGTAGTCGAACGCCCCGGTGAACCCGCCGAGCAGGTTGTAGAAGAGAAAGGACGCGCCGAACACGGTGGCGAACTTCGCCAGCCCGCCCCCGCGGACGAGCCGCGTGCGCCGCGTCGGCCGGTCGACCGGCGCTTCCTCTATCGTCAGTTCGGACCGCGACAGCTCGTACTCCAGGGGACGGACCATCGGCGCGCTCCCCGCGGGCGTGTACTCGGGGTCGACGATGATCCGGTCGAGGTTCCGTTCGTCCGCGTACTCCAGCAGCGTCCGGGCGTAATCGACGGGGCTGAAGAGATACACGTCGCTCGCCCGGAGCGCCGTCTCTATCTCGACGTCCGGCGAGTCGTCCCCGAGGTCCTCCCGCGCCCACACCTCGACGCGGTCCAGCAGCGACTCGGGGTCGTCGAACTCGGCCGGGTCGACCACGCGCCCGGTGACCGGGTAGACGAAGTGGACCGTTGCGGCCTCGCCGGCTGCCGCGCGGTCGGCCGCCTCGCGAACCGCGTACGCCACGGTGTTCCGGAGCGTGATCGACTCGCCGACCGGAACCAGGATCCGAGCGCTCGGCTCCTCGGTCATTCGTCCCCCGCGTCGACCGCCCGACTGGTCTGTCTCGGTTGCATGGTCGCTACTCGTTGTACCCTTACCGACCCGATGGAAAACTATTTTTATATCTGCCGCGCGCCGCGGGCGCGACGCCGCCGCCGTCCATCCCCCGTCGAACGACCCGGTAAGCCGCTCTTACCGGGTGTGACCGGCGGACGATGCCCGGTGACCGACCGTGAGCAACTGGTAAGTACTCGGCGTCCAGGCCGCAAGATCGCCTAAAGCCGTCGGGGAGTAACCGCTCCTTAGCGAACACATGGTCGCCGTAACGATCGCCGAACCACACGACGCAACGTTCGCGGACGACTTCCGCCTCGCCACAGCCGTCTCCGTCCGCTACGACCGCCCCCACCCCGACGCCCGCGCGGACCGCGGGTTCCGGATCGACGAAGGCGACTTCTGGTACTGGGACGACCCCGCCGGCCGCGAGTTCGAGGGGTTCGAAGTGCTCGAACTGACGCCCGAGGGCGCGGTCGTCCGCTGGGTCCCCAACTCCACGGCCGAGCAGTTCGAACAGGACGCCCTCCCGGCCCACCGCCGCCACTACGAACACCTCTCCTACGGCTGGATCGGCGACCTCGTCGGGACCGGCCGACTCCGCGTGTTCGGCCGCGACACCGGGTTCGAGGGGAACTCGCCGGTGCCACACTCCCGGTACGTCTAGCGACGACCTTTTTCCCGGTCGGGTGTCCTCGCGGGCCTGCGGCCCGCTGCGGGCACCCTCCCGGCAAAAAGCTCGGCCAAAAACGCCGGGCGCTCCCCGCCGGTCGCGCCCGGTGAACCGCTCGTCCTCCCACCCCGCCACCGCACCGCTCCCGCTACGCCAGCTCCGTCACCAGTTCCTCGGCGACGCGCTCGCCTAAGCCGGCCTTACTGCCCTCAAACGGTGACGCGTCGTCCGCGCGCACGACCAGCGCGCGCGTCTCGCTTTCCCCCATCACGCCCGCGTCGTTGGCGACGACGAACGCGAGGCCGGCGCGGTCGAGCGTCTCGCGGGCGGCCGCGACCATCGCGTCATCGTCGCCCCCCGTCTCGGCTTTGAATCCGACGATCGGGAGGTCCGGATTCGCGGCGCGCACCTCGTCGATCACCTTCGGCGTGGGTTCGAAGTCGAGGGAGAGCGTGCCGCCCGACCGGATCTTCTCGTCGCGCGCCTCGACCGTGTAGTCCGCGACTGCGGCCGCGGCGACGAGCGCGTCCGCGTCGGCCGCCGCGTCGAGCGTCGCGTCCAGCAGGTCGGCGGTGCGCTCGACCTCGCGCACGTCGGCGAACGCGAGGTCGCCCGCGACGCCGTCGTCGGAGACGGCCCGCGGGCCGACCGCCGCGTGGACGAGCGTCACGTCCGCGCCGCGGGCGTGGCAGGCGCAGGCGACGGCGCGACCGGTTCGGCCGGACGACCGGTTCGTCAGCACGCGCACCGGGTCGATCGCCTCGGCGGTCGCGCCGCTCGTCACGACGACGTGCTCGCCGGCGAGGGCGTCGTCGCCCGCGGCCCGCGCGACGGCGAGGGCGATGGAATCCTCGGTCGCGATCTTCGCCTTCCCCTCCTCGATCCGGGGGTCGACGAAGTCGACGCCCCACGACTCGACGCGGTCGATTGCCTCGAGCACGCCGGGGTGGTCGTACATCGGCTCGTGCATCGCCGGCGCGACGACGACCGGCACGTCAGCGCCGAGCGCCGTCGTCGCGCAGGTGGTGACCGGCGTGTCGTCGATCGCAGCGGCGACCTTCCCGACGGTGTTGGCCGTCGCGGGCGCTATCAGGAGAACGTCGGCCCACCCCTCCCGGCCGCAGAGCGCGACGTGTTCCACGTCGCCGGTGATCTCCGTGACCACGTCGTTCCCGGTGGCGAACTCGACGGCCCACGGGTGGACGATCCCCCGCGCGCTGTCGGTCATGACGGCGCGGACGCTCGCCCCCCGGCGGCGCAGCTCGTGGGCGAGTTCGACGGTCTTGACCGCCGCGATGGAGCCGGTGACCCCGAGCGCGACGTTGACTCCCGAGAGCATCGCCTCCCGGTTGGGCGCGCCGGGGGTTAAAACGTCAGGGCTCGACCCGGTTACTTCTCGTCTGCGACGCTCGGGTGCATCGTCGGCTCGTCGTCCAGCGGTTCGGCGAGATACTCCCGGAGCAGTTCGCGGCTCTCGCGCTCGCGCTCCCGGCGCTCGGCGTCGTCGATCTCCTCGCAGTTCGGCGGCACGTCGCGGTCCCGGCCGGTGAAGTAGCCCTCGGGCGTCGTCCAGTCGTGGTAGTGGTTCGCGTCGGAGTCGTGGACGACGGCCAGGCCGACCTTCGCGCCGTGGCCGGCACAGACGACCGCCTGATGTGGCTCGTCCGCGAGGCGGCCGGCGGCGTACACGCCGTCGACAGCAGTTCGGCCGCCAGATTCCACGTCCGCGAACGCCTTGCTCCCGCGGTCGACGACGCCCACGTCGATGTCGCGGAGATAGGACGCGTCGGACCACGACGCGGCGACCACGTGGTCCGCCGTGTACCGGTCCCCGTCGGCCGTCGTGACGACGAAGCCGTCGCCGTCGGCGCGGGAGAGGTCCGTCACGCGGCCGGTCGCGAACCCGACGCCGGCGCGTTCGGCCTGCTCGCGGGTCATCCGCAGCAGCAGGCGGGCGTCGACCCCGGCCGGGAATCCGGGGTAGTTCTCCAGGTGCGCGTTGCGTTCGAGGATCGACTCGCCCTCCGAGACGACGAGCGTGTCGAGGCCGGCGCGGGCGGTGAAGATGCCGGCCGACAGCCCGGCCACGCCGCCGCCGACGATCAGCACGTCACGGTGCATACGTAGCGGTGGGATCCCCGCTGCCAAGTAGAATACGGACTCGCACCGGGAGGAGTCGATCGACGACACAAACGCTTACGGTCCGAGCGTCGTAACGTCGGGCGTGGAAACCGTCGAACTGAGCACGCTGGTCCACCTCCCGCCCGAGGAGGTGTACGACTTTCTCGTCGACTTCCCCCGGTACGCGAACTACTCCGAGCATCTGCGGGAGGTGCGCCGCCACGGCGACGGATCGCCCGGCACGGAGTACGACCTGGAGTTCGCCTGGTGGAAGCTGACCTACACCGCACGGTCGCGGGTCGTCGCGGCGGAGCCGCCCGAACGGATCGACTGGAAACTCGTGAAAGATGTCGACGCGGCAGGGGCGTGGGAGGTCGAGGAGGCGGCCGACGAAGCGCCGCCGGACGCGGAGACGGCGAGCCGCGTCGTCCTCCGGATTCAGGTCGACGTCGACTCCGCCCGGGGCGGGCTCGGACTGCCGCGGTTCGTCTCCTTCGACTGGGTGGTCGAGAAGCTGAAACCGAAGCTCCGAACGGAGGCCGAGGCGATCGTCGAGCGGATCGTCGCGGACCTCGAAGGCCAGCGGCGGTCGGTCGACCTGCGGATTCACACCGCACCGGACGGATAGAAAACCACTTGGTGCCCCCACGACACGATTCGGCAAATGCCCCGGAGGACCGTACCGTGCGAGTGATCGTCGTCGGCGCTGGCGAAGTCGGGTCGAGTATCGCCGCGAGCCTCTCGGCGTCACACGACGTGGTCGTCGTCGACCGGGACCCCGACCGCGTCGAGTCGCTGACCTACGAACTGGACGTGCTCGCCATCGAGGGCGACGGCACGTCGCTGGAGACCCTACAGGAGGCTCGCGTCGCCGACGCCGACATGGTGATCGCCAGCACGGACAACGACGAGACGAACATCGTCGCCTGCTCGACGGCCAAGACGCTCGGGGACGTGTTCACCATCGCACGCGTCAAGAAGACCTCCCTCCTCCGCACCTGGGAGCGCTCCGAGGGCGTCTTCGGCGTCGACTTCATGGTCAGCGTCAACCTCCTGACCGCCGAGAGCATCGTCCGGATCGCCGGACTCCCGGGTGCGCAGGACGTGGGCACGTTCGCCGACGGAATCGTCAGCATGGCGGAGTTCGGCATCGCGGCGGACAGCCCGATCGCCGACCAGTCCGTTCGGGAGGCCGACCGCTTCGAGTCGCTCACCTTCGCCGCCATCCTGCGGGACGACGACGTGACGATCCCGACCGGCGACACGACGATCGAGGCCGGCGACCGCGTCGTCGTCATCGGGAGTCCCGAGAGCGTCCGCGGGTTCGCCGCGGCGCTGACTCCGGACCCGACGCTCTCGGAGGCCAACGAGGTGGTCATCGTCGGCGGCGGCGAGATCGGGTACCAGACGGCACGGCTGTTCGAGGAGCGCGGGATCGCCCCCCGGCTCATCGAACACGACCCCGACCGGGCGCGCGAACTCGCGGAGGACCTCCCGGAAACCATCGTTCTGGAGAGCGACGCGACCGACCGGGAGTTCCTCGACCGGGAGCACGTCGACGAGGCCGACCTCGTCGTAGCGACGCTGGACAGCGACGAGAAGAACCTGCTCGTCTCGCTTCTGGCCCGTCGGATCGGCTGTGCGCGGACCATCGCGGTCGTCAACGCCGCCGAGTACGTCGACCTGTTCGAGACCGTCGGCATCGACGTGGCGGTCAACCCGCGGGAGGTGACCGCCGAGGAGATCACCCGGTTCACCTACGAGGAACAGACCGAGAACGTCGCGATGATCGAGGCCGACCGCGCCGAGGTGCTCGAGATCGAGGTCGATCGCGACAGCGTGCTCGCCGACACCGAGATCCACGAGGCTGCGACGGAGTTCCCGGAGGGCGTCGTCGTCGGCGCGATCACGCGCGACGGCGCGTTCATCACGCCCCGGGGCGACACGGTCGTCCATCCGGGCGACCACGTCGTCGTCTTCGTCGACACCGAGGTGCTCGACGAGGTGTCGTCCCTGCTATGAACGTCCGGGTCGACTGGCGGGCGAGCCTCAGCCTCGTGGGGACCGTCGTCAAGTATCTGGCCGTCGCACTGGTGCTCCCGCTCGCGACCGCGGCGTGGTACGGTGAGGGGCTGCTCACGTTCGGCGCGACAATCCTCCTCGCGGTGACGGCCGGGACCGCGCTGGAACGGCTCGATCCCGACCCGGACCTCGGCGCGCGCGAGGGCTTTCTGATGGTCGGCCTTACCTGGTTGGCGGTCGCCATCGTCGGGGCCGTCCCCTACCTGATCGCGGGGGAGGGGACCGTCGCCGCCCCGGCGAACGCCCTGTTCGAGAGCATGAGCGGCTTCACGACCACCGGGGCGACCGTGATGGGCGACATCTCCTTCGACACGCACTCCCGGGCGCTGATGATCTGGCGACAGCAGACCCAGTGGCTCGGTGGGATGGGGATCGTCGTCCTCGCGGTCGCGATCCTCCCCGAACTCTCCGTCGGGGGCGCACAGCTGATGGACGCCGAAGCCCCCGGTCCGGGCATCGAGAAGCTCACGCCGCGGATCGCCGAGACGGCGCGGGTGCTGTGGCTCGTCTATCTGGGCTTCACCGTGTTGGAATTCGTCCTCCTGTACGGACTCCACATGGGGGGTCACGCGCCGAACATGACGTTCTACAACGCGGTCGCCCATCCGCTGACAACGATGCCGACCGGCGGGTTCTCCCCGGAGGCACGCAGCATCGAGGCGTTCTCCGCGGTCGTCCAGTGGGTCATCATCCCGTTTATGATCGCCGCCGGGACGAACTTCGCGCTGTTCTGGCACGTCCTCCGGGGCGAGCCGTCGAACCTCCTCGGCGACAGCGAGTTCCGCACGTACGCCGGAGCGATCGGGGTCGTCTCGGCGCTGGGGGCGGTGATCCTGTTTACCGGCCCGAACCTCGTCGGTCCCGACAACCCGTTCCCGGTCGCCGGTAACCTGGAGTCCTCGCTCCGGCACGCTACGTTTCAGGCCGTCTCGATCGTCACGACGACCGGCTACGCGAGTATGGATTTCGAGGTCTGGAGCGGGCCAGCACAGTACGTGCTCGTGTTCGCCATGTTCGTCGGCGGGAGCGCCGGGTCGACCGGCGGCGGGATAAAGATCGTCCGCTGGCTCGTGATCCTCAAGTCGATCCGGCGTGAGCTGTTCACGACGGTCCACCCCGAGGCGGTCCGGCCGGTCCGCCTCGCCGGCCGGGCGCTGGACGAGCGCGCACTCCGAGGAATCTACGCGTTCACGCTGCTCTACTTCGCCCTGTTTTTGATCGGCGCGCTCCTGATCGCCGTCGACGCCGCGCGGGTGGGGCTTGACCTCGCGGTGATCGAGGCACTGACGGCGTCGGCGGCGACCCTGGGGAACATCGGTCCGGGGCTCGGGATGGTCGGCCCCATGGGGAGCTACCTCGATTTCCCGACCACGTCGAAGCTCCTGATGGTCGGGCTGATGTGGATCGGGCGGCTGGAGATCATCCCGGTGCTGGTCCTGCTGACCTCCGGCTACTGGCGGAGCTAGGGTTCCAGCCCGTAGAGGACCGACCGGGCGAACACGAGCACCGGGATGATCTCCAGGCGGCCGACCCACATGTTGAGGACGAACATCCCCTCCGCGACGGCGGGCATATCCGGACCGGTGATCCCGGTCGAGAGGCCGACGTTGCCCTGGGCGCTCGCCACCTCGAACAGCGCGCTCGCGTAGTCGGCACCGGTGGCGTTGACCAGGGCGAGACTGCTCGCGACCAGCAGGATGACCCAGAGGAGCGTGACGATGGCCGCCTCGCTGAACTCCCGTTCCATCTCGCCGCGGTCAAGGACCCGGTCGCCGAGGCGGGCGTTGACGACCGCGGACTGGGGCAGGAACACGCGCGAGAACTGCCAGCGGATGCCCCGCGCGACGGTGTACGCGCGAACGATCTTGATACCGCCGACTGTCGACCCTGCCGCGCCGCCGATCACCATCGCGACGCTCACGACGAGCTTGCCGCCGGGACTCCACTCGCCGATGGGTGCCGACTGGAACCCGGTGCAGGTGAGCGCGCTGATCCACTGGAACGTCGAGTCCCGGACCGCGTCGGACGACCCGTCGAACGCCGCCGCGGAAATCGGGTCGACGAGTGCGTTCTGGGCCGAGAGGACGACGACGCCGGCACCGAGCAGCACGAACAGCCAGCGGGTCTGGAGGTCCGAGAGGAGCAGGCGCGGGTCGCGGCCGTTCAGCACGCCGTAGTGGATCGGGAAGGCGATGGCCCCGAGCGTCATGACCGGGAGCAGCACCGTCTCGATGAGCGGTGAGTCGTACGTGGCGATCGAGTTGTCCGTCACGCTGAACCCGCCGGTCGCCAGCCCGGTCATCGCGTGGTTGAGCGCCTGCCATGCCGCGTCGAACAGCGGGAGGTCCTGCGTCCAGTAGATCGCCACGAACAGCGCGAGCACCGAGAGGACCGAGTAGACGACGAATATCTTCCAGACGGTCCGAACCGTGCTGACGACGCTCGGGTGGATCTTCTCCTCGCGGGTTTCGCTCCGGTAGAGGGCGTAGCTCCCGCTACCGGGACGCGAGAGGATAGACACCGTGAGCACGATGACGCCGACGCCGCCGACCCACTGGATGAGCGAGCGCCACCACTGGAGGGCGTAGGGCAGCGACGGCTCGTGGACCGCCATCGTCAGCCCGCTCCCGGTCCACCCGCTCATGCTCTCGAACAGGGCGTGCAGCGGGGATTCGAAGTACCGGAGGCTCGACTGCGAGTACTCCGCGCCCGCCGGCACGTAGCCCGCGGCGACCTGTTCGGGGGTCAGGTACGCGGTCAGGAGAAACCCCAGCGCCCCGAACAGCGCCACGGCGAACCAGCCGGCCGCGGCGATCACCATCCCGTGTTTCATCCGGGGGTCCGGCGCGTCGCTGAACCGGAGCCGCGCCCCGCCGCCGACCGCGGCGGTGAGGCCGCCGGCGAGCAGGAACGAAAACGCCGCGTGGAACTCACGAAACGTGAGCGCGACGACGACGGTCACCGTCATCAGCAGCGCCTCGATCAGCAGCAGCGACCCGACGTCGCGGGCTATCGTCGCCAGCGCCGCCGGAACCCGCGAACTATGGCGGCTCATCTACGCGAAGTCGTGGTCCTCGTAGTGGCCGAACGCGTCCGTCACGTCCGGGGTCGCGCCGTCCTGCGAGTACACCGTCAGCAGGTCGCCGGCGTGGACCTCCGTGCCGCCCTGCGGGGTGATCGGGTCCGCTTCGCCGTTGCGCTCGATCGCGACGACGAGGACGCCGTGGGGGAGCAGCCCGGCCTCGTCCGCCTCGATCAGGGTTTTGTTCGCGATCGGCGCGTCCTCGTCGACCGTGATCTCGAACACCTCGGCGGTGTCGCCGACGCGCATGTAGTCCTTGATCGAGGGGCGCTTGACCGCCCGGTAGAGGTACTCCGCGATGAGGCTCTGGGGGTTCTCCATCGTGTTGACGCCGATCCGGCGGAACAGGTTCATATGCTCCGGGTTGTGGACCACCGAGACGATCGCCGGCACGTCGCGCTCCTTCGCCAGGAGACACACCATGATGTTCGTGGCGTCCTGGTCGGTGGTGCTGATGAGCGCGTCCGCCCGGTCGATCCCGGCGTCCTCAAGCGTCGACATCTCCGTGGCGTCATCGTGGAGGACGAGGCAGTCGTACTCGCGGGCCGCGCGGTCCGCCTTCTCCTCGTTCCGCTCGATCACCACCACCTCGTTCTCGTCGGTCGTGGCGACGTCGATGAGCGGGCTCCCGATACTTCCCGCCCCCACGGCGATGATGTACATTCGATCGACCCGTTGACAACCGGAGCGTGAAAAGCTACCGTTCCGGCTACTCCGGCATCTCGTAGTCGCCGCCGTACTTGATGAAGAAGAAGGCGAGCGCCAGCGTCGAGCCCATCGCCGCCAGCGTGGCGACGCCCATCGTCATCGCGCTGGTGGGCAGCGTCGGTCCGCCCCCGCCGGCGTTGGGGTTCACGCCGCCCTCGGTGACGTGGATGACGCCCTCCATGCCGAGCGACTGGTGGGGCGAGCAGTAGTAGTTGTAGTCGCCCAGCACCTCGAACGTGTGCTCGTGGGTGTTGCCCGGCCCCACGATCGACTGGTGGCCCTCCCAGTTGGCGTCGGAGGGCTGGCTGTCGACGACGATGTTGTGGTTGCCGCCGGTCCACTCGAACGTCACCGTCGTCCCCGGCGCGATGTACAGCTCCGCCGGGTCGAACACGTTGTCGCCGGTCAGCTGGACCGTCTCGCTGCCGCCGCCTCCGCCACCGCCACCACCACCGCCGGTGGTGCCGTTGCCGGTCGTCGTCGTTTCGTTGCCGGCGGTCGTCGTCCCGTTGCCCGAGGTTTCGTTACCCTCCTGTGCACCCGCCGTGCCGGTCGTGGCGGCGGCTCCTGCGGACACGGCGGTCGCGCCGACGCCGGCCTTGAGAAAGCCCCGACGGGACACCGAACCGTTCGCGTCGTCGTTCGTCATGGTCGGGGCTAGGGGATGCCCCGTACTGAATACTTTGGTTTCCCCATCGAACCACGCCGACCGTCGTGGTTCCGTGCCGGCGGTCGCCGACACGGGCACTCCCCCGGAGATCGGTCCGGCGGCCGGGTTCACCGGTCGCGTTCGACCACGAACTCCGTAAAATCGGCGAGGGTGGCCGCAGGCCCCGGTTCGAGGCCGAGTCCGTCGAGGTGGCTCCGGGCGCTTGCCGCCAGGTCCACCGCGCGTTCGCGGGCGTAGTCGACGCTTCCGGTCCGCTCAAGGATCGAGAGCGCGGTTTCGACCTCCTCGTCGGAGTTCTCGTCGGCGGCGAGGATCGACTGGAGGCGCTCGGCCTCGTCCGGGTCGGCCTCCTGGACCGCGCGGATGACCAGCAGGGTCTTTTTCCCTTCCCTGACGTCGTTGCCGAACTCCTTGCCGAACGCGCCCGCGCGGTCCAAGGAGTGCTCCACGTCGAGGATGTCGTCGCCGATCTGGAAGGCGACCGACATCTCCTCGGCGTACCGGGCGACGCGGCGCTCGACCCGGTCGGACTGCCCCGTGACGATCGCCGCCAGCCGGGCGACGATCCGGCCGAGACAGCCGGTCTTGCACGCGCACATCTCCAGATACTCGTCGACGCCCACGTTCGCCTCGCGCTGGTTGTGCCAGTGGATGTCCATCCCCTGCCCGAGATGCGTGCGGTTCAGTTCCGACATCAGCATCTCGTAGGCCGCCAGCCGACGCTCGGCCGGGAGGTCGCCGGGGTCGTGCGTGATGATCTTCAGCGGCAGGAAGTACATCGCGTTGCCCGCGTTCAGCGCCACGTCCTCGCCGTACACGTGGTGGAGGGCCGGCCCGCCGCGGCGCTTCGCCGCGCCGTCCTCCACGTCGTCGACGATGATGGTGCCGGTGTGGAGTATCTCGGGAATAGTGGCGTACGGCAGGAACGCCTCGGGGTCCTCGCCGAACGCCTCGACGAGCGTGAGGAAGACGACCGGCCGCCAGCGTTTCCCGCCCCGGTCGAGCAGGTCCCACACCGGGTCGGCGAGCGCGCGCTGGATGCTCTCGGGGTCGTAGCGGTACGTCGCCGGCCCGAAAAACTCCGTGAGATACGCCTCGTCTATCTCGCGCGGTAGGACGCGCTCGATGGCGCTGTCGACGGCCGGCCGCCACTCCGCGAGCGTCTCCCGCATGTTCTCCCCCTCTCGCGGGCACGGGGAAAAAGTTTCAGTTTCCCGGGACGCCGTGCCGGGGTTGCGGTCAGCGGTCGACGGCCGGGTCGTCCGGGACCGCCTGCCGCTGGCGCTCGTACCGGGCGGGCTGGTCGGCGAACACGTGCTCGAACATCGCGTCCGGCGAGAGCCCGTCGGCGTCTTCGGCCGCCTGGACGGCGTTCTCGACCTCCGCATCGGCGGCCTCCCGGAGCGCCGTCTCGTCGGCGTCGCTCCAGCCGTGGGTCGCCTCCAGATACTCGCGGGTGCGGTCGATCGGGTCGCGCTCCGCGTGCGCCGGCACGTCGTCCTCGTCGCGGTACTTCGTGGGGTCGTCCGTCGTGGTGTGGGGGCCGCGCCGGTACGTGACCGCCTCGACGAGCGTCGGCCCGCCGCCGGACCGGGCGCGTTCGATCGCCTCGCTCACGACCTCGTGGACGGCGACCACGTCGTTGCCGTCGACGCGGACCCCCTCGATGCCGTAGGCGTCGGCCTTCTCAGCGATGGTGGCCGTCGCGGTCTGGCGCTCCGTGGGGACGCTGATCGCGTAGCCGTTGTTCTGACAGAAGAACACGACGGGGGCCTCGAACACGCCCGCGATGTTCAGCGCCTCGTGGAAGTCGCCCTCGCTGGTCGCCCCGTCGCCGAAACTCGCCAGCGCGACGGCGTCGTCGCCGCGGTACGTCGACGCCATCCCGATGCCGACCGCGTGCGGTAGCTGCGTGGCGATCGGGATCGTCGGCGGGAACGTGCGCACGTCGTCGTCGTCGGAGCGGTCGACGTAGTTGCCCTCGCCGAGCAGGTGCCGGACGACCTCGGCGAGGTCGTAGCCGCGCTGGAGATACATCGCGTGGTCGCGGTACGTCGGGAAGCAGTAGTCCCGGTCGCCAAGCGCCGCCGCCGCGCCGACCTGCGCGGCCTCCTGTCCCTCCATCGGCGCGTACGTCCCGATGCGGCCCTGCCGGTGGAGGCTGACGGCTTTCCGGTCGAACTGCCGCGCGAGCACCTGTGTCCGGTAGAGGTCCCGGGCCAGGTCGGCGGACAGTTCGACGCCGGTGTCCTCGGGGGCGTCGTCGTCGGCCAGCACGCGCACCATGTCGGCTTCTGCCTGCATATCTATCACCAACGTTCTATCGGTTACACGGCAGGAGGGGTAATAAACTCTCGCAATAATTGCCAGAAGGCTCGATTTCCACGCTGTGGTTTATAAGATAGCCATCGATACGTCAGTTCTAACGCGCTCAGCCGGCGGCCGAATAACGAACCGTCGATCGAGACGAAACGCTTAGGCGGCGGCCCGCTGGATGGGGGTGCATGAGCGAGTGGATCGGTGACACCGTCACCAGCGATGTCGGATGGGACCACCTCGAACGGCTCGTCGACGAGGGCAACCGGATGGCCGGCAGCGAGGGCGAACGGCGGGCGGCCGAGGCGACCCGCGACGCGCTCGACCGCGTCGGCGCGCGGGACGCCCGGCTCGACGAGTTCGATATCCAGGGGTGGGAACGGGGCGACAGCGCCGTCCGCGCGTCCGGGACGGAGCAGGACTGTATCGCCCTGCCGCGAAGCCCCTCGGGCGAGGTGACCGGGGAACTGGTCGACCTCGAGTACGGCCTCCCCGAGGATTTCGCGGACGCGGACCTGTCGGGCGCTGTCGTGCTGGTTCGAAGCGACGCGCCGGACTACTACGACCGGTACGTCCACCGCCGGGAGAAGTACTACCACGCGGTCGAGAACGGGGCCGCCGCGTTCGTCTACCGCAACCACGTCGAGGGGTGTCTCCCTCCCACCGGCAGCGTCGGCACCGAGGACGACCCGATCGGCGAGATCCCCGCAGTGGGCGTCTCGAAGGAGGTCGGCGCGCGCCTCGCTCGACGGTTCGAGGGCGACGACGTGACCGTCTCGGTCGACGCGGCGGCCGGCGACGCGACGAGCCGGAACGTCCACGCGGACCTCGGTCCGGACACGGACGAGGCCGTCTTCGTGACGAGCCACGTCGACGCCCACGACATCGCGGAGGGCGCGATGGACAACGGCGCGGGCACCGCGATGCTCGTCGAGGTCGCCCGCGCCCTCGCCGCCCGCGAGGACGAACTGGATACGCGGGTCCACTTCGTCGCCTTCGGCGCGGAGGAGGTCGGGCTCGTCGGGTCAGGGTACGAGGCCGAACGCGCCGACACCGACGCCGTCCGGGCCGTGATCAACCTCGACGGCGTCGTGCGCGGGCGGACGTTGTCGGCGTACACCCACGAGTTCGAGGCGCTGGAGGAGGCGGCAGAGACCGTCGCCGAGCGGTTCGACCACCCGATCGAGACGATCCCGGAGATGGGTCCCCACAGCGACCACTGGCCGTTCGTCCGCCGCGGCGTCCCCGGCTACCACGTGTCGAGCAAGACCGACGGCGAGGGGCGCGGCTGGGGACACACGTTCGCCGATACGATAGACAAGCTAGACCCCCGCGACCTCCGCGAACAGGCCGTCCTGCTGACCGAACTGGCCGTCGAACTCGCCGACGACGCCGTCACCATCGAGCGCAAGTCCGAGGACGAGATCGTCGCGGCGCTGGAGGCCCAGAACCTCGCCGAGGGGATGCAGATTACGGGCGACTGGCCGTTCGACGGGTGACCGAAACCTGTAGCCTTTTGCCCGCGGGACGCCACGCTTCGCCTATGGTGCGGGTGCCCAATGGTCGGTGACGTGACCGTCGCGGTCGTCAGCGGGGCCCCCGATCCGCTCGCCGCGGCCGTCGAGCGGGCGACGGACAGCCGGGTGACCGCCGGGACCGACGCCCGAGTCGCGGACGCCGACCTCGTCGTCGCGGACGGTCGGGCCGCGGTCGTCGACCTCGTCCGGGCGAACTCGGACGCGCTCGTCCTCCCGGTCGACGCCGGCCCCGGCGTTCGGTCGGTCCCGCGCGACGCCGTCGGGCGGGCGGTCGCCGCCGTCGTCGCCGGCGAGAGCGAGACGGTCGAACGCCCCGTGCTCTCGGTGCGGGTCGGCGACCGTGACCCCGTCCCCGCCGTCTTCGACGTGACGCTCGTCACCAGCGAGCCGGCACGGATCTCCGAGTACGCCGTTCGCAGCGGTGACCGACGCGTCGACGGGTTCCGGGCCGACGGCGTCGTGGTCGCGACTCCGGCGGGCAGTCACGGGTACGCCGCGGCTGCCGGCGGGCCCGTGGTGACGCCGGAGCGCGGCGTCGTCTCGGTGACGCCGATCGCACCCTTCGTCACCGACGCCGAGGGGTGGATCCTGTCCGACGAGTCGCTGACGCTGTCGGTCGAGCGCGACGAGGGCGACGTGTCCCTGCTCGTCGACGGCCGCGACGAGGGTCCCGTCCCGACCGACGGCGCGACGCACGTCTCGCGGGACGGGGGGATCGAGGTCACGGTCGTCGAGGAGAGCGCGGCGTTTTGGTAGGCCGCCCGGCCTACACGATGCTGTTCCAGACCGGCGCGATGACGTAGAACAGCGTCTGGTACGCGGCGTAGGAGAGAACGAACAGCGAGCCGATCACCGCGGCTTTCGGACGTTCCAGTTCCCCGTCCTTCCGGGCTTCGACCTTCCGGGATTCGAACTCGAAGAAGTCGGTGAGGAAGGTCCCGAGGACGAGCATCGACAGCACGATGCCGCCGTGGCGCGCGACGGTGGTGTAGTAAAACGAGCCGAGGATGAGCACGGCGGAGGCGATCTCGTGTGGCAGATACCGGCTCATCGCCTCCGCGCCGCCGTCACGCGCCTGCGAGACGTGGGCGCGATGGGCGAGCAGGCGCGTGACCATGGTGACGATCACCAGGCCGAGGAGGATGAACTCCACCTGCGACCGGCTGAGAGCGTCGATGGGGCCGAACATCGATGACGGATCCATACGTGAACCTGTGTTATTGGGCCATTAGTGTTTTTCCAATTCCCCGCCCCCGAGAAGCACCGGCCGCCGTCACTCCGCCGCGTACGCGGCGTACAGTTCGCGGCCGATCGGGATGACGACCCAGAACGTCAGCGCACCGAGGATGGCGAACCAGAACAGCGCGTCCTTCAGTTCCAGCGCGATCGCCGTGTACATGTCCGGGTTCGACGGGTCCGGACCGGAGAGCTGTTGCTCCTCGAACGAGGGCGTGTTGAACCAGCCGGCGAGGACCATCCACGCCAGGCCCGCGCCGGTGAGGATGCCGAGTCCTTTCGCGAATTCGTCAGCCATTGTCGATATCTTGGTCGTCGTCGTTTTTAGCGTTTCCCATTCCCGGAGCCTGGAACCGCGTCGCGAACGCGTACACCCCGGCCCCGCCGAGGATCGACGCGAGGCCGGCGATAGCGACCACCACGTTGACCTCGTCCAGATCCGCCGTCGCGCGGTTCGTCGCCGTGTCCAGCAGGACGAAGCCGAGGATGACGCCCGTGATGGCAAACAGCGTCGAGAACACGGTCACCGTCTTGTACAGCCGGATCGGGACCTCGATCTCCCGCGAGGACTGCTCGTCGGTCGCGACACCGTCGTCGTCCGTCTCTGGCGAGGACATCGAGAAAGGGGACCGTTACTTCGGCGGCCGCAGCCGGTAGTACCGCCGGTTCAGGTCGTACATGTACCCCTCGCGCATCGACCGCAGCACCGCGTACGTTATCAGCCCCGCGATCGGCGGGAGCAGGAACGTGATGTCGAACAACACGTGCGAGTCCATCGGGAGGAGGTTCTTGATGGACAGCGCGCTGATCGTCATGGCGAACGTGACGCCCATGACGCCGATGCCGGCCCAGAACGGCTGCTCGACCGGCCGGCGGGCGCTCCCCTTGTTGAGGAACGGCACGATGGCGATGGCACCGACCACGACGAGGTTGGCGACGACGCCGTACGTCCGGTCGGCCATCAGCTTGTCGCCCCCGAGGATCGCCAGTTCGGGGTTGAGCGGGCCGAGCTTCAGCAGGCCGAACGACCAGTACAGATACCAGTCCGGCAGGATGATCGGCGGCGTCGTGCTCGGGTCCGCGACCGCCATCATCTCGGGCGGGAGCGTCGCCGAGAGGAACAGGATCATCCCCACGAAGAAGAACGTCAGCGAGAGGTTCCGGATGAGTTCGTGGGGCCAGGTCGGGAAGCCGAGCACGTCGCGCTCGACGTAGCTCGACTCCTGCCGGAGGTCCTGGTCCTCGCGGCGCGCGCGCTCGAAGTACTCGTAGGTGAGGCGGGACAGGCCCTGCTTGCGCTCCTTGCGCTCCTGCCAGGTCGGCACCTCGTCGTCGGGAGCGACGATGCCCGGCCCGCTGCCGTCCGTTCGCGTTTCGGTGGATTCGTTGTCGTCGGTCATTGTGTTAGTGGGGTTCCGCGATGCCCTGCATCCAGACGATGCCGATGTGGATCGCGATCAGCGTCGTCACGACGAAGGGCAGGAAGAACACGTGCAGGATGTACATCCGTTGCAGCGTGGCCTGCCCGAGCGTGAAGCCGCCGAACAGTAGCTGTGCGACCCACTGTCCGATGAGCGGTATCGAGAGGCTCATCTCGACGCCGATCTGGCCGGCCCAGAACGACAGCTGGTTCCACGGGAGCAGGTAGCCCGTGTACCCGAACACCATCGTCAGGCTGATCAGGACGATGCCGATGAGCCAGTTCAGCTCGCGGGGTTCCTTGTACGCCCCGGTGAAGTACACGCGGAGCATGTGCAGGAACACCGCGGCCGTCATCACCTGTGCGGACCAGCGGTGGATGCTCCGGAGCATGTATCCGAAGTTCAGGTCCGTCATGATGAAGATGACCTGCTCGTAGGCCGCCGCCGTCTCGCCGGCGGTCGCCGGGGAGTAGTAGAACCCGAGCAACGCGCCGCTGACTGCGGCGACGACGTACGCTATCGTCGAGAAGAAGCCGAGCGAGTACAGCGGGTACCAGTACCAGAACTTGTTGTCGAGGTTGTACTGCTCGGTGTGGCTCTTGGGCATCTGGAGGTTGGCCTTGTAGTACAGGTTCTCCAGCAGTTCGAGGTAGTCGACGATCCGGAACCGCTGGTCCAGCCAGATCAGCGTCACGAGGAACCCCCGCTCGATCGGCGAGAGGTCCTTCTCCTTGAGCCACGCGCCGTGGTCGTGTTCGTCCTTCTTTTCGAGGCTCATTGGTCAGTCATCCTCCGGGCGCGGGAGCGCCGTGAACGTCCGTTCGACGAGGGAGAACGGGTCGTATATCGACTGGTGGCACTGGCAGTACACCTCGTCCTCCGCCCCGAACTGCGCCGAGCTTTCGAGGCTTTTCCAGCCGGGCACACAGCAGAAGTGCGTACACTTGTTCAGGTACGCCATAAAGCCCTGTGCGGTGGACGCTGCCAGCCATTCGTCGTTCTGTGCCATCTCCTCTATCACCGGGCTGCGGATGATCTGGACCGGGATGACGGTGTCGACGTCCTGGGAGCGCCAGGTCGCCACCGCCGGCTTCCCGAGCCCGCCCGAGCCGATGCCGGTGCCGCTGTAGCTCTCGTAGTCGTCGAAGTCCGAGACCTGGACGATTTCCCCGCCGGAGGTCGCTTCGGTCATCCAGTCGTACGAGGCGGGCGGCTGCCCGGAGTACCGGAGGAAGTTGTCCTGGTCGGCGTCGGGTGCGAGTCCCGGGTACGACTGGACGCCACAGTACTGGAACCACCGGTTGCTGTAGGTGAGGCCGGTGTCCTTGAAGTTCTGCGTCTCGGCGATGTTTATGGTATCCCCGGACTGGAGCTCCCGCTCTTTCACTTCCGGCCAGACGCCCTTCAGCTGGCCGTCCTCTATCTCCACGGGGATCTGCGGCATGCCGCGCGGGGCGGGCCCGTCGGTGTTCTCGATCGCCATGTACGTCGTCGTGCCGCCGCCCGCGCCGGCCGCGCTCGTCGTGGAGTCGATGGCCGCAGCGCCCGTCGTCCCGACGCCGGCGAGCGCCGCGCTGCCGACGACGCCTTTCACGAAGCGTCGACGATCCGATTCGACCGGGTACTTGTCTTCGTCCTCTGGCATGATTATTTCTTGTAGTAGGGGTACACTGCGCGTTTCACGTGCTCCCAGGCGTTCCCGGCGAGCTCGCGACCGTCGGCGTCCTCCTCGCGGACGTACAGGTCCTCCCACTTGCGACGGCGCTTCTTGACGATCATCACGTCGGGGAGGAACTCCTTGCGGTACAGCAGGAGGATGAACGCCAGGTCGACGAAGATGACGGTGAGAGTGAAGCCGAGATACATGTTCCCGGTCTCGAAGTACCCCCAGCCGTTGACCATCCCGTACGTGAACAGCCCCACGAACACGACCTCGACGACGGTCAGCAACACGATGGCTATCGCCGCCGCGGTGCTCTCGCGAGCCGGTTCGTAGCGATGAATGTCGCCGTAGGTGCTTCCTTGCGATGACATTGTTATTTCCTGTTGGGGCTACTGGCGTGGGGTGATTCACCGTACTTCAGCACGTAGAACGAGAAGACCAGTGACACGAACACCGCGAGCAGGGTCGCGATCCCGACGTAGTGAGCCTGGAACGGCACGCCGAGTTCGTGGGGGTCGACCTCGCCGCCACCGCCGCCGCCGGCGGCAGCCGGGTTCTGGCCGCTCTCGGTGACGTGGATGACGCCCTCCATGCCGAGCGACTGGTGGGGCGAGCAGTAGTAGTTGTAGTCGCCCAGCACCTCGAACGTGTGCTCGTGAGTGGTGCCCGGCCCCTCGATCGGCTGATGGCCCTCCCAGTTGGCGTCGGAGGGCTGGCTGTCGACGATGATGTTGTGGTTGCCGCCGGTCCACTCGAACGTCACCGTCGTCCCCGGCGCGATGTACAGCTCTGCCGGGTCGAACACGTTGTCGCCGGTTAGCTGGACCGTCTCGCTACCCCCACCGGCTCCGCCGCCACCGGCCGTCTCGTTCCCGGCGGATTCGTTCCCGGAGGTGTCGTTTCCGGCGGTGGTCGTCTCGTTCTCCTGACCACCTTCCTGTGCGACGGCCGGCGGCGCCGCACTCGCGACAGCGGCGGTGCCTGTTACGCCGCTGGCTGTCTTCAGAAAGTCCCGCCTGTTCATACGGTTTGGAATCAGGATTGTGTTCGCTTAAAGCCTCCGATGAAGACGACGCGACGGCCGTACACGTTCGTCCCGGGAACGACGTTCCGGACACCGTCGTCAGCGTCCGTCGGGCGTCTCGCCCGGCTCGGCGGACCCGGCGTCGTCCCCGTCCGTTTCGGTCGGGGGGCTGTCGGCGTCACCGTCCTCGATCGGCAGGAACTCCGGCCGCTCGCCGGCCTCCAGACCGACCGACCGCAGGCGACCGCGGTACTCCTCGGCCCGGAACCGGTCGGAGAGGCGTGCGTTCGCCACCGTCGTGAACAGCACGACCCCGACGAAGAAGAAGCCGAGCGCGGCGACCAGCGCGATCCCCGAGAGGTCAGCGAACACCCATCCGCCGAGCAGGACGACCCCGCCAAGGATCTGGATCGCCGCGATGACCTGCAGCATCAGGTTCCCCAGTTCGCCGCTCCCCTCGGGGACGGACTCCGGGTCGGGAAGCATCGCGCCCTCCTCTGGCGGTTCGGGGACGGTGTAGCTCTCCATCGAACAGAGCGCGACCGTCGGTTTCACGTCGCGCATGACGGTGCCAAAGCCCTCGACGGTGCCGTCGGGGGACACCATCGCGTACCCCTCGTCGGAGTACGCCAACAGTCGCTCCTCGCCCTCCTGAGTGACACGTTCGAGGACGGCGAACACCTGCCGGTCGGCGATCTGGGTGGCGAGGTCCGCCTCGACCCGGTCGAGCAGGTCGCTGCCGGTGATCCACGTGTCGTCGTCGAAGGCGGCGTCCCACTCCTCGGGCGTCATCTCGGCCATCTGTTCCGGTCCGAAGTCGTCGAAGTCGTACTCCGCCTCGACGCGCTCGCGGAGTTCGGCCTCCGAGAGTTCCTCGACCGGTCGCTCGCCGTCACCGCTGTCCGGCGGGTCGGCGTCGCCGCCCGTCGACGGCGCAGCGTCGTCCTCCTCGGGCGTCGATGGAGCGTCGGCCATTATCCGACAGTCGGACCCGCAGGGGTTTATCGGTTTTCGTCCGGACTCCGGTCGTGCTGCCCGACGATGCTACGCGACGGTCCGCCGTCGCCGTGGCTCGGTCGGCCGCGGACCACCCGCGGACGGATCACGTCCTTTAACGCCGGGCCGTCCCAACGGCCAGCAATGGCGTCGGACCCCGCCCTCGCGACCGTCGCTGCCGCGCTGGTCACGCTGAGCTTCCCGTTTTACATCTACGGCGCGTGGGTCATGATCGACGCGGAGACGGTCACCTGGGACCTCCTGATCTACCACCTGAAGTTCATCGTCGTCGGACTGACGCTGAACACGGTCCCGGTCGTCGTCTGGATGGTGCCGCGGCTGTTCGACCAGCTCGGCGGGTTCGCCGCCGCGCACGCCTTCTTCGGCCTGCAGGCGTACGCGATGCTGACGTTCGCGCTGACGGGCATCGTCCGCATCCTCCAGGCGAAGCGACAGCACGACCTCTACGACGACCCCGAGCAGGACCTCTCGCTCTCCGACCTCCACGAGAACGCCGACGACTGGCGGCGGCGGCTCCGGATCGGCGTGTTCGGGTACGTCTTCTTCTGGATCGTCGCCTACCTCCTCGGGGTCGCGCGCTACGTCGTCAAGTACGGCTTCATCTGACGGCCCGGGTCGTCACTCGCCCACGGGGGTCAGCTCTCGAACGGCTCCTCGTCGCGGTGGTTGTCGGGGTTCTCCTGTTCGGCCGCGTCGCCCTCGCGGGCCGTCGACCCCTCGTCGACGTCGCGCTCCTTGGCCTCCTCTTCGGCGCGGCGACGCGCCTCCGCCTGTTTCTCCTCGGCTTCCGCCTTCGCTTCCTCGTCGTCGTCTTCCTCGTCCTTCTCGCGTGCGAGCGTCACGTCCCGTTCGTGTGGGTTCTCGTCGTCACGCTCCGCTGGTCGGTCGTCGTCTGTCATGGATCGTACCCCCGAACGGGGGTTGACCGGCCTCCGGGTTATGGTTTTGGTCGGGTTCCGCGAGGCGACGGCCGTTCGTCCGCGACGGTTACCCCCACGGCTCGCCGCTCGCCAGGTCGACCTCGCTGTCACCCTGCTCCGAGGGACAGAGGTCCGCGAGCACGCAGTCTGCACAGTCCGGGTTCCGCGCCGTACAGACCGCCCGGCCGTGGTCGATGAGCAGGTGGGTGAACTGCTGCCAGCTTCGCTCGGGCACCACGTCGAGCAGGTCCTGCTCGATGGCCTCGGGCCGTTCCGCCTCGGTGATCCCGAGGCGGCGACTGATCCGCTGGACGTGCGTGTCGACGACGATCCCCTCGACGATGTCGTGGCCGTGCTGGAGGACGACGTTGGCCGTCTTCCGGCCCACGCCCGGGAGTTCGGTCAGTTCGCTCATCGTGTCCGGCACCTCGCCGTCGTGCTCCTCGACGATGATCTCGGCCGACTCCCTGATGTACCCCGCCTTGCTGTTGTGGTAGGTGATCGAGTCGATGTAGCCGTTTATCTCCTCCTCGTCGGCGGCGGCGTAGTCTTCGGCGTCGTCGAACGCCTCGAACAGGTCGGCGGTCGCCTCGTTGACCCGCTCGTCGGTGCACTGTGCCGAGAGCACTACCGCGATCAGCAGTTCGAGCCGGTTCGAGAAGGTCAGCGAGATGGTGCTGTCGGGGTACTCCTCCTCCAGACGGTCGATGACTGTCTCGGCCTGCGCGTCGCGCGGCGAGAGCGGCGTTCCCATGCGACCGTCTCACGGTCCCGCGCTACTAAGCGATCCGAAAGGCGAGCCCCCGTGGCCGCGACGCGCCGCGGGACGGTGCTGGCGTCGGGCGCACCGGGGCGAGTGTCCGCATCCGGGGATTTTAAGCGGGCCGGCTACACGGGGAGACGTATGAAAGCCACCGCGAAAGCGCACCCGATCCAGGGCATCGTGAAGTACCACGGGATGCGCGACGAACGCCTGCGGCTCCCGTACCACGACAGCATCAGCGTCTGTACGGCCCCGAGCCACACGAAGACGACCGTCGAGTTCGACATCGACTACGACGAGGACACGTTCGTCGTCGACGGCGAGGAACTGGAGGGACACGGCTACGAACGCGTCGAGCGCGTCGTCGAGGAGGTCCGCGACCGCTCCGACGCCGCCCACACGGTCTACCCCGTCCGGATCGAGAGCGAGAACTCCTTCCCCTCGAACGTCGGGCTGGGCTCCTCGTCCTCGGGCTTTGCCGCGGCCGCGATGGCGCTGGCCGAGGCGGCCGACCTGGACCTGACCCGCCCGGAGATCTCGACCATTGCCCGCCGCGGCTCCTCGTCGGCGGCCCGGTCGGTCACCGGCGGCTTCTCCCACCTCTCCGCCGGCCTCAACGACGAGGACTGCCGGTCCGAGCGCATCGAGACGCCGCTCGACGACGAGGTCAAGACGGTCATCGGCCTCGTTCCGTCCTACAAGGAGACCGAGCAGGCCCACCGCGAGGCCGCCGACAGCCACATGTTCGAGTCCCGGCTGGCCCACATCCACGACCAGATCGTCGAGGCCCGCGACGCGCTCCGCGAGGGCGACTTCGAGCGCACGTTCGAACTCGCCGAACACGACTCGCTGTCGCTCGCCGCCACCACGATGACCGGGCCCGCCGGCTGGGTGTACTGGCAGCCCGCCACCCTGCAGGTGTTCAACGCCGTCCGCCAACTGCGCGAAGAGGAGGACGTGCCCGTCTACTTCTCGACGGACACCGGCGCGTCCGTCTACGTCAACACGACCGACGAGTACGCCGAGCAGGTCAAGGAGGTGCTGGAGGAGGTCGGCGTCCAGACCACCATCTGGGAGGTCGGCGGTCCAGCGGAAGTGCTGGACGAGAGCGAGGCGTTGTTCTAAGACGACCTTTTTCCCGGTCGGGTGCGCCGGAGGCGCACCGCTCCCGGCAAACATGTCGATCAAAAAGGCCGCGAGCGCCGTCGGCGCTCGCGGTGTCCTCACGAACGCAGTGAGTGAGGGCTCGTCAGAGCAAAGCTCTGGCGGCGAAACGCCGCCTTCGGCGGCGTATGCTCGACATTTCCTGCTCCAGCCCCATCACCCGACCCCCGAACCCATTACCGTCCGGTCCTAACCCCGGCGTGATGCAAGTCGCAGTGTTCGGCGGCGGCTACGCCGGCGTGTCGCTCGTTCGTCGACTGGAGAAACGGCTCCCCGAGGAGGCGGACGTCCTGCTCGTCGACGACTCCGGCGAGCACCTCGTCCAGCACGAACTGCACCGCGTGGTGCGGCGGCCGTCGCTGGCCGACGACATCACCGTCCCGCTGACGGACGTGGTCGACAGAGCTAGCATCCGGCGGGCGCGGGTGACGGAGGTCGATCCCGAGGCGAACGTCGCGACGCTCGACGGCGGCGACACCGTCGAGTACGACGCCGGCGCGGTCGCGCTCGGCGCGGAGACAGCGTTTTACGACCTGCCGGGCGTCGAGGAGCACGCGACGCCGCTGAAGCGGATCGACCACGCTGAGCGGATCCGCGAGGAGTTCCTCGGCGCGCTGGATGCGGACGGGCGGGCGGTCGTCGGCGGGGCCGGCCTCTCCGGCGTCCAGCTAGCGGGGGAACTGGCCGCGCTGGCGCGGGAGGAGGACGCCGAGGCCGAAGTCGTCCTGCTGGAGCAACTGGACGCGGTCGCGCCCGGGTTCGACGCCGAGTTCCAGCGCGCCGTCCGGGAGGCGCTCGACGACCGCGGCGTCGACGTTCGGGCCGGAACGGGCGTGGCGGGCGCGGACGCCGACGCGGTGGAGCTAGAAGGCGGCGAGCGGATTCCGTACGACACGTTCGCCTGGACCGGCGGCATCCGCGGGCCGGACGCGCTCCGCGGCGAGCGCCCGCAGGTGGACGGCCGGCTCCGGGTCGGCGGGTCGACGTTCGTCCTCGGCGACGCGGCGCGGGTGGTCGACGCGGACGGCGAGGCGGTGCCGGCCAGCGCGCAGTCGGCGATCCGCGAGGCCCGGACCGTCGCCGCGAACATCGGCGCGCTCGTCACCGACGACGACGGCCTCTTCGAGCCGCGGCTGGAGCAGTTCCGGTTCGACTCGCCCGGCTGGCTGGTGAGCGTCGGCGACGGGGCCGTCGCGCAGGTCGGTCCGTCCGTCGTGACCGGCCGGGCGGCCGTCGCGCTCAAGGCCAGCGTCGGCGCTGGCTACCTGAGTTCTGTCGGTGCGGTCCGCAACGCCGTCGACCTGGTCAACGAGGAGCTGGGGCTGTCGGTGGAGTGATCAGGTCCCGGGGATGCCGACCGCGCCGAACGTGGTGAGGTCCAGCAGCGCGAGGACGTACAGCACGACCAGCACGGCGACCCAGGCGATCAGCGCGATGAGCGCCGAATCGAGCCAGCCCCCGGGGTACCGCCAGTTGATGACGCCGAGGTAGGCCAGAAGCGTCAGGACCGGCCCGAGCAGCGGGATCCAGCCGACGAAGAAACCGACGACGCCCCACACGATCGCCCCGATCAGCGCCGTCACGATGGCGTAGGTGTAGTCGTCCACGTCGGCGACTGTCCGGGCTCCGACGTAGATCCCGAGCGCCCCGATGAGCAGGCTGACCGCGAACACGATGAGCGAGTCGACGAGTGCCATGGAGGGAGTCGCACACGGTCACGCTTTAGAATTGACGGCTTATCCGCCTGAAAGACGGGAAACGGCGGATTACAGCCAGTCCGGTGCTGGCAGTCGCGTCTCCCCGTCGTACGCCGCGATGGCCGCGGCGGCGCGGTCCGAGAACAGAACGGAGAGCCGTCGCTCCGCGTCGTCGGTCGGTCGCGCGCCCGCGAGACAGTCGGTATCATCGTCGTCACAGCCCCCCGTCCAGGCGTAGCTGCTGAGCATCGGCGTCGCGACGACGCCGTCGTCGCGGCGGTCAACGCGCCCGTCGTCGTGGGTCAGCCCGAGCGCGTGTCCGCACTCGTGGAGGAGCACCTGCGTGGCGAGCGCGGGCATCGAGTACGGAACGACCGACGTGCTCTGCTCGGCCGGCGGCATCGCAGCGAGATGGCGCGCGCCGCCGACCGCGGCGACGTGTGCCCCGCCCATCCCCGTCGGCGCGGCGTCCATCGGACCGTCCGTGACGAGCAGGTTCACGTCGCCGACGGGGTCGACGCCGTCCGAACCGGCCAGCCCCGCCAGGAGGATCCGGGGCCACTCGCCGGACTGCACCACGGCGTGGCCGTGCTCGTGCTGTACCGAGACGGTACCGCCCCGCGTCACCGACACGTCGTCGCGGACCGCACCGAACGCCAGTTCGACGTACTCCGCGGCGCGGGCCCCCGCGTCGTCGTGGGTTGCAGCACGTTCGGAGAGCCACACCCGCACGTCGAGCGTCCCGTCGGCCGACACGAACCGCTTCGCCAGCGTCCCGAGGGTGCCGGCGTGGACGGATCGTTTCAGGAACGTTCGTCGGTTCACTGGTAACGCCTCGGTTTCCGAGACGATAGCCCGTCATCTACCAGGTAACCTAAGCTTTCTGGTCGGAGTGTTGCCGGAGCGTTCGGGCATCAGAGTCGCCGTCAGCCGATACGTTCCCGGTACCGTCTCGGACGTGTACTCCCGGCAGACACTGCTCGGCGGGCGACGAAGCGGCGGCGACGGGCGACCGGTCACATGGCGTAGTATTCTCAAATACGGACATAGAAACAAAGGCACGGGCCGTCGTACGCGCCGTCGCATGACCGCAGTCAAGATCATCAAGGTGATGGGAACGTCCGACGACTCCTGGCAGGCGGCCGCCGAGGAGGCGTACCGGCAGGCCAGTCAGACGGTCGAAGACATCAGCGGTATCGAGGTCGAGGACTGGACCGCCAACGTCGAGAACGGCGAGATAACGCAGTACAAGGCGACGGTCGAGGTCGCCTTCCCGGTCCACGAGCAGTAACGCGACTGCCGGGTCGCGCGGGCCGTTTACCCCTCGTCCGGTGAAGGAGTTTCTTCGGCGGAGTCGGAGCCTGTCTCGCTCGATGCGTCGTCCTCCTGGTCCGGCCCTGCCGCGATGTCCGCAGCCCCGTCGAAGTCGAACTCGGCGTGGTCCGTCGAGCCGTCGTCGCCCTCGGACGGGTCGGTCGGCGGCTCGTCGGCGGCAAGGCCAAGCGCCGCGTCGGCGTCCTCGGCGTCGGTGTCGAAGCGGTCGAGCGCCTCGGAGAGGCGGGACGCCTGGCCGGCCAGGTCGCTCGCGCTCTGAGACACCTCCGTCAGCGCGGTCGTCTGTTCCTCGGCTGCGGCCGCGACGTTCTCGGCCTCCGCCGTCGTCTCCTCGGAGATAGTGGTGGCCTCGTCGACCATGGCGACGACCTGCTGGGTCGAGGCGGCCTGCTGTTCGGTCGCCGCGCTGATCTCCTGGACGCCCGTGTTCGTCTCCTGGGCGTACCCGGCGATCTCCTCCAGTGCGTCGACCGCGTTCTCCACGGAATCGGCGTGCTCGGACACTTGGTCGCTGGTGTTTTGCACCTCCGCGGCGGTCCGTTCGGTCTGCTCGCGGATGCTGTTCAGGCGCTCCTCGATCTCCTCGGCGGCGTCTTTCGTCTCCTCGGCCAGGTCCTTGACCTCGCCGGCGACCACCGAGAAGCCCTCCGCGGCGTCCTCCTGCTCGCCGCCGGTGCCACGGGAGGCCTCGATGTTGGCGTTCAGCGCGAGCATGTTCGTCTCCTTGGCTATCGCCGTGATCCGGTCGACGAGTTCGTCGATCTGCTCCATCTCGGCTTCGAGGGCCTCGATCTCCTCGACTGCGCGGGCGGACTCGGCCTCTATCTCGTTCATGCCGTCGATGGCTTCCCGCGCGGCCTCGCGGCCCTCGCGGCCGCGCAGCGCGGTCCGCTCGGCGATGTCGGCGACCTCGTTCGACGAGGCGGCGATCTGTTCGACCGTCGTCGACAGATCCGACATCTCCCCGGAGACCGACTGGAGCCGGTCGTTCTGACGCTCGGCCCCGTCGGAGATCTCCTGTATCGACTCCGTTACCTGCTCCGAGGCGTTGCGGACCTCCTCGGAACTGGCCGTGACCTCCTCGCTTGCGGTCGCGACCTCGCCGGCGAAGGCAGTCACCTCGTCGACCGTCGCCTCGATCCGGGCGATCATCTCGTTGAACTCCTCGGCGATCTCGGTCATCGCCTCGTCGTCGCTCTCCGGGTCCATCCGGCGGGTGAGGTCGCCGTCCGCGGCGGCCTGCATTACCTCGCTGTACTCGTCGGCCTTCGATTCGAGGTGCCGGTTCAGGCGCTGGGTGCGCTCCCGGGCCTGCTCGGCCTCCTCGCGGGCGCGCTGGGACGCCTCTATCTGGGCCTTCAGCGACGACTGCATCTCGGCGAACCCGTCGTACAGTCGGCCGATGTTGTCGATACGTTTCGTCTCGAAGTCGACGTCCAGATTCCCCTCCTCCATGCGCTCGGTTTTGCTCGTCAGGCGGTCGATGGCGGTCGCCGTGTTCCGCCCCAGCACCGCACCGACGAGACCGATGAGGAGGACGCCCCCCAGTGTCGCCAGCGTGCCGTACTCCGAGACGGTCGTCACGAATCCGTACGCCTCGTCGGTGCTCCGGTGCGTGAGTACGACCCAGTCGGTGCCTCGCACCTGCGCGTAGCCGACGACGTACTCCTCGTCGGCCGAAAGCAGGTCCCAGTCGGAGAGCACCGACGCCGACCCGGCGGGCATCTCGCGCGCGCCGGGGTCGTTTGGACCGGCCGCAAACGCCGCATCGACCAGATCCGCGTCGCCGTAGTTTCGAAGCGCGAGCTGACGGTTCGCGTCGAACGCTATCGTCCCGTTCCTGTCGACGACGAGCGACGCCGCCCCGCCCGCCGACCCCACGTTCTGGAGGTTCGACGCGTAGCCGTTGACGCGCATGGTGATCACGATCACGCGGTCGGACTGCGAGCCGCGTGCCTGCGTGTAGTAGGCGACCGCCGCGTCGCCCCGGCTTTCGAGTTCGAACACGTCGGTCGACTGCACGTCGGAATCGGCGTCCTCCACCGCCGACCCCCAGGGTTCCCCGACGTCACTCAGGGCTGCCGATTCGAACCGGGCCTCCGTGCTGTTTATCACCTCACCGTCGGCCGTGTCGACGTAATGAACCGAGTACACCGCGTCCGGGAGGTCCGCCTGAACCGTGGCGATGTAGTTGCCGATCCGGCCCGGGTCGCCGCTCTGAACCTGTTCTGACCGCGCGACCATCGATGTCGCGAGTTTGTTCCGTTCGTGCCACTGCAGGAGTTTCTCGGCCTCCTGCGCCGCGATGTTCGCGTGTTCGTCGAGCGTGCTGTCCCGCACTTCCGACTCGATCTGTCCGGTCGCGACGAACCCGATCGCACCCACTGACATCCCGAGAACGAGCAAGGCGATCCCGAACTTCACCGCGTACCGCTTCCGGATGACGGTCGGCACCAGCCGTCGTGGATCGAACGCCATAGCCCCAACAGATCGATAGATCGTAATAAAAACCAGTCATTGTTAACAGGTGTTGTAAACGATATTCGACCCGCCCGGAACGTCTCGCAGGCGCGTCGTCGGACCCATATTTTTACCTCCCGCCCGCGTTGGCCATCCCCATGAGCCGCCTCGATGCACTCGCCGACCACGTTGAGGAACACGGGTTCGGCATGCTCACCGACCTCGCGTTCGCAATCGTCTGGGTGACCGGCGTCTCGGTGTTCTTCGAAGTGACGGACGGACCACGGTGGGCGTACTACCTCTTCATGTTCGCCGGCGTCGTCGCGTACTTCGGGTTTATGGGACCGCTGGAGGAGTGATGCGGGCTGTCGTCCAGTAGTGTCACCGGGCTACCTGTTCGGCCGGCGGTCGGGTGTACCAGAGCGCCCAGAGCACCAGCACGCCCTGAAGCGGCAGCCGTCCCCAGCGAACGAGAGCGGAGGGGTCGCCACCGCCCGGCAACCCCTCGATGACGACGCCGTGTGTCGCCATGTAGACGTTCGCCGGAAAGATCGCGACGAGCAACGCGACCGTCGCCCACGCCGCATACCGTCGCGTTCGCGGGATCAGTAGCCCGACTCCGACGGCGACCTCTGCGAGGCCAGACAGGTAGACGAGCGCCAGTTCCGCCGGAAACACGGGCGGGACTATCTGGACGTACAGCTCCGGCACGACGAAGTGCAACACGCCCGCGACGACGTACGCCGGCCCCATCACGTAGAGCAGCGGTCGTTTGAGCCGGTGTAGAACCTCGCTCATCGTCCCCAAATACTTCTCACAGCGGTGAAACGGTTTCGCCTCGTCGGTGAACTCCGACCGGTCGCTTGTCTCAGTCTCCCGATTGGACTCCGCCGTCTCCGGGTCCCTAACCGGCGGTCGTCACAAAGCCATGGGCGCTGCAGGATTGTGAACCACGCCGTCGGCTCGCCGACGACTACTTCAAATCCTTCGCGCTACATCATTCGCTTCTCACGTCCGTTCGTCGCAGAACCATGGGCGCTGCAGGATTGCCTGCGTTCCGCACGATTTCGCGGTTCTCGCCGTCGCCTCTCCGCACCGCGCCGGCGACGGCTGCGCTTCCACCTGAACCCTGGCAATTCCGGGCGGGCGTGCGGCGACAAACCGCGTCGCCGTTCCTGCCGGGCTGTTCACCTGGGTCCGTCGGCAGCGCGTTGCTCTTCTGAGCTCGGCGCGCTCGTGCGTGTCCCGTGGTTCCTGCTTGCTCTCCCTCGGTGCTTGGCGGTCCTGCTCGCCACGACTCACGCTGCCGGGGTAAGTGTACCGCCGCGACTCACCGTCGTCACGATTGAGAGTCTGCAGGCTGGGCTCTCAGGATATCGCCCGCGTATTCTCGGGGTACAGGCTCTCTAACGTCGTTTGCGACCACAACCACACAACCACAGCGAAAATCAGGGCGGGGTTAAGCGAAACTCGCTAACCCAGTCTGCTCCGACTCGACCCGTTCGAACTCGTCGCCGCGCTCGAACACGATCGTCCACGACTTCGGCAGGTACTCGGCGTCACTGGTATACGTCGCGTCCGTCTCCGGCTGCGTCGCCCGCCACGCATCCGACGAGTAATCCTCGACCTTCACGACGTACAACTGCTCCGCACCGTCTACTGCGAGTATTCCTGGTTTCTCGATGAACTCGGGGAGCCACACGATCGCGTGCTCCTCCGGGAGCCCTTCATTCAGGTGTGTTTTGATGAGCTGCTTCTGTGCTTCAGTGAGCCTTCGAGTGACGGTGTCGATGTCGCTCCACTCGGTGACTGCGACGTGCTCACCGGGAGTGTCTGAGTCGCCAGGCATCACGCGTCACCCCATTTCTCCGGCCGCGTCTGCATGGTTGAGAGGTAACACTCGTGCGTGCATGCTGTGTCTTCTGCGGGGATTATCACGTCGCACCCGTTCCCGGGGCACTCCTTGGTCAAGTCGTCCTCGCGGTCGTGTGTCGTGACGTCCGTGCAGGCCAGCACGTCCGCGTCTGACACGTCGTCGTCGTCAAACTGCCATGCGGAGTGCCGGTAGATCGTTACTGTCTCGTCCATGGTCCGTCGTTGCTCGATCCGCATCGCGGTTTTCCCGCAGACCGGGCATTCGGTGGTGTTTCGGGGCATTCGCAGTTAGTGGTATCCTCCGGTTAGGTATAAAGCCTAGCCACGGGTTTCGGGGTTCTGAGTAGGGTTTTACGCCCGTTTTCGGCGTTTCCGTCGTACTCACAGTCCGGCTTCCCTACTGACAGTATACTGCCCGTGTATTCGCGGGGTACAAGCGTTCTAACGGACATTCAACCACAAACCACACAACCACAGCGAAAACGGGGGGTTAGTCGGACTGGTGCTGCGCTGCACTCGACCCACCCGCGGGCGGCTGCGCGACCGGTGTCATGTGCGACTCGACGTCGTCGCCAGCTGGCGCGTCGCCGGTCATCCACGACAGCTTCTTTCGCTCCCGTCTGAGCGCGTGCGGTGAGAACTCCCCCAGGTAGTGCTCGCGGAACGTTTCCCAGTCGTCCCACCCACCCCAGTACATCACCACACTCGGGAGCGTGCCGTCCTCTAAGGCTCGCGTTCCCCATGTGCGGCGTAAGTCGTGGTAACTGACTTCGAGCCACCCTTCATCCCCAGTTTCCGCGAACAGCTCCTCGCACGCGCGCTGCACCCACCTGTTGAGCGTCTTCCCTGTAACATCGAGGACTGCGTCACTCCTGGTGATGTCGTCGCTAAACTCCACGATGCGTTCAATGTCGCGCGCAAGGTCGTTCGGGATCGGTGTCTCGCGGTACTTGTCCTGTTTCGCCGCATCCTCCCATACTCGCAGGTTACGCTCACCGAGGTCGTCGGCGATATCCGCCGATCGTGCCTGCGACGCCTCGTCACGCCGTAACCCGCAGTGCACACCGAGCCGGCCGCCGACCGCGTGCCGGGTGCCGCCGCGCTGTTCCATCTTCTCGATGAGGCGTTCGACTTCGTCGTCGTTCAACCATACTCGATACCCGTCGTCGGTCTCGAATGGTTTCATTCGCATGGTTAGTGTGTTGTGTCGTGTGAGGGTCGTTGTTCGGATTTCTATGCGTCTCGCACCCGGGGTTCGTCCCCGTACTCGCGTCGGATCGCGGTCTCAACCGTGGTCACGATGAGGGGGACGCGGATGTCAGTATCCTCGGGCACTGTCGCTGCCTCGACCCCGTGGCGGAACGATGTCCACGCTGTCTTGCCCGGGTTCTCGGTGACGTACGACCGGGTGATTTCTCCGCGGTCGATTGCGTCCTCGATTGCGACCATCGATGCGTCTACGATGTCCGCGGCGACGTCGAGTCGCGTGCGTGCCTGTTCCTCGGTCTCGAAGAGCTGGTCGAACTCGTCGTCGTCGATGGCGTCTGTGTCTGTGTCGGTCGGGGGCATGTTACACTCGACAGTCGGTGTGATGCTCGGATAAACCCGTGACGGTGGGGTGTCCGTTAACCTCACAGTCCGGACGATAAACCGTGATAGATGGGCGTTCACCCCACCCCTCGCGGTCACATGAGCCGGGATTCTGTCCTAGAATGGGGGGTTATCGGACACCCCTACTCCAGCGCTTCGAGTCGTTCAACCGCTCCCATAACGAACCCGTGAACGAACCAGTACATCGCAGCGGCCGCTCCAGTGATGAACCCGGCCACGAACGCGGTGGCTAACATCCAAGCTTCGACACTCACCGTCATCGGTCCTCACCTGGAACGTACCACGGCGTCCCGTGCTCATCGACCACAAGATCGCCGCGCACCTCTCGCCACTTCCAATACGCCACGTTCGCCACGGTCACTGCCACTGCACCGGCGAGAGACCCGGCGTACACGTCCCCTGTCACGAGTACGACCGGGATTGCAACGATACCGAGGAGTATTGACGTGACTGCGGCTTCGGTCACGGTCGCCCTTTTCATCGGTCCTCACCGTCCTTTCCTCGGCACCCATCGCAAACCGCGGCCTTGCCGCCGGTCTCACGGTCACGATCGCACACCGGACACCAGTAATCCTGGTTCAATCGACCACCGACATTGTCGCCGCACCGCGGACAATACTCGACACTGTCATGCAGGTCGTCGTGCTCGCACCCCAGGTCCTCGCCGCACGCCCCGCAGTGCACCGCGTTGTGCGCGACGACCGCGTCGCACGCCGGGCACCGTGACCGGTTAGGAACGATTATCAGCGCGATGCTCCCCGCGAGCATCGTCACGATCGTGACTGCGAGCAACTCCGACATCCGTTCCGGAGCGCCGAGTGCGATGAGCGCGGTGAGCGCGACGAGCACCCAGCCTTGCCACGGCGACGCGTGCTCCTCGACTAGTTGAACGCCGTCCTCGACCCATTCCTCGAAGGTGTCGCTCATACTCGGTACTCGGTGAAACGCTCTGATAAACCGGGGACGGCGATCAGTGTGATCGGTAAGGATGGGTGGTAAGGATGGGTGGTAAGGGTGTACGGTAAGGGTGTACGGTAAGGGTGTACGGTAAGGATGTACGGTAAGGATGTACGGTAAGGATGTACGGTAAGGATGGGCGATAACAGTGGTAGAACGCCCATACCGCACGTTTATGCGGGTTTAGGCCTGACGTGGTCGTGATGTGTGACGACCAAGACGGCGGCGACGACGAGGGCGGCGAAAAAGAATGGTGGGATGAGTACAACGGCTTCGAGCTGGACACTGACGACGACAGTGACGGTGACGGGAACGGGAACTTCTCGATGGAGGGGCCCGCTATCGACCCGTTCGACGATTTCGCCGACGATGACGACGACGGGAACGCTGGTTGACTACTCGTCTGACTCGGCAGAGTCCTCCTCTTCTTCCCAGTCACGCTCCTCCGCTAACTCCTGCCACAACTCCCGTTCCCGAGCATTAATCCGCGGTCGCTCCACCTGCCGCCAGTACTCTCGCTTCGCATCCTCCATCGCCTGCTCGCGCTCCTTCTCGACCCGCACCCGATTCAACCATTCAACGATGAACAGAGACGCGACGACAAACGATACAACTCGACCCACCCCAACCCCGACGTGCATTAGAACAATCGGACTCACCGTCACTGCGAGCCGCGCGAACAGCAACAGGTTCTGGTCGTGACGGGCGTACCACGCCAACGCCCGGTAGACGTACTCGTCCGGTTTCCACTCGTCCCACGCTTCCGCGAGCGCCTGCCGCCGATCGTAGCTCACGTACGGGAGTTTGAGTAACGCGACGAGGACTGGGTCGGTGTACTTCGCGCCGAACGGGTTCACCGGCGGGCGCTGACTCGCCAATGCTAACAGTTCCTGCCCTGGACTGTCACTCATAATCAATCGCGGGTTCCGACTCGCACGTATTAACGACTCGCCTACTTGCCCCTCAGAAACTTCGGGTTCACGGCTTCGAACGACGGTTCACGCCAATCGTGGGTGAGGTTCTTTATAGAAGTTCTTTCAATCATCAATCACGGCGTCAACCTTCGACGTGACGAGTTCCTCGGACAGTTCCTCGTCGTGCCGAACCTCGACTAACTCCACACCGCGCTCGGCGCACAGTTCACGTGTCCGTTCGTCACGCGCCTGCCGTTCCTCCAAGGCTTCCTCGCCACCCCAGTGCTCAACAGCCTCGTAATGCTGCACGCCCTGATACTCGATACCCACACCGGGTTCCACAAGGAAAATATCGAGCTCTAACCCGTCCAACCAGTCCGGGCGGTGATGCCGCTCGATCGTGTACTCGTCACCGTACCGTGATTCGATGAGCTGGTACAGAATCGTCTCCGACGTCCACCGATTCCCTTTCTCGTAGTGCCCGACCGCCTGCCGGACTTCATTCTCGATCGTGTCCGAGACGCGCTTACTGTTCTCGGACAGTTCCTCCCGTAACTCGTCTAACTCCGCTTGCTCGTCCTCCGCGAGCGGGTCCTTCCCCTCGTACTTCTCTCGAATCGACCCTAACGCGTCGTAGTACTCGTCGGACCCGCGTTCATCACCGAACTCGTCCCGTAACTCACGCATCTCGTCTTTCTTCGCGTTCTCGATTTCGCGCTCCCGGTCGAACCGTTTCTGCCGGAGTTCGTTGAACCGGGCCGCTTTCGCTTCTAACTCCTCGATAAGATCGTCGTCCACGACTGAAACGATTTCACCGGGAAGACTGTCGAACAACGTGTCTGCGAGTAACGTGTCGGATTTCGGCTTGCACACACCGTACTCGTACGATTTCTTGTACACGTACCACCCGTAGTTCTGCCTGAACACGGTGCCGTACATGTCCGCGCAGTACCGTCTCTTCGGAACGACGGCGTTGCACTCGTGACACAGCTGGTCCTCGAACCGGAGTACCTCGGGGATTTCACTCGCATCGTTGATGCCGGCGCGTCGAACGATGTCTTTCGTTTCCTCGGGGAACCCCCCGTTCAACACGTTCTCCGGCGTCGGGTCCTGGTGCGACCCGGTGAGTCCTTCAATCTCGCATTGAACGTAGTTCTCGATGGCTTCACGCGCGCATGAGCAAAAGTACAGATCACCGTCGTGACTGGGTTTGAACCCGATGAACGTGCCGTAATGCGGCGGGTACGCCACGATCGGGTACGGGAGGCTATCGTTTCGAGCGGTTTCGTCGGCGTCAACTGCGACGGGTCTCTCAGACATGGATAGGTAGGATTATGCCGCGCTCGCGGTTTTCCGGCGTCGTCGCCACAACCATGCGAGCCCGAACAGCCACCCGATGAGCGGCAGGAACGCGAGAATCGACCAGAACCACCAGCGGAAATTCAGTTCATCGTACGCATCGTTCAACCGGAGCGAATCGACGACAATCACGAAAAACAGCAATCCACCGCCGGCGATGAGACTGATACCCATCGCCGTTTCGTTCTCCGCTGCAGCTGCCGGCCACATTGCAAACGACAAGACGCACCCCAGAAGTACACCGACGGTCCACAGCCACGACGGGAGCGCGTGCACAGCGGCGTAGTACGCCGCGTTAATCTGCTCCGCCCACCGCTCCCCGCGTTCCGAGCCTTCCTGCCACGACTCACTGATACTCTTCGACTCACTGCCGTTGTTGCCGCTCGACCCGATGGGTTCGTCGGTCGGTCCGCGCTGCCCGCCTTTGTACCCGGCGTACACGATGCCGAGGAAAACGGCGGCGATGAACCCGGTAAACCCGGCTACGGTGAGGCCCTGCATGACGGGGAACCCGTCTGCGATAACGATGAGACTGGCAAGACTCATGACAAGGAACGTCGAACCGAGCATCAGGCTCACCCACATTACGATGCCGCCGAGGATCCCTGGTCCGGGTTCGTGGCCACACTCGGGGCACCTGTCGGCTTCGACCGGGATTTCTCGCGTGCACTTCTGACACGCTGCGGTTTCACCGGTGTCTGTTGCCATACAGTGCCTCGGTTGCGGGGAGATAATAAATATCAGGTAGGATGAGAGTCGGTCTTCGTTAGGAAAAGACTACAACTACAGGTCCGGGTAGCTGTTGTCGGCCGCGCACCACCGCGGCCGGGGCGGGCGGTGCCGCGCCCGCCCGCGGGGTTCCCGGTCCACCACAACCGGGCACTCTCACACTCTCACTTCGGGGAACGCCGCCCGCGTTCAGGTGCGGGCGGCACGTGAACACACATCGTTCAATCACTTGATGGCTCGCAAACTCATTCGTCGTCGCCGTCGCGGTCGATGAGGTACCGGGCGTTCGGGAGGTCGTCGGGGTAACGGCCGGCGAGCGCTGCCGGGTCCTGCACCGGGACGCGTCGCACCTCGACGTCAGTATCACCGGCGTCTGCAGTGCCGTGCAGCGTCTCATGCGTGCTCGAACCCCGGGGTTCCTCCCACGTAATTTCCGAGTCTACGCGCGCCTCGACCCACTCCCGTGCTTTCGCTCGCGTACTCCACGCTCGCACGATCGTGTCCCACCGAGCGGGGTCGATGCGCGCGACCCACACCGCGACGTCCGTATCGACAAGCTGCACGCGCTGCACGACGTTCCCGATCGCCAAGTAAGCCCGCAAACTGCGCCCGTCCCTCCCGATAACGATGACCGGTAAGGATGGGCGGTAACATCGGACGGTAACACTGCACGGCCACGCACCTTGCTCACTCGTGGTGGTCACCCTGCCTCGTCACTCTCGACGGGCGCGGCGCACACGACACACCACTGCTCACCGTCGGCGCGCATCGTGGCTGTCCCGCATCGAGGACATTTCTGCTCGGTGGCGTCGGCGGCTTCCGCGGGGTGCAGTTCGTGCGATTCTGGTGTACTGGTTGCCTGCATGTGCGAGGTTACTCGAATGCTCGGATAAACCCGGGACGCCACACCCCCCGGGGGTGCCAACACACCGACTCACGGGCATCTCACGGGGGTGAAACACGTGATTTGCAACCACTTAACCACATATTTTCGAGGGGGTTAGAATATCTGCGAGATTTTGAATCGAGCCTCACGATCGTCACGTCCGCGCCCGGGGTGTTTGCTCTCGTTGAACGTGAAATACGGGAGGTTCGATGCGTGCACGCGCTTCGTTTCGAGTACCTGCACGCCACGGCCGCGGAACCTGTAAACGGCGAAGATATAGTAGCCGTCGTTCCGGCGCAACCACCGGTGCGCGCTTTCGAAAACGGCGAACTCGCCTTCCTTCGTTCCTCCCCGACCGTCGGACTTGCGGCGCAGCGCTGCTTTGATCTCGACCGGTGTGCCGTTCGCGTACGCGGCGTCGGCGCGGCCGGAGTGGTCCGCCTGCAGATTGTACTCGTCGCACACGTACCGTTCGACCGCGGTCCCCGCGGCTTTCCGACGGTCGGCGTTCCCTGAGGTTTGATTCGACGTCATTACTCTGCGTCACCCCCGGGGTTCGTGCCCGCGTCAGCCGGTTCTCCCGACTCAATCACGCGCCACGCGTCGGGGAGCGACGCGAGCGGCGCGAACTCGCAGCTGCACGCGAGCTCGACCGCGGCCGTATCGAGCATCACGGTGTCACCGCACTCGGTGCACTCGATGGTCGTCTCGACCCTCACCGTTCATCACCCGCGTCGTTGGTCGCGGTGTCTTCGAGCTCCTGTTCTAACTCCTCGCGGCCCTTCCGGAACTCGCCGATCGCCTCACCGGTCGAACGGGCGAGCTTCGGGATACGGTCCGCGCCGAACAGCAACACTGCGATACCGAGGATAACCAAGAGCTCGGGCCCGCCCGGCACGCCGCCGATAAACGCCTGTGTGACTGTCATGCTGTACCTGATTCTCGACCACATGCTCGGATAAACCGGGCACGCCGACCGCTCTCCCGCGCGCGCGTACGCGCGCAACCCGTGTGACGCGCGTCATTTGAACTTCAATCGGCCCGACCGCTGCACGCCCCGCGCGCTGCAACCACACTCATATTCATTCGTCACTTCCCTTGCGGTCAGTGCAGTACTATGTATAGTATAGGGGGGTGTCATGGTGGTTGTCAGACACGCACCCCGACGCAGTCACTTGATTCGCTCCTCGACTCTGTCAACCGTGTCCTGGTGCTCGCCGTCCTCGTATTCGTTCCAACGGTCGTTAACCCACGTTCTACTGTAGGGCACCTTCGCCGCTACCTCGCGGTCTGTCAGCCCGTCCTCCTTGCTCTTCACGACGGTGTAAATCGCCGTGTCTCGAATGATGCCTTGGATTTCACCGCTGTCGATCGCGTCGTCACCGCCTTCATCGAGGTTCTCACCGCCGGTCGGGTCAAGGTCAAAGTCCGGCTTTTCGTTCTCATTGACGTCGTAGTTCCCCGGCGGCACGCCTTGGAACGACTGAATCGGTTCGACTCCGCTGCGGTTGCGGACGGTTTCGTACACCGTGAAGTCCTTCTTCGACTCTTTCTCAACGAACATAGCGATCGCTCGGAACAGCGGGTGCACGTCGCCTTTGTCGTGCCCGATCCAGATAACCAGTCCATCGTTCGAGATGAACCGCCGGATTTTGAAGATGAGCGGGCCGAGGTACGTGCGGACGTTGTACCCGTCCTCGCCACCGCCACCGAGCGCGGAGCTGGCTTCGTCGATGAGTATCGCTTTCGGCGTCGCGTCGCCCGCCATGACCGTAGACATGTCCTCTTGCCGCAACCACTCATCGAGGTCCTGGTACCCGGCGACGTGCTCGTGCCGGTCGTCACGATGGTCCTGCGTCGGCTTGAGCGTCTTCAGGTTGCTCGCTATGATGCCGTTCGGGGCGACGTTGTCCTTCCACAGTTCAAGCGTCCACAGCGCCCACCGAGTCTTACCCACGCCGGGCTCACCGCCGACGTACATCATCGGCGCGGGCCGGTCGCCGAGGATTTTAATCATCTTCCGGATCGGCTCCTGGTAACTGAGGTCCGTCGCCTTGTCCGGCGCACCGGTCATCGAGCGGAGCGTGCCGGCGTCGCCTTGCGCGACCGCTCGGCTCGCGGTCTCGGTGCCTTCGATGCGCCGGATTTGCCGCGGGATACGGTTATCGTAGTAATCGCCTTCGACACAGTCCGGGAGCTCACCTTTCTCGATGAGCCGGTCAAAGCTTGCTTTCGCTTTCGTCAGTGACGTGCGGACGTCGTTATCGCCGATTTCGCCGACGTGCCGGTACGTGTTATCGTTCTCGTTCTTGTGCCGACCCTCGACGTACTCGCCGAGTTCGCCGAATACCCAGTCGGGACTATCGCCTGGCATTACCGTTCACCCCCGTGTTGAGCGTCCGTCGGAGCTGGTTCCGGTGACTGTGCAGCGTCGATACGGTCCGGATCACCGGTGTCACCGTCCATCTCACCGATCTCCTCGATATCGAGCGACCCGGCGATTTCATCTTCGAGCTCCTCGATTTTGGCGGCCGCATCGACTCCATCGGGGAGGATACCGGCTTCAGTAAGCTCCAGGTGTTCCTTGTGCGACTCGTCGTAGATGTCCACGCCCTTCGCCGCGACGGTCGCCTGGAACGCCTGTGCCTTCATGAGCTCTTTCAGCATATCGATGAACATTTTCTCGACCTTCTTCTGCGACTTGTAGACATCATTCGGGTCGGCGGCACTCGGCCATACGCCGGTGACTTCGAGCTGGTCGATATCGTCCTTCCACTCCAAGTCCCACACTTTCCACTGGTCGGTGCCGGGCGCACGGTACGCATCGAACAGGTTCGTCTCTCGGGCTTTCCACGTTTTCGGCGGGACGTCGTACGTCGTCACTTCACCGTTCGGGCCGCCGTACTCGATGACGCGCACCGAGATTTTACTCACGACTTTCTTCGCTACGATGACCCACACGATGTATGACGGCATTGCGATGAGCCCGCCGGCGATTGCGAACGCGACGGCGGCGTCCGGCGGCGTCGGGAGTCGCGTGTCCGTAGAGGCGTACACGATCATCGAGGACACTGCGATAACGATGAGCGGCCACTTCCACTCGGACAGTAGGTACGTGACGCGGTCCCACTTCGAGTCGAATGTCGGTGCGGTGCGTTCGATGGGTTCGCTGCCGATGAGTTCTTCGAGCATCGTTAGGTTACACCTCCTCGGGCGCACCGCGCCCGCCTTTCAGCCTGCGGCGGAACGCTAACACGCCCATGAGCGTCGTGATTGTCGCGCCACCCAGCCACCCGGCGGTCGCTGACGTGCCTTCGAACGGGCTCGACCCACCCGTCTGACCCGTGCTTAACAGCACACCGCGGCCTTCGTCGATCGAGTACTCGGACACGATCGATACTTGCGCTTCGCCGTTGAGCGCTGCCGCTTCAAACGTGACCGTGTTCACACCCCTATCGAGAGTGACTTGACGGATGTTGAACGTCGTCGCACCTTCCTCGGCCTGCCCGGCCTGCGACAGTGTCACGGTGACCGGCTCGGACGCGTCGAACGTGATGACCCACTGCCCACCGCTGTACTCCCAGTCCGTGATTTCGGTGTACCGGGAGAGTGTTTTCGACTCACTGTCACCGGCACTGTCACCGCTGTTACTCGCGCCGGGTCCTGACTGATTCTCGGCGTCTTCCCCGGGGTTCGTGTCCGTAGTTTCCGCTCCTTCCGGGTCTGTCCACGGATCCGACTCGTTCCCCGGCGTCGTCGTGGTCGTGTTGTTTTCCTGCGCAACTACAGTACCGACACTACCCGTCGCACCGAGGAGCAACACGGCGACTACAACCACAGTGACGGGGCGCGTCGCTACCATGGTGCCACCCGGCCGGTGAGCCAATTGATGAACGGGTCGATGAGCGTCGAATCGACCCACTGCCATACCGGGTCGATGACGGGGACACCGAGCACTTCGGCCGCTACTGCGGCGATTATCACGATCGCTATCAGCTTCTTCATAGTCGTCGGTCGGGCAAATGCTCGGATAAACCCCGCACGGTACACCCCCCGGGGGGTGCCAACACGCCGACTCGCGGGCGTCTCAAGGGGATGAAACCCGTGTTTTGCAACCACTTAACCACAGCTAAAATTAGGGGCGGGGTTAGTCGCCGCCGAGGAGTTCGCTCAACACGTACGCTGCGACGCCACCGCCGAGCACCGCACCGAGCGCTGCGCCCGCGGCGCTGCCACCGAGCCCACCACCGCCACCGCCACCGGTGATATCGTCTGGCGTGGTGTCCTCGATTGCCTGCTGCGTCTCGATCGCGCGCTTGACTTCCTCCTCGACTCGCGTGACGTCTAAGCTGTGCCGGTTGGTGTCCGACAGTGTCACGCCTTTCAGGGAGTTCCCGTCGGCGTCGGTCGCGCTGGTGATTTTGAACACGTCGCCGGATTCGAGTTCGACCCAGTCACCGTTCTCGGTTGCGACGATGACGTGGTCACCGTCACCGGCGTTGTCCGTGAAGTACCATTTCCCGGTGAGGAAATCGTACGTCGGGATATCGACGTTCTCGACCGACAGGGTCTGCGACACTGTGCCAGCGGTCGCGGTGCTCGTCCCGCCCGACGAGTTGTTGTACTCGACCGACACTGTGTCGATCGTGTAATCCGACCCAGCGCTCACGACGTCCGTGTGCGGCAGGCTCACGAACGTGGTGCCGCTCGGCACGCTCACCGTGTGCGTGTTCCCCGCGGCGGTCGTGATGTTCACCGCGGTGACGTTGCTGGTGGTGCCGGCGAGCTGCACGTTCAGCGACTTGCCCGACGGGACGGTGTAAGTCGTCGGACTGGTCGATGAGTCCGGTTCACCGTCGTGCTTGAACCCGACCGTGAGATCGAGCGTGTCACCGTTCGTCGTATCGCTGAGTGTGACGCCCGTGAACGTCGTCTTCTCGCTGACGGCAGTGCTCCACTGGTCGGGGTCGCCGCCGTGCGGCCGCCAATTCGTTGACAGTCGCGCGTCACTATACTTCCACGCGACGTCTGACGCGTCGATGCGGATCGACAGTCCCGCAGTACTGACGACCGTCTCACTGTACTCCGACGTCGTCCCGTCGCTCGACGTGACGGTGTAATTGACGTCGATGCTGCTGATCGTCACGCTACCGTCACCGTCCGCATCGAGCTCGTCGTACCACGCCTCGCCCGCGGCGACGTTCCCGTCCTGCTCGGCGAGCTCGGACACTGGCACCGTGACGGTCGTCCCGCCCGACGTGGTGAGCGTGACGTCCTGCACGACGTACCCGGGGTTCGACGGGTCGTCCGTGTACCCTTCCACGCGGACGTTCATCGTCTCGGTGCCCGCGGGCACGTGCATCGTCCCGCTATTGTCCGACGCGCCACCCGGGTCCACGACGACAGTCACCTCGTCCTGCGCGTTCGACAGGGAGTGCGCGAACGCGGCCGTCTCACCGATCGCGCTGTAATCGAGCGTGGTTGACGCGTCGGTGTTGTTAGCGACAGTGATGTCCATCGACGTCTGGAGGTCCGTGTCGATGCCGAGCTGCGCCAGCAACGCGCGCGAGTACCCGGTGTCACCGGAACTCGCCCAGTCGCGCGCGAGTTCCTCCGCGAAGATCGCGGGCGTCATCAGGTCTGACACGTCGATCTCGCCGGCCGCGACCGCGTCGTACACGTCGCTCGCGTACGTCTCGATCTCGCTGGTGAGTGTGGCTGCCATCGGGTACACGCGCTCGCGGAAGTAATCGCCCATCCCCGGAATGGTGAGATCCGTGCCCGGCAGCACCGGAGCGATGACGGACTCACTACCAAGCAGGTACGTTAAGTCGTCTGCCGACCGGTCGCCTGTCGGGTCATACACCGCGTGCACGTCATCAGCCCCCCGGTTGAGGGGGTATGCCGGGATCACATCGCCCGTCTCCGGGTGCGTGTACTCCACGTTCCCCGTTGACGAGTTCACACTGAACTCGTCAACGAGCTCGTACATGCGCGTCGCATCGACCGGGAGTGACGGGTTATCACCGGCCGTGAGCGCCGCGTCCTGGGCGTGCGAGTGCAGGACTGCGTCATCACCGTTGGCGGTGACGTGCAATGCCCACGACTCGACAGTCTCACCGTCGGTGAGTGTGACGTGCACGGGCACCACGCCCGCGACTGTCGAGCCGGTCGGGGCGTTGTGCACCGGGTGCGTGACTTTGTCGCTGTCACTGATCCCGGCGGCGTCCTCGCGCGCGTCGAACGATGCGTACCTGAGTGTCGTCGCTGTCTCGATTGCGAGGAGGTTGCGGTGCACTGGTGCGACGGCATCGAGCACACCCTGCACACCGGCATCGACCGCTTCCTGTTTCCCCGTCGTGCCTGACGTGGTGGTCGTGCTGGTGGTGTTCGTCTCGGTCGTGTTCGTCGTTGTGGTTGTCGTCGTTTTGACGTCGTTGAGCGTCTTGATTACCTCGAATTGCGCTTGCGCAATCCAGTTGTTCTTCGACACTGCGAGGCGGTTATCGAGCTGTTTGAACGACCAACGGTTGCTGTTAGCGACCGTGTCCGCGTGCGCGTGCAGGTCCGCCTGCAGCTGCGTGTCGAGCCTGTCCTCGTAACCCCCATAAATCCAGTCGCCAACCGTTTCCGCGGCGATGTCTGGTGCATCGACGTTATCGCTCACTGTGTCACCGATCGCCTTGCCTGCCAGCACCCCTGCAGGCCCCATCGTGAGCGCGCCGAACACCTGCGCACCGTCGCTGACCCGCGCCGGGTTCACACCGGCGTTATCGCCGTCACCGGTGCCGTCCTCAGGGACGTCTACCGGGTCCGTGCTGCCGTGGTCCGCCGCGACCGTCCCGGTACCGAGTGCGGCGGCTGCACCGGCAGCGCCGATGCCCTTCAGCATCGTGCGGCGACTCATGTGCGGGCCGGTGGTCCGGTACAGCTGCGTTTCGCCGTCGCCCGAGTCGTCGGGCGGGTCGGCGTCCGATTCTACTTCAGTCTGAGTGTTTCGTGCCATTGTTTTTGAAATATCGGTGGAGGACTGGTCCTCACTCGATGTACGCGACGTACACCGTCACGGCGGACCCGGCGAGCCACACGAACACGGCGGCGATTTCGTTCCCGTTCACCAGCACCTGCACAGGTTCAAGCACCATGTACAGCGCTGGGAATCCGAGGGATGCGAGCACACCGGCGTATTCGTGCGTCTCGTAGTCGCTCCCGTCGATTTCGTTCGTCACGATAATCCACCCACCCGCGGCGAGCGCGGCGAGCGCGGCGATCGTGACTTCGATACCGTAGTCCGCGAACAGCGTTTGGTTGAAATTGAATCCGCCCAGGACATCCACCGAGAAGGTGAAGATGCCGAGGAGGATTCCCAGGAATACTGGGTATGCGACTAGCCCGGCGACGTCGATGACGTCGATTTCGTTTCGTGCCATAATTCGGTTACAGCGCCCGCTTCCGGTTTGGGCGAGCGCCTCGGCCGGAACTCGGGTGAATGCCCGGATAAACCCCCCACGGCGGGTTAGGACACTGCGTCCCGGGTTTAACCGAGCTACTGCACGATAATCGAGTAATGAGTGAGAGTTGGGAACGGTACGCGGTCGTCGCGGCGTGCATCACCCTGCTCGTCGTCGCCACGATCGCCGCTGCACCCGGCGTCCGCATCGCCACAGGCACCTCGATGCACCCCACGATATCGGGGCCCGCGGTCGTCGTGTGCGACCCGGGCGTCGCACCCGGCGATATCGAGGAGGGTGACGTCGTCGCCGCACCCACGTACGACGCAGTCGAACTCAACCGCACACCGTACCCTGACAAACGTATCGCCCGACAAGGCCACCCACCACGGGACGGACCGACAGTCATTCACCGCGTCGTTGAAACTGAGGTCGGTAGCACTGACGCGTTCCTCCGGTTACGCGGCGATAACAACCTGGGGCAGTACGAGGTAACGCGCCGGGACGCGGTGATTTGCCGGTACGATTGGCACGTGTCCCTCAACCCTGCCGCGTACCTGTAACACCCCCCGGGGGTGCCAACACGGGCGTTCACAGCACGCTCAACCCGTTGAAACGCCGGAATTACGACCACACAACCAGACTCAAATTTTGCAGGGTGGTGTTCTCGCGGCCGGTGTTACGCGACGACCGGCTCGCCACCCGACGTACCCGCGGCCGGGCTCGGGCCCGAGTACACGTCGCCGGTCGCCCGGTGGAACACGCCCGCGCCCGCGTCCATGAACGCGGTGAGACGGCGCTGCTCGGCGTCACGAACCGCGCGACCCGCACGCCCGCACCAATCCTGGTCACTGATGCGGTCACGCTCACGCATCGTCTCACGCGCCTGCGCGAGCCGTGCATCGTCCGTCACGTCCTCACCGGTGAGCGACACTTGCCGGAGCTCCCGACCGTGGTCGTCACGCGGCCCGTCAGTGCCGCCGTCCGCACGCACCGACTCCCGCGACGGGCCCGAGTCAACGCCGGGGAGCGTGTCCTGCTGCGGGTCCGTCACCGACCCTTCCAACTCGATTGAGTACTTCTCATCGAGGTACTCTTCGAGCCGCTGATCGACCGAGTACCGCCCGTCATCGTGCTTAACGAGGTACGCACTGACGACGTGCGCTTCCTTCGGGTCAACCTTACCCTCGCCGTTGCCGACGACGTCCGACCACCGCCACCGCTTCCCCGGCGCGGGGAAGTGGTGCAGCGTCTCGCGGTTGTACATGATCCGCATCGCGGTCTGATGCGTGGGCATCGTCTATGACTCACCTCCGGTCATCCGGAGCCGACCGTCCGCGGGCTCGTACACGGCACCTTTCTGCCTGAGTTTCTCGATCTGGTGCTCCGCCTGATCCGCATCCATCCCGGCGCGCTCCTGCAGTTCGTCGATGACGTCCTCGACCGGCGCACCCTGGTCGTGCTCGGCTTCGAGGTCCGCGACGACGTCCTTCACGCCCTGCACGCGGTCCGCCTGCGACCGTTCATCACCGTCACCGTCGTCGGCGTCCGTCACGTCAGTCGGGTCCGACCCGCGGCCCGCCGGCCGGTCAACGATATCGACCGACGACGACCCTGCCTGCAGCCGCATATACGGACCGTCACGCAGCGTGATACCCGCGTGCACGCGCACCGTATCACCCTGCAGCACCGCGTCGAACGCATCCATCAACTCGTCATCGGCGAGCTCATCCGTCGCATTCGGCGACAACACCGACACCCGACCGCCCGAGTCGTCCTCCAACACGATGACCTGCCGCATCGACCCGTCACGCGGGTCCTTATCGAGCGTCTTCGTCACGACTTCACCCTCGACCGTGACGTAATCGCTGCCGTGCGGGAGCTCGGCGATCGGCGTCGTCTCATCAATCCCGGTGTTGAACCCGGGCGTCTCAACGAGCCCTTTGATGCGGTCCTTCACCGGCGCGGGAGCGTATTCGAGCGCTTTCGTTGTCGGTGCGAGGTGCACCGTCACGCGCTTCGACTGGTACGGGTTCTTCGTCTCGATGTACACCGTATCGTCGTCCCTGAGCTGCTGCCAGAACTTCGACGGGTCCTGCGGTTCCTTCCCTTCGTCGTCACAGTACCGACGGTAAATCGCGTGCCAGTCGTCTTTCCGCACTTCCACCGCTTCATCGGTCTGCGTCATGAACTTCCGAGCGAACCGCCGCGTCGTGTCCGCGTGATTGCGGTACTTCCGGATGAGCTTCGCGTGCGCTTCCTCCTGGTCACGCGTCAGCATTTCGTCGTAGTAGTTCTCGTAGATCGACCATTCCTCGGTCTCGTACAACCGGTTCGCCGCTTCGATGACGACGTTCAACAGGCCCGAGAGTTCCTCGTCGGTGCGCAGCTCGCGTTCTAACTCGGATTCCTTGCGCTTCTGATGCTGGTTCGGGTCGTCCGGGTCCGGGTCCGCCACGAATTGGTTCGTGAAGAACAGCGGCATGAGCCGACTCTTAATCGACCCGTCCCAACCGGTCCACACCGGCGGGTCGTTCACGTTAATCATGATCGTTGCGAACGGGTCATAGCTCTCGCGCTGCACGTTCTTCGCACCCGTCCGCACACCGCCGCTACCGACGAATTTCTTGAACGCCGAGCACTGTTCTTTCGAGATTTTGTTTGCTGATGCGTCGTCGTCGATGACCGCGTACGAATTCCGCGCGGCGTCGGCTTCGAAGTCGTCGGTCACGAACTTCGTGAAGTCCATGTGCTGCACGCCGTCCTCACCGACCAACCACTTCACCAGCTTGTCGATGAACGACTTCCCCGTCTGCTCGTCGCCTTCCTTGATGTAGGTTTTCCGAAAGTCGTTGTTACGCATGATGACGTTCGCAATCATCTCCTCGATCGTCTTCCGCATCGCCTCGTCCGTCGCTATCTTCTCCAGGTTCTCCATGATGCCCGGGCACTCCGCGTCCGGGTCGTACGACACATCGAGGAGTTCCGGCCGCGTCGTGTAGTGCTCCGGTGCGTGGTCGATGAGCTCCTGCCCGGGTTCCTTCCGCAGGTCGATGAGTCCGTTCTGCACCGGGACGCACCATTTCAGGTCCGGGTCGTCTGGCGGACCGAGTGTGAACGGGTTGTCGTTCGTCTGCGTTGCGAGCTTGACTTGGTCGGCGATTTCGTTCCGCTCACCGCGAGTGTTCGCCTGCGACGGTAACACGTCCTGCAGCACTCCTTTCACGACGTCTTCCGCGCCGGGTTCCCACGCGGTTTCATCGACCCACATCCACATTTCATCGGTGTCCTTCGGGTTCAACAGTTCGAACTCGTCAACGATCGTTTCGACCACACGCTCACGCGCGACGTGCGTCTTCTCGAACGCGTACCGTTCCGCGTCGTTCACTAACGCGCTCTTCTCGTCAACGGTCACGCCGACCGGGACGTGGTCGGGCCGGTCCCACTCGTCCCACACTTCGACAGTGGCGTCGAACCCGTGCCGGAGCGTCACGTAGTAATCGTTCCCACGGACTTCCACGGCATCGAGCCGCTCGATAAGCACCGTGTCACCGGGACTGTACTGGTCCACCGGGTCCGGCTGCTCGTCCGTTGACGGCCGCATCTGCGCCGGCACCTCAATCGCTGTCGCCGCCGTACCGTCGGCGACGATGACGTCTGCGTGTCCGTCATCGTACTCGCGGATATCGAGCACTCGCACGCACACCGTGACTTTCGCGCCTGAGTCGATTGCACCGGCGAGCCATTTCAGTTCGTCACGGTCGTGCGGCATGTCGCGGTCCTCACCGGTCTCGTCCGTGGTCTCGGGAACGCTCGTGAATCGCTTATCGACGTGCGTGTCGATCTCGATTCCGGTGACGTCCACCGCGTTCTCGATTTCCTCGTCCGAGTACCCGTTGAGCTGGGCGAGTAAGTCGCCGTCGCCGGTTTCGAGCGCCTCGTCACCGTTCTCAGTGTTGTTACCCCCGGTGACGGTGCCGCCGTCCGCGACGGTGTCCTGTGCGTCTGCAGCGTCGTCGTCGTTGTTGTTAGTGTCCCTGGGCAATTTCACCACCCCGTCACGTCGTAGTGATCGAGCGCGTCGCGGTCGTGGTACTCGTCGAGACAGTACCGCCCGCAAAATGGGTCGAACCAAGGGTTCGCGTCCACGGGCTTGTCGCACTCGTCGCGCTTGCACACGTCACGCCCGCCGTCCGTAACGAGCTCACCGTCGTCATCCTCGTCGTTGCTACCACCGTCCGCAGCGAGCGGTGTGCCGCCGGTGTTCTGCACGATGACAGTCACCTCGTCAATTGACGCACTGACTGTCGGGCAGTCACCTGCCGCGGGTGACGTCGGGCACATGTCCCGAGCTGCGTCCGATCGCGGGTCTAACAGCGCGTGCGTGCCGTCTGCACCGGTCTCGATGACCATCCACGGCTCACCGCGGTACTCGACTTGCGACCCGGGCGTCACCGTCGCGTCCTGGTCGTCGTCGTCAGTATCGAGACCGAGTGCCTCCCGGCCGACGTCGGTCCGCGCCCACGCCTCCGCCGCGCTGTCGGCGAGCGGCACGGTGACGTCGATGCCACCGGCGCGTTCTTCGAGGTAAAGGTGCAGCAGCTGCGCGTCGTCGTTGACGACGTGGTGCGCGGCGTCGATCGTGATTGTTTCACCGTCCAGTTCGACTGATGCGGTCAAGGGCTTCTGAGGGAAACCCTCGGTTTTATCTGAGTTTGCGTTGTTTCGTCGCATGGGTGGAATACCTTAACTCACCCACTCGGTGCGTGCGCGCTTGGGGCGCGCCCGCACCCACGTTCTGCGGCCGATAATCGACCACAGTGAGCGGGGTGCGTGTCCCGAGTGAGCTTACCATATGATTGTCCGTGGTTGCACTTAAAGACTTGCCGTAGGGGGTTCTGAGTAGGATATCCGAACGGGATTAGATTCAACTACAAAACTACACCGAAAGCACTGTACAGGCCGTGAAACACACGAACTCGTATTTATCCCAGACGGTACCGAGTAGGCAAAACATCGACACTAACCCCTTACCTTTAACTTAAGGATAGCGGGAGCACGCGCGGAATCCGAACGGAACCACACTCGAATCAAAAAACCATACCACAGCGCCCGCGCGACCGGCGCATCGACCCACGAACACACCCGCCGATGAGAGTTGCCGCCGACGACTGACTGCACGACCATACCGCCGTCGCCGCAGCTGCAGCCACACCCGGCAGGCACCGACACAGGCCACCGCCACCACACGGCACCGCACCGAACGGACCGACGACCCGCAGGCAAAACAACCAGATTCGGCCGATTACCCCCCGGTTGTTTTGCTGCATCCTTGCGAGAGCGTCTGAGAGTACCGATATCCGGAGACCGCTTCAACCAAAACAGGTACACGCACTTGACTGCAACACGAACATGACTCTCCCCGATTGTTTGAATTTGATTGGGTAACTCGGTTTGGTTGTTTTGGGTTACTGTTTTCGGCCGGTAGAAGGCTTCTCGCGGCAATCGGGCAAAACAACACGGGGGTAAACGCCGGATTTTGGTTGTTTTGCCGGGGTGAATCGCCCGGTACAGCGCCTGTATCGGCACTTTCCGGATTCGCGCGGCCGGTTTCGGCGAAAAGGGGGTGTTTTGCCTGCCGGCTGCACCGTCGGTCCTCTCGCTATTCGAGCCGGTACAACTCGGGCCTATCGAGTGCGTTGTCGATCGTCTTGCGAGCACACGACAGTTTGTCGGCGGCGCGCGTTTTGCTCATGTCGCCGTCCTCGACCCGCTGCAGGGTTCGACACACCGTGTCGTAGTTGACGTCGGGTGCGAGCCGCCCACCCTCGCTCGTGCACCCAAGCGGCGGTCTACCTCCCTGCCACTCGATGCCTGCGAGGAGCGCATCCGCGTGCTCGGCGGTGCCTGCGAGGACTTCGATCGCGCGTCGCGTCGCCACGGAGTACTCGTCGCCTGACGTGGGCGGGGTGATCGTGACGTCGTGCGTGGCGTCGTACACGTCCGTACCCGTACCCGTGCGCGCGACCGTGAACACGTCCTCGACCGGGAGTCCTGCGAGTGTGTCTACTATGAGCCTCGCACCGTCAGTGTCGCGTGCGCGTTCCAGCGCTTTCACGGCCGGGTCGTCGGGTCCCTGCCTGTCCCGAACGGTGTCCGTGCCTGCGGCGACGTACAGGTATGACTTGGCGTCTTGTTTGATGCCGGCGGTCGCGGCGTTCTCTTCGGTCCATTCGAACAGCGATTGGACGGTGTCGGCGGTGATGCCTGGGACGTCGTTGGTTTCAATCCAGTTCTTGATTTGGTCGATGCTTTGCTGCCGGATGTCGGGGGTGTTGCCGCGTGCGAGGATGACTACTGGGGGCATCGGTACACGTGATACTCGCCGATTCGCTCGGAAAAACCGGGGACGGTAGTTACACGTCGGGTTCTTCGGTCGGGGAGTTACCGGGTGGGGAGATACCCGAGATCGTAATAGCGTGTTAGCTCCCGCGATAAAGTTTTTCGCTGTGTCTGCACTCGTTACTCTAGGTAAGTCACTGGGTAGTTACGGCCCCGAAATGCCCGAATATGGTGTTGGATATTGAGGGATCTACCCGTGGTGAAAAGGTAGTCAGTCGCCCGGTGGGGCTTGACCGCCCAGCGGCGCGGTCCACGCCTGTCTCGACACTCCCGGTGGGTGTGACTACAACTACAAATTTTGAGGGGGGTGTGTCACGAACTCCCCCTTGGCTCGCCACCCTGAGCTACGCGCGCCGGTTACACTCGGTCCAAGTACTTCCGGCGCTGCCGTTGCTTCTGTCTCTCCGAGCGCTGGTCGTAGTGCTCATCGAGGACATCCGGTGACGTCGATGCTCGCGCGCCCGTGATTTCTGAGGGGACGTCTGCCTGCAGCCACGCGGTAATCGCTCCCCTTCTAGTGTCGTGCGGGCCGCGGGAGCTCGGGCACTCGTAGGCTTGCTGTCGGTCGCGTGCGGCGTCGCACGCGCCGGGGTCGCGGTCGTGCGGGCATTCCCCGGTCGGTCCCTCGCATGGGCGTGTGACGGCGTAGCAGTCGGCTTGCAGCGTCTGCACGTGCGGGCGTCCGTGCACGGTCGTCAGTAGTGGTTCGCGCCCGTCGGCTTCGACGTCGTGCCTGCTTGTCTCGATGTAATCCTCGATGACGGTCGCGGTCTCGGGTTTGATGCCGATCGTGCGCTCACCGTCGTTCTTGTTCTTGAGCGGGGTGTCCTCGTCGGGCCGGTGGCGGACTCGGATTCTCGGGTCGTCACCTGAGAGTTCGACGTCGCCAACGTCAATCGCTCGCGCACCGCCGCGTCTGAGTAGTCCTCGCCAGATGAGTAGCATAACGACGTGCTCCCGGCTGGCGTACTCGAACCGTTCCAAGTGTTCGAGGAGTGCGTCGCCGACGTCGGGATCGAGCATCGTTTCCTTCGCGTTCTCACCGTTCGACAGGGTGGGGCTGAGGACTGCGTCGTGCAGGTTCTCCGGGCACGCACCCCGGCTTTCGGCCCATTTGAGAAAGACCCTGAACGTGTCCATCTGCGTCTTCATGGTCACTGCGTTCGGGTCACCGGGCCCGTCTCGCCGCCACAACCGGTACTCGTGACAGTGTTGAGCTGTGACGTCGCTCATGTGCTCGATGTCCGGCTGTTCCTCGACCCAGTCTAAGAAGTGACTGAGGCGCGAGCGGTGCGACCGGATAGTCGCGTCGCTCACGTTTGCTCGGCGGTCCTCCAAGTATAGCGATACTGCGTCGTCGGGTGTGAGTGCGTCCATGTTGGCTCTCCGGAACCGCGGGACGCACCGGGGGTGCAAGTTGCGACGACTTGGACTCACCGTCGGTCGTCGCGTGAGTGTCTTAAGGAACCTGCCGCCGTCGCGTGGATGCGCGGCGACTTAATTACACATGGGCGCTGCAGGATTTGAACCCGCGACAGCTTGGTCCGAAGCCAAGTACTCTGTCCAAACTGAGCTAAGCGCCCGCAGTTGATCGGAGGGCGACCGGGCGGTTTAAACCCAATGATTTCACCCGTCGACGACCGCGCGATTTATTAGCAAGCCGTCGGGAACCACGGCCATGAGTGTCGGACGGCGGGCCCGTGGGTTGGTCGAACTGACGCGCCCGCTGAACGCGGTCGCTGCGGGGGCGTTGACGTTCGTCGGGGCGTTCGTCGCCGTCGGCCTGACGGTGCCGGCGGTGCCGACGGGTGCCGCGGTCGGCGCGACGGTGCTCGCGACGGCGGCGGGCAACGCGATCAACGACTACTTCGACCGGGAGATCGACGCGATCAACGACCCCGACCGACCGATCCCGCGTGGGGCGGTGTCGCCGCGGGGGGCGCTGGCCTTCAGCCTCGCGCTGTTTCTCGGTGCGGTCGTGCTCGCGGTCGTCCTGCCGCCGCTGGCGATCGCGATCGCCGGTGTGAACCTCGTGGCGCTGGTCGCTTACACGAAGCTGTTCAAGGGGTTGCCCGGCGTGGGCAACGCCGTCGTGGCCGTTCTCGGCGGAAGCACGTTCCTGTTCGGCGGCGCGGCGGTCGGTCGGCCGGACGCCACGGTCGTCCTGTTCCTGCTGGCGGCGCTGTCGACGGTGACCCGCGAGATCATCAAGGACGTGGAGGACGTGGACGGCGACCGCGAGGAGGGGCTGAACACGCTTCCGATCGCCGTCGGGGAACGGCGAGCGCTGTGGGTCGGGACGGCCGTCCTCGTCGTCGCGGTGCTCGCCAGTCCAGTCCCGTACCTCCGGGAGACGTTCGGCGTGGCGTATCTGCTCGTCGTGGTGCCGGCCGACGCGATAATGCTGTACGCCGCCGCCGAGAGCTTCGCCGACCCGACAGCCGGTCAGTCCCACATCAAGTACGGCATGTTTCTCGCCGCCGTCGCCTTCGTCGTCGGCCGCGGGGCGACGGTCGTCCCGGCCTGAGTACGATCGGGCGTTCATTATTACGCCCGGGTTGCACTTTGAACCAAAAACTATATGCGACCGCTTGGTACAGCTTTATACCAGACGAACACGTTGAGCTAATCAGAAAACAGCCGGGCGCATCCGTGCTGGTCTTTCCACGACGATCCCTCATGTATGATCTGGCTCCTGTCCTCCCGGATGTCGAAGTGAATCCGGGGACCAACCTGCTCGTTTCCGGCCCCCCAATGACCGGAAAGCGGCGGATAGCGACCGATATACTCGCCGAGGGAACCAAACAGGGGGACGGTGCGATCGTCGTCACGACGAAAGACAGCGCGGACAAGCTCGTCACGGAGTACGAGCGGCTCGTGCCCGACCTGGACGACAAACCCTTCGGCGTCGTCGACTGCGTCACGAAGCAACGGGGTGTGGGCAACGCGGAGAACACGCCCCGGGTGAAGTACGCCTCCTCGCCGGTCGACATGACCGGACTGGGGATCCAGCTCTCGGAGTTCCTTCAGGAGTTCTACGAGACCCGGGGGATCCAGCGCAACCGCGTGTTGCTCCACTCCGTGTCGACGCTGTTGATGTACTCGAACGTCCAGACGGTGTTCCGGTTCCTCCACGTGTTCACCGGGCGCGTCCAGAGCGCGGAGGCGCTGGGGCTGTACGTGCTCGATTCGACGGCACACGAGGAACAGACCCTGAACACGCTGAAACAGCTGTTCGACGGCGTCATCGAGGTGGAGGACGACGGCGGCGAGCCGTCGGTGACGACCGTCGGCGTGCCGTCGGCGTCGAACTGACCAGCAGGCTTTAATCGGCCGGCTCCGTGATCTCTCTCCAATGCCCGTCGAGAGCGACGCGGAGCTACGTGAGTTACTGGGCCTGCGACGGATCGCGGTCGTCGGCTGCTCGGGGACGGCCGGGAAGGACGCCCACGAGATCCCGAAATACCTGCAGGAACACGGGTACGACGTGACGCCGGTCAACCCGTTCGCCGAGGAGGTGCTGGGCGAGCGGGCGTACGACTCGCTCTCCGAAGTCGAGGAGGAGATCGACGTCGTCAACGTGTTCCGGCCGAGCGAGGAGGTGAGCGGCATCGTCGACCAGGCGGTCGAGCGCGACGACGCGAAGGTCGTCTGGACGCAGCTTGGCATCCGCGACGACGAGGCGGCCGAGCGCGCGGAGGCGGCCGGCCTACACGTGGTGCAGGACCGCTGTATGAAGGTCGAACACCAGCGGCTCCGCTAGCCGTCCCACTCCTCGAACGACCGGTAGATCCCCTTCGAGAGATAGCGCTCGCTGGAGTCGGGGAAGAGCGTGACGACGGTGTCGTACGGGGCGTCGATCTCGCCGTCACGGATGTCCCGGGCCACTCGACGCGCGGCGACGCTCGCCGCGCCGGCGCTGGAGGCGACTAACTGCCCTTCTTCGCGGGCGAGCCGTTTGAGTTCGTCCTGCGCGTCGCGGTCCGACACGTCGATCACCGCGTCGACGAGTTCGGGGTCGAACAGCTCGTTGGTCGTCGGGTCGTGCGTGCCGATCCCCTCTATCTTGTACTCGTCCTCGGTCTCGTCCTCGCCGAGCACGGTCCCGTACAGCGACCCCTCCGGCTCGACGGCGACGACGTAGGTGTCGGGGTGCTGCTCGCGGGCGTACTCCGCGATCCCCATGAGCGTGCCGGCGGTGCCACAGCCGGCGACGACGGCCCCGACCTCGCCGTCGAGCGCCTCGTAGATCTCCGGCGCGGTCGTCTCGTAGTGGGCTTCGGCGTTGAGGGGGTTGGCGAACTGCTGGGGAACGACGGCGTCGTCGAGTTCCTCGGCGAGTTCGTGGGCGCGCTGAATCGCGCCGTCCATGCCGTCCTCGGTGGGCGTGTTGATGACATCGGCCCCGAGCGCGTCCATCAGTTGCTGCTTCTCGACGCTGAACCGCTCGGGCACGACGAACACGGCGTCGACGCCGAGTTGTCCGGCGGCGACGGCGAACCCGATCCCGGTGTTGCCCGCGGTCGGCTCGATCACCGTCCCGCCGGGCGACACCTCGCCGCGTTCCATCATGCGTTCGAGCATGTACTTCCCGATCCGGTCTTTGATGCTCGCTCCCGGGTTGAACGACTCCACCTTGGCGTAGACGGGGACGTCGTCGGGCGAGGCCGCGACGCGAACCAGCGGCGTCTCCCCGACGGTGGCGAGCACCGAGTCGACCGGTTCCCGATGGGTGGTCATCGCTCGGGCAATAGTTGCCGCGCCCGTTATACTTTACTGGTCGTCGCTGCCGTCCCGGGCCTCGATTCGGCCGCCGGGACGGAAAACGAGTCGGCTGTCTCCGGGTTACTCCGCCGTCGACTCGCCGGATCCGGCCGTATCGTCGGCGGCGGCGGTCTCACCCTCGCCATCGCTCTCGTCGTCGACCTCTTCGATCGCCGCCTCGGCGAGCAACTGGTCGACGTCGATCCCGCGGTCGGCGGCGATGGCGTCGAGGACCGCCCGCTGTTTCTCCAGTTCGGTCTCCATCCGCTCGACGCGGTCGCCGGTTTCGGTCGTCGTCTTCTCCAGTTTCATCACGCGCTCGCGCACGTCGGCCAGTTGCTTGTACAGTTGCTCGGCGCGGTCGGCGACGTTCTGGAGCTTCTTCGCGGTGCTTCCCAGTCCCATACGCGTCGGTACGGAGGTCCGGCCAGTTGGACCTTCCGACTCGAACGCCGCGTTTATGCGCGCGGCGGGACCAGTTCGTGATATGGTAGACGAGACGGTTCCGCCGACGCTCGGGCTGCTCGGCACGCTCGCCATCGCCGCCGTCGCCGCCGCGCCGTACGTCGCCCTCCCGGCCGCCGAGGCCAGCGGTCTCGAACCCTACTACTCGGCCGGCTTCGTCGGCCCGTGGGCGATCACGATGCTGGCGCTGGTCGCCGCCATCGCCTTCGCCGCCGGGCGACAGGGACGGACCCCGCCGGAGACCGCCGCCGGCGCGACGCTCGGGTTGGGGCTGATCATGACCGCCCTCGCCGGCATCTGGGCGGCCTCGGTCGACGCCTCGCTGGTCCTCCAGATCGGCACGGCCGACTGGATCGAGTACCACCGCTGGCTGTTCCTCGCGGTAACGCTGGTCGTGCCGGCGACCGCCGCCTTCTACGCGCGCGTCCTTCGGCTGTTCTGACGCGGACGACCGTGTCGGGGCACCGTCGAGAGTGGCCGGACCGACTCCCGACGACGGCCCGCCGTCCCCGACTAACCCGAAAGGCCCTTAAGACAGCACCGGCTACCAGTGAATGGACTAGGTCGGGCAGCTAGGCCCTGCTCTCCACCCGCCCTATGGCCTTCAGCGGGGACCGAACCCCGGGCGCGTCCGGTCCGACCGGACGGGGCCCCGGGAGCCAACGTGGAAGCCTCGTCCAGCGGGGACAGCGGTCCGCGGCGACCGTCCGCAGGGACGGCTCGCCGCGGTTGGTCGGCGGCAATCCGTCAGGCGCGGAAGCGAGCAGCGGACCGTCGGACACCTGTCGCTCGATGGGTCGCGGGGTGGAGGAGGCAACCGGGATTCCCCCGTTCGGGACGCCGGGCAACTCCGGGCGTCCACCCATTCATACCGACCTTTTTCGTCCCTCGGGTTCGCTCGCGTAGCGAGCGAACCGCTCGGGCAAAAAATGTCGATCAAAAACCCCGGACGCTCCCTGCGGTCGCGTCCGGCGAAACGGCGGCTCCGCCGCCGTATGCTACACGTCGAGCCGCAACTACTGCCAGCCTGCCCTCCCCCATCCTCCCGAGCGAAGCGAGGGAGGGCTCGGGAGATCTTTGATCTCCCGGTGGGTCGGCGGACGGGACCGCCTCCCGGCCCGAGATAAGGTCAGTTCGTTAAAGAAAGGCTCCCCGGTGGCCGTTCAGTCGTCGGCGGGCTGGGAGATCTCCGCGGCGTTGGCCAGTTCGAGGCCGCCCGAGAGCGTGCGGTTGGGGTAGGGAATGTCGATCCCTTCCTCGTCGAACCGCTGTTTCACGCTGGTGACGTAGTCGCCGCGGACCTTCACGAAGTCGGCGCGGCTGGGGTCGGCGATCCAGATGCGCGACTGGAGGCCGACCGAGGAGTCGCCCAGTTCGGTCAGTCGGACCGAGGGTGCCGGATCCTCCAGAATGTCGGGATGCTTCTCGGCCTCCTCGATGATGATGTCGGTGGCCTGTTCGATGTCGTCGTCGTAGCCGATGCCGAACACGAACTTCTGGCGGAGCTTGTCCTTCGCCATCGGGTTCTTGATGACGCCGTCGGTCAGCTGGGAGTTGGGTACCGTCAGCAGCTCGTTGTCGAACGTGCGGACGCGCGAAACCCGGAGGCTGATGTCCTCGACGACGCCCGAGTTGCCGTCCCACTCGATCCAGTCACCGATGCGGAACGGCCGGTCGGTGAAGATGAAGATCCCGGCGACGAAGTTGGCGATCACGTCCTGCAGCGCGAAGCCGATCGCCAGCGTCGCGGCCGCCGCGATGGTCGCCAGCGAGTTGAGGAAGTTCCCGAAGCCCGCGACCCCGAAGGCGACGGAGATGGCCGCGAACACGACGACGATCTGGGTCACCTTCATCAGCGGCTTCCGGGCGTGGGCGTCGAGGTCACGGCGGTTCAGCAGCCGCCGGACGAGGGGGTAGACGAACGTCTTGCCGATGAGATAGACCACGGCGAAGCCGACGACGAACTCGATGGCGGACGCGATCGGTGCGGCCAGGTCCGCCGAGAGGCCGGCGTCGATGAGATACTCGTCGATGATCGCCATCAGTGCAACACCGCCGTGTTCCCGCGTGTCTCGACCAGTTCAGCGTCGACGGCGTCGGCCAGTTCCGCGGCCAGTTCGTCGGTGTTCGTCCCGCCACGGGCCGCCCGGAGGAACTTCACCTTCACGAGCTCCCGGTCCTGTAACTGGTCGGAGAGTTCGCCGGTCACCGCATCGATCCCGCTCTTGCCGACCCAGACCGTGACGTCCGTGTCGTGTGCTTGCTTTCGGAGCTGCTGATCAGTCATGGAACCCTGTACGTTCGGCTCCGGTTTCAAGCTTGTTGCACGAACCGACCCCGTCAGTACGGGTAGCGTGCCTGCTCGCCGCAGTCGCAGGTGACGACGACGTGCCCGTCGCGGGTCCGGACGCGCGCGTTCGCTCCCGGACGGAGATAGCTGTCGCAGGCGTCGCAGGTGAACCGCTTGAACTGGCGGGGGAGCGCCAGCCGGTTGCGCTCGGCGACGCGTCTGGCAAGCCGGACGTACTCCCGGGCGCGCTCCTGGTTCGACGCGGCTGCTGCCTCGCGTGCGAGCGACTCCAGCCGGGCGACGCGCTCTTCGGGTATCGTCATCGGAAATGGGGGGGTGGGGGGATTCCGGGGCCGATCAGGACAAGGAGAGAGTGTTATCCTGAAACGCCCCACGTAACGCTGGGCAACTGAAAGCCAAGTATTTTTTGTTTCTACTCCTAGAGGTCCTGCAGCGAACAAACCCGGTGACGGAGTCGGGGTGGACGGGCTCGTTCGACGCTCATCGGTCCTCCAGCAGCGGCTCCTCGTCGCGGTCCCGTTCCCGCTCGACGGGGTCCGTTTCGAGCAGGTCGTCCAGTCGGCGTTCGAACTCGTCCCGGCCGATCTCGCCGCGTGCGTAGCGGTCCCGGAGCACCGTCAGCGGGTCGTCCTCGGCGGCCGCCTGCTCGCCGGCGTCGTCCGTCGCACCGACCGCATCGAGGTCCACCTTCAGGTACGCGAAGCCGAGTACCCCGACGAGGAGCGCGGCGAGACCGGTCACCTCGCCGGCACCGACCAGCGTGACGCCGAAGAGGGCGGCCACCATCGAGACGGCGAGGACCGCGAGGTCAGCGAGGTCGTCCATGTGCCGTGTGATCTCCCTGCACGAACTTAAATTCAACAGCGGCCTCCGAGGCGGCGACGGGAGGGGGATCGGACGGTCGAACCGAGGTGATCGGGAGATGACGGGTTTTTTATTAACTCCCCCACCAATGGCCCGGTAATGGACCAACAGGTCGCCGCCTTTACCGACACCTATCTCCCGACGGTGAACGGCGTGACCTACACGATAGACGCCTGGCGGGACCGCTGGAACCGCAACGGCGGGCGAATGGACGTGGTGTACCCCCGGTCGGACGGCCACTCGCCCGGCCCCAACGAACATCCGGTCAGAAGCGTCGCGTTCCCGTGGTACCAGGGGTACCGCCTCGGCGCGCCGAAGATCCCGAGCGCCGTCAAGGACGTCGACGTCGTCCACGCCCACACGCCGTTCGCGCTCGGCCTCGGCGCGATGCGTCTCGCGCGCCGCGCCGACGCGCCGCTGGTCGCGTCCTACCACACGCCGGGCGGCGAGTACACCGACTACCTCGCGCCGACCGACGGGATCGCGAGCGGCCTCCGGGAGTTCGTCGACGGGTACGAGCGGTGGTTTTTCAACCGCGCCGACCGCGTCGTCGTGCCGACCGAACCGGTCCGGGAGTACCTCCGGAACGAACTCGGCGTCGAGACACCGGTCGAGGTGGTGTCGAACGGGATCGACACCGAGCAGTTCAGACCGACCGAGACGTCCGAGTTCCGCGAACGGCACGACCTCGTCGGTGAGACGCTCGTCGGGTACACCGGCCGGCACGGCTACGAGAAGCGTCTCTCGGACCTGATCGCGGCCGCGGAGAGCCTCGACGTGACCGTCGTCCTCGGCGGCGACGGCCCGGCCCACGAGGACCTGCAGTCACAGGCCGCCGACAGTACCGCCGACGTCCGGTTCCTCGGCTTCCTCGACCGTGAGGAGATGCCGGCGTTCTACTCGGCGCTGGACGTGTTCGCGTTCCCCAGCCCCGTCGAGACGCAGGGACTCGTCGCGCTGGAGGCGAACGCCTGCGGGACACCCGTCGTCGGCGTCGACAGCGGGGCGCTCTCGGACACCGTCGTCGACGGCGTCACGGGGTATCACTACCCGGAGGACGACATCGACGCGTTCCGGGCGCGGATCGAGGACGCGCTGGACGACCGTGACCGCCTCGCGGAGAACTGTCTGGACCGTCGGGACGAAATAAGCGTCAGCCGAACCGTCGAGCGGTTGGCCGACCTCTACGGCAGCGTGTCGTAGGAGTCGAGCGTCCGACCGATACCCGTCATCACCGCGACGACGACGCCGGTCGCGAGCAGCGTCGCCGCCACGAGCAGGGCGACGCCGACCCACGGGTCCGACTCGTACGCCGCCGACACGCCCACGTAGCCGAGCACCGACAGCGGCGCTAACACGAGCGCCGCCCGCTGGTGCTGGCGCGGGAGGTCGCGGAGCAGTTTCGCGACGAGCACGGCTGTCAGCGACATCGTAGTGGGGGTAGTAACGGTGGCCGGTTAAAATTAGTGTCGGTTTCCGGGACAGGAATCGGCGGAAACTACGCTCGTGGTGTTTGCTCTCAGTCGTCTTCGAGGGCGTCGGCGATGCGCTGAAGCTGGCGCGTCGCGTCGCGGACCTCGTCGCGGAGCTGTCGCACCTCGCGGACGAGTTCCTCGTTGCCGCCCTCGGACTGGCCGCCCGGCGCGCCGCCGGGACCGCCGGGCGCACCGCCGGGACCGCCGCCCATCATCCCGCTCATCATCTGCGCGAACGGGTTGCCGCCGCCCCCGCCACCCATGCCGCCGGGGCCGCCGGGGCCGCCGCCCATCATCTCCTCCATGCGCTCCTCTCGGGACTCGCCGCCCTCGCCGCCCTCCTCGGCGCGCTTCTCGCGGATCTCCTCGACGCGCTCGCGGAAGGACTTCTCCTCGCCCTCGCCGTTGTTCTCGGCGGCCTGTTCCTCGCTGTCGGTGGAGTCGTCGTCCGACATACCTCCGGCTTTCGTCGCCGGCCCGAAAAGGGTTCGGTGACTCGGCTCAGGTGAACGCGCCGAGGTTCGACTGGAGCGACCGCGACACCGACCCCGACTCGACGGCGTAGCCGACCAGGTCCCGCAGGTCGACGGCGTACGTCGTGCCGCCGTTGTCGAGCAGGAGGACCCGCCCCTTGACGCCGACAACCGTGCCGGCCGCCAGCGTCTCGGCCACCGGCCCGCCGTCCAAGTCGAGCCCGTAGTCGAAGCGCCAGCGGTCGATCACCTCGAACCCGTCGAGCAGGGCCGTCCACGCGTCGCCGTCCACGTCGCGGCCGAACCCGTCGATCTTCGTCGGGACGCGCACCCGGTCCGGGACCTCCGCCGCGATCTCGGCCTCCAGTTCGCGGGCGATCCGCCCGTTCGAGACGGTGTGGACGTGGGCGGCGCGGTCGGCCCCCTGCTCGCGCAGGCGGGTCTCCAGCCGCCACGAGCGCGTGACGCCCACCTTGAACGTCGCCGGCGCGAAGGCGGCGAGATACACCGCGTGCTCCTCGTAGCAGTCCATCTCGTCTTTCAGGCAGGTGCCGGTACACCGGGCACACACCCAGGTGCTCGCGTGCTGGTCGCAGTACGGCGCGCCGTCGTTCTCGCAGGGGTAGTGGGTGTCCCCGTCGACCGCGCCCGCACAGCGTCGGTCGCCGAGGCTGTAGGCGAGGTCGGTCCCGGGCGTCAGCGCGACGCGGTCGACGCGCCCGTCCGCGGCGAGCAACAGCGCGGCGTCGCGGCCGTCGGACTCCTCGGACGGCGGCGACCCCGTGTCGTACCCGACGATCTGCACGCCCGCCGGTAGGCGATCCCGGGGTAAAGGCGTACTGCTTGCGGGCCCGACCGAAAGGCTATGGTCCACCGCTCGGTAGCCCGGGCCATGACGCTTCGCGGGTCGCTCGACGTGACCGTCGACGGCGGCGTACAGTTCGCGTTCGCGGTTCGGAACGACGGCGAGGAGCCGGTCGAGTTGGCGTTTCCCGACGCGCTGGAGGCGGACTTCGCCGTGCTGGACGACGGCGAAGTCTGGCGCTTCAGCGAGGGGCGGCTGTTCGCGCAGGCGCTCGGCTCCGAGACGATCGCACCCGGCGAAGTCGCGACGTACGAGGCGTCGTGGGACGACCCGGATCCGGGCGAGTACGCGGCCGTGGCGACGCTGGAGGCACGCGAGCAGGACTGCGAGGCGCGGGTCGAGTTCTCGGTCGACGGCGACCGGTGACGCCGTGCGACCGGTCACCGAACGATACCACAACTGACAACTATCGGCACGGACCACGACCCGACGATCGAGATGGTCGGAGCGTTCACGCTCGCCGTGTCCCTCTTTCTGGTTCCCGGCGGGCTCTGGTACGGCTACCGGGCGATAACCGGCGCGAGGCTGTCGCAAACGCTCTCCGGGACCGCCCCCGACCGCGGCGTCGTCGACGGTGAACCGGCGACAGTCGACGGGACGGTCGTCGTCGACGAGCCACCCGAGGCCGCCGAAACCGCCGTCGGCGACGGCGACGCGGCCGTCGCCGCGTATCTCTGGCGGGCCAGGTTCCCGGAGTCCGGGGACAACGTGGTCGACCTGGAGGAGGGAGAGGTGCGCCCGGAGATGGCGACGTTCGCGTCCGGCATCGAGTCGGGGTCGTTCGCCGTCACTGACGGGGGCAGGACGGTTCGCATCGACCCGTCGTGGCTCGTCGAGTCCCACGACAGCCCCGCGCTTTCCGCGGTGAGCGTCGGCGGGATCACCAAGAGCGACACCTTCTCGACGTATCTCTGGGACTCGCCGTACGTCGACCTCTCCGGGGACACGAACGAGGTTTCGCTCGACCGGCTGGCGGGGGTCGTCGAGCGGCACAACGACGGCGTCGACCTCGGCGAGTACTCCCTCCAGTCGCGGGCGATCCGGGAGGGCGATACGCTGCAGGTGCGCGGCGAGGTCCGCGTCGAAGGGGGCGATCCCGTGGTCCGGGGAACCGACGGGACGCCGCTGCTCGTCTCGGACCGGGGGTTCGACGCCCACGCCGGCGACCTCCGGGTCAGCGCGGCGAAGTACGGTCTCGGGTCGCTCGTGATGCTCGGGTTCGTGGCAGCCCTCCTGATCGTGCTCTGAGGGTCCAGCGAGGACGGTGGGCCGTCACTCCAGCCGCTCGACCAGCTGCCGCGCAGCCTTCCGGACGGACTCGTCGCTGGACAGCGGCGGCTCCCAGCCGGTCGCGGCCAGCTTCTCGACGGAGAGGCGCATCTTCGGCACGTCGCCGGTCCAGCCGCGGTCGCCGCCGGTGTACTCGTAGTCGGGGTCGACGCCCATCTCGTCGGCGACGATGTCGGCGATGCGGGTGACGGAGGTGGTCGTCCGCGTCCCGAGGTTGTACACGTTGTGCGCGTCGTCGGCGGTCGAGACGACGTGGTGGATGGCGTCGACGCACTCCTCGACGTGGAGGTAGGACTTCTCCTGCCGGCCGTTCCCGAGGATGGTGAGCGTCTCGGGGTTCTCGGCCAGTTTCTCGACGAAGTCGGGGATCACCGAGCCGTCGAACGCCGGGCCGGGAATGTTGGCGAATCTGAACGTCCAGACGGTGAAGCCGTGGGCGTGGGCGTACGTCGACAGCAGCCCCTCCTCGGCGAGTTTGCTCGCGCCGTAGATGCTGATGGGTTCGAGGGGGGCGTAGTCCTCGGGCGTCGGGCGTGGTGCCTCGCCGTAGACGGTCGAGGAGGAGGTGAAGGCGATCCGGTCGACGCCGACCTCGGCCATCCGTTCGAGCAGGTTGTACGTCATCGCGTTGTTCGCGTCGAACTGCTCGCGGGGGCGGTCCGTGTCGACCTCCTTCGAGGCGGCGAAGTGGAAGACGACGTCGACCTCCGGGGTGACGACTTCCGCGACGCCGTCGGGGTCGGTCAGGTCCACCTCGACGAACTCGGCGTCGTCGGGCACCCAGTCGCGGTGGCCGTTCGAGAGGTCGTCCGCGACGACCACGTCGTTGTCGGCGACGAGGCGGTCGGCCATGTGGGAGCCGACGAGGCCGGCACCGCCGGTGACGAGCACTCGGGTTCCGGACAGGTCCATGCGTACCGGTCCGACGCTTCGCGGGAAGTACGTTGTGGTCACCGGTCGGGCCGATACCCACCACACAGCGTGGGTAGTGCGAACGCTTATGCCGCTTTCAGCCCACAGCTACGCCGTGAAATGAGCGACGGGACGGGGGTTGACACCGAACGGGAGACCGGCGGGACCGAGGCGATCGATCCGCCGGCGTCGTTCGTCGAGCAGGCAAACGTCAGCGACCCGGCGGTCCGCGAGGCGTTCGCGGAGAACTGGCCCGACTGCTGGGAACGAGCGGCCGACCTGCTGGACTGGGAGACGCCGTACGATACCGTGCTCGACGACTCGAACGAGCCGTTCTACGAGTGGTTCACCGGGGGGCGGCTGAACGCGGCGTACAACTGCGTCGACCGGCACGTCGAGGGCGGCGGGAAGAACCGCGCGGCGATCAGGTGGGTCGGCAAGCGCGACGAGACGCGGACGTACACGTACCAGGACCTCCACCGCGAGGTCAACGAGTTCGCGGCCGCGCTCCGGGACCTGGGCGTCGGCGAGGACGACGTGGTGACGCTGTACATGCCGATGATCCCCGAACTGCCGGTCGCGATGCTCGCCTGCGCCCGGATCGGCGCGCCCCACAGCGTCGTCTTCGCCGGCTTCGCCGCCGACGCGCTGGCCACCCGGATGGAGCGGGCCGACTCGGAGTATCTGGTCACCTGCGACGGCTACTACCGCCGCGGCACCGCGTTCAACCTGAAGAGCAAGGCCGACAACGCCCTGCTCGACGTGAACCACGACGTCCGGGAGACGGTCGTCGTCGACCGCCTCGGCGACGAACTGGGCCACCATCTCCCCAGTCACCAGCGCGACTACAGCGACCTGCTGGACGCCCACGCCGGGGAGCGCGTCGACCCGGTACCGCGCGACGCCGAGGACATGCTGTTCCTCATGTACACCTCCGGCACCACCGGGGAGCCCAAGGGCGTGAAACACACCATCGGCGGCTACCTCGCGCAGGCCGCCTGGACGAGCCACGCGGTGCTGGACCTCGAACCGGAGGACACCCACTGGTGCTCGGCCGATATCGGCTGGATCACCGGCCACTCCTACGTCGTGTACGGCCCGCTGGCGCTGGGCGCGACGACGACGATGTACGAGGGGACGCCGGACTACCCCGACCGCGACCGCGTCTGGGAGATCGTCGACACGAACGCCGTCGACGTGTTCTACACCGCGCCGACGGCGATCCGGGCGTTCATGAAGTGGGGGAAAGAGTACCCCGAGCGCCACGACCTGTCGAGCCTGCGCCTGCTCGGCACCGTCGGCGAGCCGATCAACCCCCGCGCCTGGAAGTGGTACCACGAACACGTCGGCGGGGGCGAGTGCCCCATCGTCGACACCTGGTGGCAGACCGAGACCGGCGGGATGATGATCTCGACGCTCCCCGGCGTCGACCCGATGAAGCCCGGGTCGGCCGGGCCGCCGCTCCCCGGCGTCGACGTGGACGTGGTCGACGCCGCCGGCGACTCGGTCGACGCCGGCGAGGCGGGGTATCTCACGGTCGAGAAACCCTGGCCCGGCATGCTCCGGACGCTGTACAGGAACGACGAGCGCTTCGTCGAGGAGTGCTGGCAGCGGACCGACGACGGCGGCTACCGCTACGCCGCCGGCGACGGGGCGACGGTCGACGGGGACGGCTACGTGACGGTGCTCGGGCGGATCGACGACGTGGTCAACGTCTCGGGCCGCCGCCTCGGGACGATGGAGATCGAGAGCGCCATCGTCGAGGTCGACGGCGTCGCCGAGGCCGCCGTCGTCGGCGCGGACGACGGCCCCGACACGGCCGTGTTCGCCTACGTCAGCACCGAGAGCGGCCACGACGCGACCGCGGCGCTCCGCGAGCGGATCGGCGACCACGTCGCGGCCGCCATCGGCCCGTTCGCCCGGCCCGACCGGGTCGTCTTCGCGCCGGACCTCCCGAAGACGCGGTCGGGGAAGATCATGCGCCGCCTGCTGACGGCCATCGCGGACGGCGACGACCTCGGCGACACGAGCGCCCTCCGGAACCCGGAGGTCGTCGGCGAGATCGAAGCCGCGGTCCGGAACGAGTGAGTTTCGGCTTCGCTGAAAAGCGGAAACGATGGTCGGAGATATCCGCGAATTTCCCCGAACTGACACACCGTTTCCACCGAAGGATTCATTTCGCTGTCGCTGTATCGGAGAAACGATGAGCGCGAGCGGGGCGACCACGGACCGGGGCGCGTGGCTCGACACGGCCGCCTACGAGCGGCTCCGGGGGACGACGGAGCGCTACCGCGAGGGGGTGCTGATCCGGCTGGCCGGCGAGGGCGGACTCCGGGCGGACGAGATGCCCCGGGTGCGCCCGGCCGACCTCCGGCAGGTCCGGGAGGAGCCGGCACGACACCTGCTCGCGGTGGCGGACGGCGACGGCGGCGTGGAGCGCGAGACGCTCGTCACGCCGGGGCTGGCCCGCGAACTCCGGCGGTACGCGCGGAGCAACGGGGTCGACCCGGACGACCGGCTCGTCGACGTGAGCGCGCGCCGCGTCCGGATGATCGTCGCCGACGCCACGGACCGGGCCGCCGAACGCACCGGCGACGACCGGTACGCCGACCTCTCGGTCGGGGACCTGCGGCGCTACTTCACCCGCCGCCTGCTCGTCGACGCCGACGCCAACCCCCGGGTCGTGAAGACGGCCTGCGGGTGGGGGAGCTTCGAGGCGCTCGAACCGTATCTCGACGCCCCCGACGAGGCGGCGCTCGTGGGCGCGCTGGACCGGCTCGTCGGCGACGGCGGCGGGGCGACCCCCGACGAACTCGACCGGCTCCAGCACCGGCAGGCGGTCGCGGCGGCCGTCCGGACCGCCGGCGAGGACGCGCTGGCCGCCGACAGCCGGGACGCGGTCGAGCGGGCGACCTGTGAGGGGCTGGCCGGCGGCCCGTACGTCGGCGCGTGGACGAACGCCGCCGGGGTCGCCGCCGACGCCGGGTCACCGAGTGCGGTCGCAGGCGTCGCCGACGACGCCGCAGCGACGATGGCGGCGGCGGTCGCGGCGACGGACGCCGTCGACCGGGCGGCGGAGACGGGCGAGCCGGTCGTCAGGCGGGCGGCCGACCCGCCGCTTGCGGGGGGTGAGGGGGAGGCGTTCCGCGCCTGCGGCGCGGCGTCGCTGGCGGTCGTCCCGCTCGTCGCGCGCGAGACGACCCACGGCGTCCTCTGTGTCCTGTCGGACCAGCCGGACGCGTTCGACGCCGAGGAGCGGGCGCAGTTGCGGGCGCTCGGCCGGCGCGTGGGCCACGCCGTCACGGCGCTCCGGCGGCGGAAGCTACTCCTCTCCGACGCGGTCGTCGAACTGGAACTGCGGGTCGACGGCGAGCGTTCCTTTTTCAACCGCGTCGCGGCCGACTGCGACTGCACGCTGACGCTGGAGTCGCTCGTCTCGGGCGACGAGGCGGCGCTCGTCTACTACCTCTCGATCGCCGGCGCGTCGCCGTCGGCCGCGTTCGACCGGGCCGAGGCCGCCGACGCGGTCGAATCGTTCCGGCTGGTCGAGGCCCGGGGTGACGACGCGCTGCTGGAGTTCGTCGTCACCGGAACGACGCCCGCCGTCGCCCTGACCCGGGCCGGCGCGACGGTGAGCGACCTGCACGTCGGCGGCGACGGAACCCGGCTGACCGCGGAGCTGCCCAGCGATGCGGACCTGCGGTCGGTCGTCGACGGGGTCGCCGACGCGTTCCCGAGCGCGGCAGTGATCGGGAAACGGGAGACCGAACGCTCCGCCCGCAGCGTCGACGAGTTCCGCCGCGGCGTCGACGACCGGCTCACCGACCGCCAGGAGTCGGCGCTCCACGCGGCGTACGCCGGCGGTTACTTCGACTGGCCCCGCGAGAGCACCGCCGAGGAGATAGCCGACGCGATGGGCGTCTCCTCCCCGACGCTCCACAACCACCTGCGGAAGGGCCAGCGGGAGCTCCTGCAGGCGGTGTTCGACGACGCTCCCGACGGAACGTAGCTCCGCCCCCGACGGTCCGGCGCGGCTCCGACAACGCTTCGGAACGGGCGACGGGTTTGTACATTTAGATGGAGGATTTATTGTGAAGGTTGGAGACTGAAACACTGTACCATGGGAGACAGTGAGTCACCGGAGGACGTACAGCTCGAAGCCCGCCTGGAGGAACAGGAGGCGTTCGAGCCGCCGGAGTCGTTCGTCGAGCAGGCGAACGTCTCCGACGAGGCCATCTACGACGAGTTCGCGGAGAACTGGCCCGACTGCTGGGAGCGGGCGGCGGACCTCCTCGACTGGGAGGAGGAGTACGACGCCGTGCTCGACGACTCGAACGAGCCGTTCTACGAGTGGTTCACCGACGGGAAGTTAAACGCCTCGGCGAACTGCCTCGACCGGCACGTCGCGGACGGCCGGGGCGACGAGGCGGCAATCGAGTGGGTCGGCGAACTCGGCGAGACGCGGACGTACACGTACGCTGAACTCCTGGACGAGGTCGAGGAGTTCGCCGCCGCGCTGCGTGACCTCGGCGTCGAGGAGGACGACGTGGTCACGATGTACATGCCGATGATCCCGGAGCTCCCGGTCGCGATGCTGGCGTGTGCCCGCATCGGCGCGCCCCACAGCGTCGTCTTCGCCGGCTTCTCCGCCGACGCGCTGGCAACCCGGATGAACAGCGCGGACTCGGAGTATCTGGTCACCTGCGACGGCTACTACCGCCGCGGCGACGCGCTCGACCACAAGGACAAGGCCGACGAGGGCCTCTCCGGCGTCGACCACGGCGTCGACACGGTCGTCGTCGACCGCCTCGGCGACGACCTGGACCACGACCTCGGCGACGGCCAGCACGACTACGACGACCTCGTCGCGGAACACGAGGGCGCGTCCGTCGACCCCGTGACGCGCGACGCCGAGGACATGCTGTTCCTCATGTACACCTCCGGCACCACCGGGGAGCCCAAGGGCGTGAAACACACCACGGGCGGCTACCTCTCGTACGTCAGCTGGACCAGCCAGGCCGTGCTGGACATCGAGGCCGACGACACGTACTGGTGCTCGGCCGACATCGGCTGGATCACCGGCCACTCCTACATCGTGTACGGGCCGCTCGCGCTCGGGACGACGAGCGTGATGTACGAGGGGACGCCGGACTACCCGGAGAAGGACCGCCTGTGGGAGATCATCGAGGAGTACGGCGTCGACATCTTCTACACGGCTCCGACCGCCATCCGGGCGTTCATGAAATGGGGCAAGGAGTACCCGGCCGAGCACGACTTATCGAGCCTGCGCCTGCTCGGCACCGTCGGCGAGCCGATCAACCCCCGCGCCTGGAAGTGGTACTACAAGCATATCGGGAACGAGGAGTGCCCCATCGTCGACACCTGGTGGCAGACCGAGACCGGCGGCATGATGGTCACCACGCTCCCCGGCGTCAACACGATGAAGCCCGGGTCGGCCGGGCCGCCGCTGCCGGGGGTCGACGCCAAGGTGATCCACCCGAACAAGGCGGAGGTCGACCCCGGGCAGGCCGGCCATCTCACGGTCCAGAAGCCCTGGCCCGGCATGCTCCGGACGCTGTACAAGAACGACGAGCGCTTCGTCAGCGAGTACTGGGCGGAGTACTCCGACGCGGACGAGGACGAGTGGATCTACTTCCCCGAGGACGGCGCGAAGATCGACGACGACGGCTACATCACGGTGCTGGGCCGCGTCGACGACGTGCTGAACGTCTCCGGCCACCGCCTCGGCACGATGGAGATCGAGAGCGCCATCGTCGGCGTGGAGGGCGTCGCCGAGGCGGCCGTCGTCGGCGGCGACCACGAGATGAAAGGCGAGGCCGTCTACGCCTACGTCATCACCGAGGACGGCTACGAGGAGGGCGACGACCTTCGCGACCGGATCGTCGAAGGCGTCGAGGACGCCATCGGCCCGATCGCGCGTCCGGAACAGGTCGTGTTCACGCCGGAACTCCCCAAGACGCGGTCGGGCAAGATCATGCGCCGCCTGCTCGAGGACATCGCCAACGACGACGACCTGGGTGACACGTCGACGCTGCGGAACCCCGACGTCGTCGACGACATCCAGGCGAAAGTCGGGGACGACTGAGCGGGCACCGTTTTTCGAACCAACGCAGGGAGACACCACCGAGCTAACGCAACTATGACAGACAACGACACGCGTGAGAGTGAGAACACCACGCACGATTCGGCGGACGGACGAGTCGAACCGGACGGCGGCACGGTCACCAGTGCCGCACAGAGCCACCGCGAAACCGACTACCTCGACAGGGAGGTGAACCTGCTGAAGCCGAGCACCCCGTTCATGCGCGACCACCTCCGCGTCGTCTGGACGGGGTTTGCCATCTGGGCCGTGGTCGTGTTCGGGCCGGTGACGGCGACGGCGATCGCGCCGGGCGTCATGACCCAGACGATCCCCGGCATCGGCTTCCCGCTGCACTACTTCCTCGTCTCGATCGGCGCGCCCGGCGGGGCGCTGGCGCTCTCGTTCTGGTACGCGCGGCGACGGGACAAGCTAGACGAGAAGTACGGCATCGAGCACGGGTCGGGGTCGAGCCCCGGCACCGGGGAGGGCACGCCGGCCGCTGACGGAGGTGTCGAGGAATGAGCGCGGTCCCGCTCCAGTTGCTCCCGGAGGGGCTCGAGGTTTCGTTCAAGCTCCTGCCGGCGATCCTCGTCCTCTCGATGCTGCTGCTGTTCCTGGTCATCGGCTACCTGTTCAAGGTGGCCGACGCCGAGGGGATGTGGGTCGCCGGCCGCTCAATCGGCAACGTGGAGAACGGGATGGCGATCGGCGCGAACTGGATGTCGGCGGCGTCGTACCTCGGAATGGCCGGCATCATGGTCCTCTCGGGCTTTTACGGGCTGGCGTTCATCGTCGGCTGGTCGACGGGCTACTTCATCCTGCTCATCTTCATGGCCGCGCAGATGCGCCGGTTCGGGAAGTACACCGCGCCGGACTTCGTCGGGGACCGGTTCAACTCCGACAGCGCGCGCGCCATCGGCGCAGTCACCACGTTCCTCATCGGCTTCGTCTACGCGATCGGGCAGGCTCGCGGGATGGGGCTGGTCGGCCTGTACATCTTCGGCGACATCGGCCTGCCGGGCCTCTCGGGCTACCAGTCGATGGTCGTGTTCATGATGGCGATAACGGTCGGCTATCTCACCCTCTCGGGGATGTTGGGCGCGACGAAGAACATGGCCGTCCAGTACGTCATCCTCATCGTCGCGTTCCTCGCCGGCCTGTACGCGGTCGGCTTCTCGCAGGGCTACTCGACGGTGCTCCCGCAGATCGAGTACGGGGCGCTGTTCGACCAGCTTAGCAACGAGTTCAGCGAGCCGTTCACCAACGAGAGCTACTACCTCTGGATCGCGACGGCGTTCTCGCTGGTCGTCGGGACCTGCGGCTTACCACACGTTCTCGTGCGGTTCTACACGGTCGAGAGCGAGCGGACCGCCCGCTGGTCGACGGTCTGGGGGCTGTTCTTCATCTGCCTCCTCTACCTGAGCGCCCCCGCGTTCGCGGCGTTCGGCGTCGACCTCTACGGCGGTGTCGGGATGAGCACCGCCGAGGCCGACACCATCGTCGTACTCGCGGCCCAACTGGCTGAGCTGCCGCGGTGGTTCGTCGGCTTCGTCGCCGCCGGCGGCATCGCCGCGGCGATCGCGACGACGGCCGGCCTGTTCATCGCCGGGTCGTCGGCGATCTCCCACGACATCTACGCCAACATCATCAAGGAGGACGCGACCCAGCGCGAGCAGGTGTTCGTCGGCCGTGCCGCCATCGTCGCGCTCGGCGTCATCACGACGCTGGCCGCGCTCGACCCGGCGGCTCCCATCGCCGCGCTCGTCTCCTACGCGTTCTCGCTGGCCGGCGCGGTGCTGTTCCCGATGTTCTTCCTCGGGCTCTGGTGGGAGAACACGAACCGCCAGGGCGCGCTCGCCGGCATGACCACCGGCCTCGTCATCTGGACGATCCCGATGATAAACGAGGTGCTGCCGACGTACGTCGGCTCGCTTGACGGCACCATCTCGCCGACGCTGGCCCAGTGGGTTCCGGCGATCGGATCGGCGCTGATCGCGGTTCCGATCGTGTTCGCCGTCACCATCGGTGTCTCGATGGCGACCGAGGAACCCCCGGAGGACATCAAGCGCCTCGTCCGGCAGTGCCACAGTCCCGAGCCGATGCAGCAGATGGACTCGGCGGAGGATATCGTCGATAGCGACGCGCCCGCAGACGACTGAACAATGTACGACAACATCCTGATCCCCACGGACGGAAGCGAACCGGCCCGCAGGTCGATCGAACACGGCGTCGACATCGCCGAGCGGTACGGCGCGACGGTACACGCGCTGTACGTCGTCGACCTGCAGGCGACCAACTACAGCCTCGGCACCGAGCAGGTCGAGCGCCTCCGGCAGGGCAAACTGAGCGAGATGCCGGAGGTGCGGGAGAAGGCCGACGAGGCGACTGCGGCGGTCGCTCGCGCGGCCGCAGATGCGGGGCTCGACGCCGTCGAACACGTCGCGGTCGGCAGCCCCCACGACGAGATCGTCGCGTACATCGACGACAACGACATCGACCTCGCGGTGATGGGGTCGCACGGGCGCTCCGGCATCAGCCGGGTGCTGCTCGGGAGCGTCACCGAACGGGTCGTCCGCACGGCGACGATCCCCGTGCTCGTCGTTGACGCGGATGACGAGAACGACGAGTAGCGCGTTCCGAAGCGAAACCCCCTAACCGCTCCCCCGCGACTGGTCCCCCATGCAGGGGGAACCCGAGGTCGCCGTGCTGCGGCTCGGCCACCGACCCGGCCGCGACGGGCGGATGACGACCCACGTCGGGCTGACCGCCCGCGCGCTCGGGGCCGACCGCGTACTGCTGACCGCGTCCACGCAGGCGAAGGAGACGGTCGAGGACATCACCGACCGGTTCGGCGGCCCCTTCTCGGCCGAACTCGTCGACTCGCCGAAAGCGACGATCCGGGACTGGCCCGGAGCGGTCGTCCACCTGACGATGTACGGCGAGCGCGTCCAGGACGTGGAGTCGGCGATCCGGGCGGCCCACGACGACGAGCCAGTCCTCGTCGTCGTCGGCGCGGAGAAGGTGTCGTTCGACGTGTACGAGGCCGCCGACTGGAACGTCGGCGTCACCAACCAGCCCCACTCCGAAGTTGCGGGGCTGGCCGTCTTCCTCGACCGCCTGTTCGACGGGCGCGAACTCGACCGCGAGTGGACCGACGCCGACCAGCGCGTCGTCCCGATGGAAACCGGCAAAAAGGTCGTCTCGCCCGACGAGGAGTGACAGCTACGGCGGCCCCGACAGCCCGGACGCTTGCCAGCCGATTGCCCGGTGTTTACGTCCCCCGCCCCGCAAATGCCGCTGGATGGAGGGCGTACTCTGGCACCTGCTCGCGAGTTCGCGCGGCGGTCCGACCAGGGTTCGCATCCTCCGGGCGCTCGACGACCGGCCGCGGAACGCCAACGAACTGGCCGAGCGGCTCGACATGGACTACACGACGATCCGGCACCATCTCGACGTGCTGCTGGAGAACAACGTCGTCGAGCGGTCCGGCGACGAGTACGCCGCGGTGTACCTGTGTACGGACCAGGTCAGGGCGAACTGGGACGTGGTCGAGGAGATCTTCGAGACCGTCGACGGCGAGGGCGACTGATGTCGGACGAAGTTTGGACAGCACATATAACGGGGAGTTACTAACGGGCACACGATGGACGTCTGGCTCACCGCCGCGAGGCTCGCGGCGGCCGCGAACGCGGTCGTGTTGCTGGGGCTGGGAGCCGTCTGGCTCCGCAACTACCGGCGACACGGCGCGAGCCACACGCTCGCGCTGCTCGTGTTCGCGGCGTTTCTCCTGCTGGAAAACCTCCTCTGGCTCTACTTCTACGTCCTCCACCCCGATTTCATCGCCTGGTTCGAGTTCTCGGATCCCGACGTGCAGGTCGGCGTCACGATGCTCTGTACGCTTGAACTCGTCGCGCTCGCGTTCGTCGCGCGGGTCACGCTCCGGTGACCCCCGACTCGGGACGAAGTTTGGACGCAGTTCGGAAAACGACTTTTCACGGGGAGCGCCTCCGAACGAATATGCCACCGACTCGGCGCAAACTCCTCGGCGCGACCGCAACGACGCTCGCATTCGCCGGCTGTCTCGGCGGGGGCGACGACGGCGACGCAACCGATACGGAGACCGATACCGACGCCTCGGGGATGGACGGCGACACCGAGACGACCGGGATGGACGGGACCGACAGTGACGGAAGCGGGATGGACGACGGCGCGACGGTGAGTGTGCGCTCCCACCCGGACCACGGCGAGGTGCTCGTCGGCCCCGACGGGCTGATGCTGTACATGTTCGACGAGGATACGCAGGGGGAAGGGGCGAGCACCTGTTCCGGCGGCTGTGCGGAGACCTGGCCGCCGCTCACGGCCGAGGATCCGACGGCCGGCGACGGCGTCACCGCCGAACTGACAACGTTCGAGCGCGAGGACGGCTCGGCACAGGTGGCCGCCAACGGCTGGCCGCTGTACTACTACGCGCCCGACGAGGAACCCGGCGACGCGACGGGGCAGGGCGTCGGCGACGTGTGGTGGGTGCTCGCCCCGGACGGGACGCCGGTCCGGGGCGACGGCGGGATGGACTCCGGAACCACCGGCGAGGACACGACCGACTCCGGACCGTCGTACGGCGTGTGGTAAGCGTACCAGAGTGGAACGGACATCACACTCGGATCTGCTCCCCGATCAGTACAGGCAGAAAGCTTACCAACTCTATGTGAGAGTGACACGTTATGGTCGAGAGCCCCGAAGTACAGTCCGTGGCTGTCGTCTTCGGCGTGGTGGTGACTGGGTTGGGCGGATACGGGGTCGTTCGTGGCCGTGTTTCCCGGGCGGAATTCGCGTTCATGCTGGTTGGAGCCGCCGCGTTGCTCGCGTACGGTGTTTCGGGGGCTGCAGCGGTGCTCTCGCTCCCGCAGTTCGTTTCGGACCTCCTCGCCGGGGTCAGTGGACTGGCGTTTATCGGGCTCTTTCTGTACTGGGCGTACAATCACCAGTCCGAAACGGGCGATTGATTCCCGGACCGTGCGGGAGTTCGTCCACGACGGCCGGAGATCAGTTGCCCACCGAACTGGCCTGCTACCCCGGGAGGCATCGCCCCGGAACGAACCGAGTGAGTGATTCGGAGGTAAGCGATTCCGACGGAATCGCGAACCTCGGAAGGCGAGCGAAGGGAGTCTTCCGGAGGTGAGCAGTCCCGAAGGGACTGCGAGCCACGAAAACCGAACCGAGTGAGTGATTCGGAGGTTTTAAACGCCTGACCGCCCCGGTTGTAACCAATGGCTTTTGAGGACCTGCTCGAGGACCCCGTCATTCAGAAGTACCTTCACGAGCTGGTCGGACCGAAGGGGATGCCGGTCGCCGCCGCCCCGCCGGACGGCGAAGTGACCGACGAGGAACTGGCGGAGGAGCTGGACCTCGAACTCAACGACGTGCGCCGGGCGCTGTTTATCCTCTACGAGAACGACCTGGCGACGTATCGCCGCCTGCGAGACGAGGACTCCGGGTGGCTCACGTACCTCTGGACGTTCCAGTACGAGAACATCCCGGAGAACCTGGAGGAGGAGATGTACCGGCTGCTGGAGGCGCTGGAGGAGCGCGAGGAGTACGAGCGCAACCACGAGTTCTACCTCTGTGAGGTCGACTCCATCCGCTTCGAGTTCGGCGAGGCGATGGACTTCGGCTTCGAGTGCCCCGAATGTGGCTCGCCGCTGGAGGCGATGGAGAACACCCGGCTCGTCGATTCGATGGAGGACCGCATCGCGGCGCTCCGCGACGAACTGAACGTCGAGGCATAATGGTCGTCCTGGCAACCAAGCTGTACGTCGAGGGCGACGCCCGGGAGCGTGCGGTCGACTCGCTGCGCTCGCTGGTCGGGAACGCGCTGGACGAGTTAGACGTGAGCTACGAGGTGGGCGTCCGCCACGACGACTTCCCGTCGGTCACCGTCTCCGGCGAGGACGCCGTCGTCGCGCGGAACCTGCTCCGCGAGGAGTGGGGGGAGATCACCGGCGAGTTCGAGGCCGGCGAGACGTACGTCGGCACGCTGGAGCGGTGGGACGAGGACGGGTTCGTCCTCGACGCCGGCGAAGCGATCCGGGTCCCGACCGACGAGTTCGGGCTCGGCCCCGGCTCGCCGGAACAGGTCCGCGAACGGTTCGGGCTGGTGCAGCACCTGCCGATGCGGTTCGTGTACGGCGGCGAGGACGACGCCCACAGCCTCGCCGACGCCGAGCGCGACCGGCTCTACGAGTGGACCCGCGGCGACGGCCGGGTCAACGTCAACAGCGCGACCCGCGCCGAGGTGCGCGCGACGGTGAACCGCGCCGGCCACGCCCGCGACATCGTCACCGTCGAGCGCCTGGGCCTGCTCGAACAGTCGATCGTCTGCGGCGAGGGCACCGACCCGCCCGGCCTGCTCGCGAGCATCGGGGAGTACCTCCCCGCCGAACTCCGCTGCGTTGTCCCATGAACAGGCGGCTCCTCCTCGGCACGGTCGTGGTCGGCCTGCTCGCCGTGACGGCCGGCTGTAGCTTCGGCCCCTTCGCCGACGACATCACCGACGAGGAGCTGAACGAATCCGCCGAATACGACTGGGAGACGAACGCGACGGCGACGATAACGATCGAGGGCGCGGAGTACCAGGCCGTGTACGACGTCTCGAACCAGTCCGAACTGACCGTCTACCAGCAGGGCTTCGCGGGCAACGAGCCGGTGAACGTCCGCGCGGTGCAGTTCCGGGACGCCAACGGGACGTTCGTCAACGGCTCGGCCCTCGACGTGGAGAAGCAGGGGAGTGAGACGGTGATCGACCTGCCGTCGGAGAACGGAACCGTCGCGTACACGGCCGACACCCGCCCGAAGCAGTTCGGGTCGCCGGTGCTCGTGGAGGGGTCCCACGAGGTGGTCCTGCCGCCGAACCACCAGACCGGGAACTTCCTGTTTAGCCACGTCAGCCCCGGCAACCCCGAGAAGGAGGTCGTCGATAACCGCGTCCACCTGCGGTGGGACGACCCGGAGGGCAACGTGTTCGTCCGGTACTACCTCGACCGGGACATCTACATCTTCGGCGGGATCGTCGCCGTCCTCGGCGTCGTGCTGGTCGCCGGCCTGATCTACTACCTCCGGCAGATCCGCGAACTGGAGCGCCGCCGGGAGGAGATGGGGCTGGACGTCGACACCGAGGACGACGAGTTCGACGACGGGCCGCCGCCGGGGATGGGGTAGCCCGCGAGCTTTTACTCACCCGCCCGTAAGCAAGGCGCATGAACGCCGCGGTGGTCACTGTCGGCGACGAACTCCTGTCGGGCGACACGACCAACACGAACGCGACGTGGATATGCGACCGGCTCGACGGCCGGGGGGTGACGGTCGAGCGCGTCACCGTCGTCCCGGACCGCGTTGCCGACATCGCCCGCGTGGTCAACGAGTACCGGGCCGAGTACGACGCCGTTCTCGTCACCGGCGGGCTCGGGCCGACCCACGACGACGTGACGATGGAGGCGGTGGCGGCCGCGCTCGGCCGCGACGTGGTCGAACACGAGGTCGCGCTGGAGTGGCTCGCGGAGAACGGCGGCTACACCCGCGACGACCTCACGGAGGGGACGGCCGACCTCCCCGAAGGGGCTCGCGTGCTCCACAACGAAGTGGGCGTCGCCCCCGGCTGCGTCGTCGAGTCGGTGTACGTCCTGCCGGGCGTCCCCGCAGAGATGCAGGCGATGTTCGAGCGAGTCGAGGCGGAGTTCCGGGGGGCGGAGAAACACGTCGCGGTCGTCGAGGCCGACGAGCCGGAGAGCGCCCTGCTGTCGCGCGTCGACGACCTCCGGTCGCGGTTCGACGTGACCGTCGGCTGCTACCCCGGGGACCACGTCCGGGTGAAGATAAGCGGCGGCGACGCCGACGAGGTCGCCGCGGCCGCCGACTGGATCCGCGACCGGGTCGAGCCGGTCGAGAACTAGCGGGACCGACCGCTTGTCACCGCGCCGGTCACCGATACAGGTACGCGAGCCAGGCCGCGGTGATGAGCAGGCTGACGCCCAGCACGCCGTAGCCGACGGCGTCCATCGGCAGCGCGGTCTCGGTGAGGATCGTCGTCATGTCCGGGGCGTTTCGGTGCCGCGCTCTTAACTCTTGACGAACCGGCGCGGGCAGACGATTTTTGCCTGCACGCGCGAAGATCCGTCCATGCGACGGATCGGGGTAGTCGTCAACCCCATCGCCGGGATGGGCGGTCGAGTGGGGCTGAAAGGCACCGACGGGAAGGTCGAGGCGGCCCGCGAGCGCGGCGCGGAGCCGCGCGCGCCGGACCGCGCTCGCGAGGCGCTCGACGCCCTCGCGGAGCGTGCCGACGCGGTCGAACTGCTCGCCGCCGGCGGGCGCATGGGCGCGGACGAGGCGGCGGCCGCGGGGTTCGACCCCGAAGTCGTCACCGACCCCGGCGCGGAGACGACCGCCGCGGACACCCGCGAGGCGGTCGCCGAGTTCGTCGACCGCGGCGTCGACCTCGTGCTGTTCGCCGGCGGCGACGGCACCGCGGTCGACGTGGCCGAGACGCTGACCGACCGCGACAGCGACGCGCCGATGCTCGGGGTCCCGGCCGGCGTGAAAGTGTACTCCTCGACCTTCGGCGTCTCGCCCCGAGATACCGGGCGGATCGCCGCGACGTTCGAGGACGTTGCCGACCGCGAAATAAACGACATCGACGAGGACGCCTACCGCGGCGGAGAGGTGGAGACGGAACTGAAAGCCGTCCGGCCGGTGCCGGTGGCCGACGCCGTGCAGTCGAGCAAGCAGCTCGGCGGCGGCAGCGTCGAGGGGCTGGCAGCTGGGGTCGCCGCCGACGTCGACCCCGACACGACGTACGTCCTCGGGCCCGGCAGCACCGTCGGCGCGGTGAAGGAGGCGCTCGGGTTCGACGGGTCACCGCTCGGCGTCGACGTGTGGCACGACGGCGAAGTGCTGGTGCGGGACGCGACCGAGGACGAGATCCTCGAATCGCTCGGCGACCGCAACGTGATCGTCGTCTCGCCGATCGGCGGGCAGGGGTTTCTCTTCGGCCGCGGCAACGACCAGATATCGCCGGCGGTGATCCGACGGTCCGAGGTCGAGGCGGTCGCCTCGAAGGCCAAACTCGACACCGTCGGCGTCCTCCGGGTCGACACGGGCGACGAGGCCGTCGACGAGTCGCTCCGCGGCTGGCGGAAGGTCCGGGTCGGTCGCGTCGAACGCCGCCTCTTGCAGGTCGTCTGAGCAACCCACCCCTGCCGGACCGGCAACTATTGTTATAATATCTCCCGTAGTGTTAATGGTGGTATAGTCAAGGTTAAGGTATCCGCTCGCCATTGAACTGCCATGGAAACACGCAAGGTGCAACGGCTGGGGCCGTCCACGCTGGCGATGACGCTGCCCGCGGAGTGGGCGCAGGAACACGACGTCGAGAAGGGCGACGAGGTGTCCCTCCGGATGGGCGGCAAGGGGACGCTGACGGTGATGCCGGAGTCGGTCAGCACGGGGGACTCGGAGGCGATCATCCACGCCGACGACCTGGACGCCGACGCCGTCGAGCGGGCGATCCTCGCGCAGTACGTGCTCGGCCGCCGGGTCATCCGCGTCGAGCAGTCCTCGGGCGCGCTCGACTCCGACCACATCAACGCCGTCTACAAGGCCGAGACGCAGCTCATGGGCCTGGGCGTCATCGAGGAGACCCCGGAGAGCATCTCGATCCGCTGTTCGGTCGACCCGGAGGACTTCACGCTCGACAACCTGCTCGAACGGCTCGAATCCACCGGCTCGACGATGCGCGGCGAGGCGATCAAGGCGCTGGCCCACGGTAACCCGGACCTCGCTCAGCGGGCCCTGAACCGGGAGCGTCAGGCCAACAAGATCTTCGTCCTCCTCCTGCGGCTCATCTTCACCGCCTACCAGAACCCCAACCTCGCCCGCGCGGTCGGCCTGGGCGACGGCTTCCCGCTCATCGGCTACCGCTCGATCGCCAAGAACCTGGAACTCACGGCCGACAACGCCGAGGACATCGCCGAGATCGTCCTCGAATCGGACGGCCACAGCCTGGACATCGACAGCGGAACGATGCGGCGCATCCGCGAGTTCACCGACGACGTCGACGAGATCACCGCGCTCGCCGTCGAGTCAGCGGTCAAGCGCGACTACGACCTCACCATCGAGGTCCGACAGCTGTTCCACGACATCGGCGACCGCCAGCAGGAGATCCTCTCGGACCTGCCGGAGATGGAGAACGACTCGTTGCTGGAGGTCCGCGAGGTGCTCGTCAGCCTCCAGCAGACCGCCGAGTTCGCCATGCGGAACGCCGAGATCGCCGCGAACCTCGCGCTGAACGAGGAGAGCGAGCACACTACCATTAACTAAGAAAGCCCTTGCGCGCCGCTGGCGCGGCGCGCTGCGCCCTTTTCATGTCCGCCGCAACGCGCTCGCTTCGCTCGCGCGTTGACCCAGGTACCGCTAGTCTGCGCGAGCCTTCGCGGTCGCGAAGGCACGCTTCGAGTGCCTGCCCTTCCCCGAACGCTCGCCCGCGGCGCGTCGGAGTGCCGCGCGCTCGCGCTGGCCGCGTGGTCATGTCGGCCGGCTACATGGGATACCGGCTGCTGCACCTGCAGCTGACGGGTGATTGACTGCAGACCGGCGACGACCGCTAGTCGGCCGTCGCGCTCGGCTGTGCGGCGTCGGGGTGCTCGTCGGGCATCTCCGCGTCGTCGCCGACCTTGGTCGCGGTCAGCGGGCTCCGCGTTTCGATCTCGCAGTCGAACGCGGGGTGTTCGGCGAAGTGGCGGACGAGCATGTGTTTGCGCGACCCAGTGATCCCGGTGTGTTCCACGTCGTCCGCGGAGAACGTGCCGGGCAGGCGGTCGTACAGTCGGCGGACGGCGTCGAAGCTCTCGAACACCTTCGCGTTGCCCGCCGAGTCCGCGCCGCGGCGGCTCACCTCGTAGGAGCCGTCCTCGCGGTACGTGCCGGCCGTCCGGAAGAACTCGCGCGTCTCGGTCACGGCGTCGCTGATCGCCTCGCGCAGCGCGACCGCGTCGCTACGGGCTAGCTCGTGTTCGTCGCCGTCGACGTGAACTACGACCGACTGTCCGCCCTGCGTCGTCGATACCGATACCTCATCGCCGGAGAAGAACTCGATCAGGAGCCTGTGAACTCCGTGTCATGCGTCTACCCATGGTGACGGGAGCCTCAAAACTCTATCGGCGTCAGCCCGACGTTTCGTTGCCGCTCCCGAGGATGTCCGTCTCGATGGTCTCCTCGTGAGTGATGGCGTCCAGCGGGACGTCCAGCGACACCGTATCGCCGGTGATCGAGGTCGGGTCCTCGACCTCTATCGTCGCCGCGAACTCGATGCGCAGTTCGGTCCGCTCGTCGTTGCGGAGGTGCGAGACCCACCATTCGTCGAGGTTCTCGTTCCGGATCGCGGTGCGCGTCCGGATCTCCTCGGTCGTCCGTGGTTCGATGATGTACTCCCGGTCGCTGGTTCCCTCGCCGACCGTGATGCCGTTCATCGTGATCTCGTAGCGGATCTGCGTGACGGTGTAGGGGACGTTCTCGGGGTTGTACGCGACGAACGCCGTGTTCACCGGCGTCTCCGCCTCCGTGACGTTCCCCCACCGACCGCTGGTCTCGTTGACGTACAGCACCGGGCCGTCCGACAGGGGGCTGTCCCCCTCGATTTCGCGGGTCTCGGTCGAGTTGAACCGCTCGATCATGCTCGTGTTGATCGTCCGTCCCCGCTGGATCGTCACGCCCTGCCCGAGCGTCCCGGAGCGGATCCGCGCATCGATCGCCACGTCGGTCCGCTCGCCGTTGCGGATGTGGGTGACCCACCAGTCCGGGATCCGGCGGTTGTCCATGTACGTCTCCAGCCGGAGCTCGTTCCGGCCCGGCGAGAGGGCGAGGCTCCCGCGCTCGCCCGCCGCCATCCGCACGTCGTTCATCCGGACCGTGTACGTCGCCGAGGCGTCGAGAAAGCCCGTTCCGACGGGGTTCGGGTTGGAGACGGTCAGGTCGGTCACCACCACCGTCGTCGTGTCGTTGACGTCGCCGAACCGGTTGTCGACGGATTCGACCGCCGGGACGCCGAAGACGCCGAGCGCGACGGCCGCGCCGAGGGCGACGACCACCACGCCGAGCGCCGTCGCCGCTATCCGGATCTTACTCCCGAGAAACGCCGCCTTGAGACGGTCTCCGTTCATCGACCGGCTCAACGAACGACGCCGAGTTAGTACTGACGGGAGGCCGGGACACGAACGATATAAGTCCCCGCCGCGGGAAGCAGTGGGTATGGCTACCGATACGGTCGCGTCGGACAAGGGGATCGGGTTCGCGATGCTGTTCTCGCTGCTGACCGCCGCCGGTGCCGTCGGCATGTACGTCGGCGCGCCCGAGCGGGCCGCCGCGTGGGGCTTCGGCGCGGCGATGCTGTTTGCCTCCCTCGCCGTCGCGTACATTCACGTCTACTGGTAAGCTCTCCGTACCCACGGAAATGGTTATACGTGTCAGCGACGTATACACGCGCGAAGACGATGACTGACTACACCGAAGAGGAACGACGCATCCTCGCGTACCTGAGCGAGAGCGTCTCCCGGGGCGAGCAGTACTTCCGGGCCAAAAACATCGCCGACGCCATCGAGCTGTCGGCGAAACAGGTCGGCGTCCGCCTCCCCCGACTCGCCGAGAAGAGCGACGAGGTCGACATCGAGAAGTGGGGCCGCGCGCGCTCGACGACGTGGAAGGTCACGCGGAGCTGAGACGCTCGGTCGCCCTGCCGAAGCCGCCCCGAACACGAGTCGCTCGTGCCCGCCGGCTCCGTACGTTCCAGCGGACTTTTACCCTCCCGGGTCGGACGTTCGTACTATGACTGTCCGGGTCCAGCGGACCTTCGAGTTCGCCGTACCGCCGGAACGAATCTGGGAGTTCATCGCCGACCCGGAGAAACGCGCACGCTCCATCAGCGTCGTCTCCGACTTCGAACTCCGCAACGAGGACGGCACGGAGGCGGTCTGGTACGTCGACCTGCCGATCCCGTTGCTCGACACGTCCGCGACGGTCCGAACGGAGGACGTCGAGCGCGACCCGCCCCGGTTCGTGAAGTTCGTCGGCCGGTCGAAGGTGATGCGGGTCACGGGCGAACACGAGATCGAGGCGACCGCCGACGGCTGTAAGCTCCACAACTCCTTCGTCGTCGACGGCCGGCTTCCCGGCGTCGAGCGCTTCTTCAAACGGAATCTCGACGCCGAACTCGACAATCTGGAGGCGTCGCTCAGAGCCGACCTGGAGGTCGAGGCGTGAACGTCGCGCTGGCCCAGATCCGGATCGAGGCCGGCGACGTGGCCGGCAACCTCGACCGCGCGGAGTCGGCGGTCGCGTCGGCCGCGGCGGCGGGCGCGGATCTCGTTGCGCTTCCGGAAGTGTTCAACGTCGGCTACTTCGCGTTCGACCTGTACGGTCGCCGCGCCGAACCGCTCGACGGCGAGACGCTGACGCGGATCCGGGACGCCGCGGCCGAGCACGGCGTCGGCGTCCTCGCCGGGAGCATCGTCGAGGACCTGAGCGAGACCGAGACCGCCACGACGCCGGCCGACGAGGGGCTTGCCAACACCGCGGTCCTGTTCGACCGCGACGGCGAACGCCTGCTAGTTTACCGAAAGCACCACCTCTTCGGCTACGAGTCGGCGGAGAACGAACTGCTGACGCCCGGCGAGCGCGTGCCGACCGCCGAGTTCGACGACCACACGGTCGCCGTCACGACCTGCTACGACCTCCGGTTCCCCGAACTGTACCGCGGTTTCGCGGAGGACGTGACGCTGACGCTGGTGCCGAGCGCCTGGCCGTATCCGCGGGTCGAACACTGGCAGACGCTCTCGCGGGCCCGCGCCGTCGAGAACCAGTTCTACGTGGCGACGATAAACGGGAGCGGCGCGTTCGACGACGCTGAACTGCTCGGCCGGTCGACCGTGTACGACCCGTGGGGGACGCCCGTGGCGAGTAGCGACGACGACCCCGCGCTGGTCACCGCCGAGGCCGACCCGGAGACGGTCGCCGCGGTCCGCGAGGAGTTCCCGGCGCTGCGTGACCGCCGACTGTAGCGCGGCCCGGTGGCTTTATTCGTCTCCGCACCGTACGCCCAAGCGCCAGCAGTCGACGCTTTTCACGTCGTGCTGGCAAAACCCGTCGCGCTCGCGTCCGCGTCCACATCACATCCGGAACCGCCCGGGCGGTTCCGGTCCGGGGCGTCCCGCCGTACCTTTCGTCTCTCACTTTCGGCCCGCGTCACTCCGTCAGTCGGTTGACCAGCAGGGGATCAGCCTCGGTGTATAAAGAGAAGCGCGAGCCGTCAGTCGTCGCTCGCTACGAAGGAGCGATCGCAGTTCGGACACGCCTACCGGCGGTCCTCCCCGCTCAATCGTCTCCTTCGGTCTTGATGTCCGCGGACAGCCCCTGTGCCATCTCGATCTCCTTCGAGTTGTTCAGGGTGA